>PBNJ01000028.1 GCA_002723075.1 Flavobacteriaceae bacterium | reverse complement strand
CGCTTCATTGTTGTCAAAAACAAATTGCGATCAATTGTGAGCACATTGGGGTTATCTTTTGGGATTACTGCCTCATAGTTCGGATATTTCCCATCGATAAGGCGACAAGTCAATTCGATATCATCAAAAACAAAACGGGCATTACTGTTGTTGTAGTCTAATTGTACATCTGCATCATTCCCAGTTAAGATAGACTTTAATAACGTCAATGGTTTTTTTGGCATTATAAATTCCGCGGAATCATCAGTTGTGATATCGGTTCGAACATAGCGAACCAATTTGTGTGCATCGGTTGCAACAAAAGTCAATCCGGTTGACGAAAACTGAAAAAACACACCACTCATAACGGGACGAAGGTCGTCGTTGCCTGAGGCAAATAAGGTACTATTGATCGCAGTAGCAAGCACATTGCTAGGGATACTAATTTGACTGGCATCATTTACGCTTACCGCTTTTGGAAATTCTTCAGCAGTGGCATAAGCCAGAGCATATTTTCCATAGTTAGAGCTGATTTCGATCGTATTTTGATGAGTTAAGGTAAATGTCAATGGTTGCTCTGGAAAGGTTTTCATCGTTTCAAGTAACAATCGAGCTGGTACAGCAACACTTCCACTATCGTCAGCTTCAACGTTGATAACGGCAGACATGGTTGTTTCCAAATCAGTTGCGGTAACCCGAAGGTTATTATCACTCACTTCAAATAGAAAATGGTCTAAAATGGGCAAGGTGTTGGTTGTATTTAGAACACCACTAAGTGTTTGAATGGGTTTTAGAAGTGCAGAACTGGATACGATAAATTTCATGCGATATACCTTATAATAACAAAAATAACTTTTCCTTTTTGAATATGGAAACGAACTTATCAACACTATTTAAAGTGTACTGAAACCAAGTCAAGATATTGTAATCCAAATAAGCTTGAAGCGCCACCTGTATGCTTTGGATTGCTTTTATAGATTGCCAATTCAAGTAAACCTAATGAGTTAAAAAGAGCAAGTTCTTTTCCCCCTTCCACTCTTTTGTTTTTATCGATATCAAATCGAATCACTTCAGCATAGGAACGAACCACTTGTTTGATCTCGTTGTTGCGGACTTGGATGGTAAACTCACGTCCTTGCCCGATTTCCACAAATATTTCCTCAGAAATGTTGGTGACAACATTTTCATAATTATCGATATAAATGACCTTACCAGTGATTGTGTTTTTGTCATTATTTACACTCGGCGTGAAAGGAATACGAACATTGATTTGTTCAGTTTTTTTACCAATCACACTTGGTGCTCCGCCCCGCATCAGGTGGGCCGCTGCTTGTGCAAAAATCGCTCGGGTACTAAAACTATTATTAGGGGCTTTTTGAATATCGATTTCATAGACCTCATCTGGATTGAATTTTGGGGAGATTAGCGATAGTATGCCATTATCTGGACAGACAAAATAGTGTTTGTTGAGTTTGGCAATAATGGGTTTGTTTTCTGGACTTACTGTATCGTCTATGAACAAAATATGTACAGATTCTTCTGGAAAATGAGAGTAGCTATTTTGCACTATAAAAGCTGCTTGTGCAATGTGAAAGGGCTCAATTTCATGTGAGATATCAATAATCACTGGATGTTCAAGCAAACTGTAAAGTTCACCCTTGATAGATGCCAAATACGGGTCTTTTTGTCCAAAATCCGATGTGAGTGTAATAACAGGAGTCAAATTGATCGCATTAAATTAATCAGTAGAAGACAAAATTCGTTAAATTTGAAATCAAAGTTACCAAAAAAAAAGCGGTAGCATTGATGTTAAAATTATTTGCCATTGAATGAAATCTCTATACAGCTCGCTGAAGTCAATCCAACTGTATTTTACGGAGGCAGCAAGAGTAAGAATATCGCCATACTTAAGCGATATTTCCCTAAATTAAAGATTGTAGCAAGAGGCGATATTGTCACCGCATATGGCGAGGAAGAAGTCCTTGAAGAATTCGAAAAGCAAATGGATCGCTTGATGATGCATTATGGGAAATACAACACACTCGATGAATCTACTGTTGAGAAGATTTTAACCTCATCATCCGAAGATACCTTTGGTTTGGATGAAGCAGACATTAAAACCATTTTGCATGGTGTTGGTGGTAAAATTATTAAGGCACGCACCATAAATCAAGCAAGATTAGTTGAGTCAATCGCCACAAATGACTTGGTATTTGCCGTTGGCCCCGCTGGTACGGGAAAAACTTATACAGGTGTTGCAATGGCGGTTAAAGCACTCAAAAACAAAGAAGTTAAACGCATTGTTCTTACGCGACCAGCCGTAGAAGCAGGTGAAAACCTCGGATTTCTACCCGGAGATTTAAAAGAAAAGCTTGATCCATACATGCAGCCGTTATATGATGCCCTTCGAGATATGATTCCAGCAGAAAAACTTGCGAGTTATATCGAAAAGGGAACCATACAAATTGCACCTATGGCCTTTATGCGTGGGCGAACGCTAGATGATGCCTTTGTCATTTTAGATGAAGCACAAAATACCACACATAATCAAATGAAGATGTTCTTGACTCGGATGGGAAAAAACACCAAGTTTATAATTACGGGAGACCCTGGGCAAATCGACCTACCTAGACGTGTGATTTCGTGTCTAAAAGAAGCATTACTTATTTTATCCGACGTAAAGGGAATAGATGTTATTCAGCTAGATGGGCGAGATGTGATCCGCCACCCGCTAGTCAAAAAAGTAATTGACGCATATAAGAAAACCGAGCACCACAACTAATGATGACAAATACCTTGATGCATACCAATTTTGAATTTATTGGTCAAACCAATAAATACACTGGTAAAGTACGAGAAATATACACTTTAGATAATGACACTTTGATCATGGTTGCGACAGACCGCTTGTCGGCTTTTGATGTTGTGATGCCTCGAGGAATTCCATTTAAGGGACAGATTCTCAACCAAATTGCGACGCATATGATGCAATCAACAGCTGATTTGGTCCCCAATTGGATTATCTCAACACCTGACCCCAACGTTGCTGTTGGAAAAAAATGTACTCCAATTAAAATCGAAATGGTAATTAGAGGCTATCTCTCTGGACATGCAGCTCGCGAGTATAAAGCTGGTAAACGAATGCTTTGTGGGGTTCCAATGCCTGAGGGAATGAAAGAACACGATGCCTTTCCAAGTGCAATTATTACACCTGCAACCAAAGCCGAGCAAGGCGACCATGACGAAGACATCAGTGAAGAACAAATTCTGGAAAACGGAATTGTTTCTGAAGCAGATTATAAACTCCTCAAGGAGTATACTTACAAGTTATTTGCAAGAGGAACAGAGCTTGCTGCTAAACAGGGTTTGTTGCTGGTCGACACCAAATATGAATTTGGAAAAGATGCTAATGGAAACATACTTCTGATCGATGAGATACATACCCCTGACTCGTCTCGATATTTTTATGCCGAAGGCTATCAAGATCGCCAAGACCAAAATGAGTCACAGAAACAACTTTCCAAAGAATTTGTACGTCAATGGCTCATTCGAAATGGGTTTCAAGGACTTGAAGGGCAAAATTTACCTGTTATGAACGATGATTATATCGACAGTGTTTCCCAGCGCTACATTGAACTCTACGAACAAATTATGGGCGTTTCTTTTGAAAAAGCCCCGATTGATCATATTGATGAACGTATGCGCCACAATTTAAAATCTTTTCTCTAAGCTAGGGATGCTTTGGTAATATTCTCACCAATTCTTGATCTGAAATTGTCGGGTTTATCTGTATGGCATTACTTTCTTTTCTGCGAATCCATGTTATTTGCCGTTTTGCATAATGCCGTGTGTGTTGCTTGATTAGAGCGATGGTATCATCTAAGTCAACTTTCTGATCAAAAAAATCAAAAACTTCTTGATATCCCACGGTCCGCAAGGCATTTAGATCACGATATGGGTAAAGGGATTCGGCCTCTTGAAGCAGTCCTGTGTTGATCATTTCATCTACACGGTCATTGATGCGATCATACAGTACCGATCTTGGAATATCAACAGATAGCTGTAACACTGAAAATGGGCGCTTTGGCTTATCTTTCCCTAAAAAAGAAGAATAGGGTTGACCAGCAGCTAAACTAACACCCAAAGCACGCAGTACACGACTAGGGTTTTGGATATCCATTTTATGATAATGATCTGGATCAAGTGTTTGTAACTCATTTTGAAGATCCTCCAAGCCATTGGTTTCCAGACGTTTACCAAGTTCGGTACGGATTCCTTCTGGCACTTCGGGAAATTTATCAATTCCTTCAACGACGGCTTGCATATATAATCCTGATCCACCTACCAATATCGCAACATCATTTTCTGTAAAATACTGTGTAAGGGCGTTCATTGCATCTGCTTCAAACTGCCCGACAGAGTAGGGGGATTGAATGCTTTTATGTTGGATAAAATGATGGTGGACTTCCATTCGTTCCGTTTCGTTTGGTACAGCGGTGCCAATCGACATTTCTTTGTAAAACTGCCTTGAATCACAAGAAAAAATCTCTGCGCCAAGTGCCTTTGCGATTCGTATAGACAAAGCGGTTTTGCCACTTGCTGTGGGTCCAGATAGGGTGATGAGTGTCTTGTTCATTAATTTTGAAGTGGTATGATTTTTAGGTTTTTGTGTTTTCGGAGATAGCTTTTGATGATATGCCGTGCTTCCCTTGAGTCTTTCATGGGATAAATGAGATTTTTGAGTGCATCGGGATGTGTGATTTGATGCGACAAATTGATATAGCCAAAGCCAACAAGTTTTTTGTTTTCAATCAAAATTACACTTTGTTCCTCTGGATTTCGACCTCGGTCAACGATCACCATTTCAGGATGGCTAAATTCAATATCTGTGATCAGTTGCTGAACCCTTTGGTTATAGTGTTCTGCAGATTCTTCACCAATGCACGCGCCAAGGCATTCTTGTTTTAGGTGTAAACTGCAGGATCCCTCTTTTTTGTCCAAACTTAAAAGTTGTAGACACAGGGAATACTTTTCAGCATAGTGAAACAAGACAGCTCGTGCACGATTCAGAGTTTTAAAGGTCGTGAGATACTCATCTTCAGAATTGGCATGTACGAGTCGTAAAACTTGATAATTTTTTTTATTCTGCACTAAGCTAAGTCCAAATTTGACAAAACTGCTTTTGTGCATGCGGTTGTGTTTAGGCTTGTGGAGTTTGATTTCGTCCAACTCCTTGAGCAAGGCAACAAGCTCACTTCCCGTCTCTTCCACACTGATTGAGTCTGTCTCCAGTTGGATCCGCAATTGTTTTTTTCCTGAACTGCTAAAGTGCTGATTCACTCGACGCTTCATGTTTTTGCTCTTTCCAACATAAATCACATCACCTTTAGCATTGTGGAGATAATAGACGCCCATAGTGGCAGGAACCGTTTGGAGGAGTTTTAGAAGATGTTTTGGTTTTTTAGAGTTTGAATGTGCTTTTATCAGGTTTTTGACAATTTGCTTTTCGCCGTCTTTATGAAGTAAAATCTTTAAAAGTTCTAGTGTTGCCCGCGCATCTCCTGCAGCACGATGTCGGTCGCTTAGTGGAATTCCCAAGCTGCGCACAAGTTTCCCAAGTTTGTAGGACTCTACATCAGGGATGAGTTTTTTAGAGAGTTCAACTGTACAGAGTGTTTTTCGTTCAAAATCAAATCCCAACCGGTCAAATTCGGTTTGCAACATGCGGTAATCAAAAGAGGCATTGTGCGCAACCAGAACACAGTCGGTTGTGATTTCTACGATGCGTTTGGCGAGCTCATAAAATTTGGGGGCATTCCGCAGCATACGCTGATTGATTCCTGTCAGATTTTCCACAAATGGCTGAATGGGTCTTTCAGGATTGATCAGTGAAATCAGTTGATCGGTAAGTTCATGACCATCATATTGATAAATCGCTATTTCTGTGATTCCTTCTTCCCCATATTTTCCTCCAGTCGTTTCGACATCAACAACAGCGTACATAGCTCTTAGTTTCGAGATCCAAATATACGGCTACCCACTCGAATCATCGTGCTTCCACAGGACAAAGCGAGTGGATAATCCCCACTCATTCCCATCGACAGGGTGTCCCAGTCGTATTGATCTTGATACTGTTTGTAATATTGAGCAAGCGATTTGAATTCACTTTCAATTTGGATTTGGTTATCCGTAAAACTCGCCATGCCCATCAAGCCACGGATCCGAATATGCGTATAATTATTTTGATTCAGAATCTCGTTGCTATTTTCGAATGTCAGTCCAAATTTGGTTTCTTCCTGTGCGATTCGGACTTGCAACAAACAGTCAATTACTCTATCGTTTTTTTTGCCTTGCTTGTTAATTTCATTGAGTAATCGAAAACTATCTACGCTGTGAATAAGCGATACAAATGGCGCAATGTATTTAACCTTATTTCGTTGTAAATGGCCAATCATATGCCAACGGATATTTTGGGGAAGTACTGAGGCTTTATCTACCAATTCTTGCACCTTGTTTTCTCCGAAATCTCGTTGGCCTGCTTGATGGGCTTCTAAAAGGCTGGCTACAGGTTTTGTTTTTGATACCGCAACGAGCGTCACAGTGGAGGGGATAGATTGGATAAGTGCAGAAAGATTGTCCTTGATCATTGTGTTAAAAAATCAAAGATAAGCATCCCATGTAAAGGTTTGGGTCTGAAATGTGTGCTCTTTGGGGGAAGTAGATCAGAATCCTCAACTGTCGCGATGATATCTTTGAAAGGAATTGGATAATGTTGAATGCCTAATACATATTCACCCTTATCAACGTCTTCCTTTATCTGTTGAGAGGGGTTTTCATAGTGGCGATAAGCAATTCTTTTGTCTTTTTGAAGGTTTTGAATACCCAGCAATGGTTTTGCAATATCTTCATAAATGATGTTTGTAGGGATTCGATTTAGGGTTGGAGTTGTAGTATCACTGCGCTTGGATGTTAGCCAAAACCAACTTCCTCCAATGTACATGCTAAATTCAAGTATGCTTTGTGGAGCTTTGTAAGATGATAGTCTTTCAACCTTGAAATTGTTTGACAATTTCGCGACAAAATGGTCAATCCGCATTTCATTTAAAGTGCTGAACATTCGACAAAAATGATCTATTTGAAGTTGATCGTGGGGGAGAAGTATAGCTAAAAATTGATCCTTTGTATTGTCTTCTTTTGAATACGACAAGGATGAAAAACAACGGTGGTGCCCATCTGCGATATAGAAGGAACGAATCGATTTTAAAGCCTTGTTTATTCGGTCAATAAGGATAGGATGATCGATTCGCCAAAGCTTATAATCGATTTCTTTTCTTTTAAATTCAGCAAAAGGGAGTGAGTTGGTAAATTGATAACAAATATCTTCGAGTTCTTTGTTTTGGGGGTGACAAAGCACAACGGGCTCTGCGTTGAGTTGTGTAATTTTCAAGTATTCTTTAAAAATCTCTACACGATTGTTTTCCACATCTTCATGTGCTTTAATCTCACCTGTACTCAGTCTTCCAGTTTGAACACTACCTACAAATCCCAACGATTTACTGTCGCCAGTTTGAATTTGAAGTAGATATATGCTCGGACTAGGATCCCTCACCAATACACCCTGCCGAAGAAATGTATGCAATCGTTTTCTGATCTGGGGGGGGTTACCTGAATATGGTTGAATAAGGGATAAAAAATCAAGAACATCTTTGTTTTCACCAAAAGAGTCTCCGAGCTGTCTGTTGACCCATGACCTCATGTTTTGAGGTTGGGGACGAATTGCGTTAAATGGGGCAAGAATCATGTTTAAAAACAATTTAAGATTTGGTGAGCCACTTCAAGTGCAGAAGTTCCTGCCCGTAAAGATACGATAGGTTCTTTATTATTATTTATGGCGTCAGCAAAATGTTCCAATTCCATCAAAATGGCATTCCCATTCTTAACTTCGGGATTGTCAAAGAAAATTTGTTTTTTAACTCCCTCTGCATTTTCGAGAATCATCGCAAAATCTTCTGCTGATTTGGGTGCATTTTGCATGCGAACAACCTCTGTTTTCTTTTCAAAAAAATCGACAGACACATAGGCATCTCTCTGAAAAAAACGTGACTTTCGCATGGTTTTCATCGAAATTCGACTCGCTGTTAAATTTGCAACACATCCATTTTCAAATCGCAGTCGTGCATTGGCAATATCGGGGGTTTCACTGATGATCGAAACGCCACTTGCCTGTACATCGATCACTTTGGATTGTACCACACTCAAAATGGCATCGATATCATGAATCATCAAGTCCAATACCACAGAAACATCTGTTCCTCTAGGGTTGAACTCTGCTAATCGATGTGTTTCAATAAACATTGGGGTATTTATATACGGATTTGCTGCCATAAGCGCGGGATTAAATCGCTCTACCTGTCCTACCATGCCCAAAAGCCCTTTGGCTTTGGCTAAGGATACCAACTCATTTGCTTCCTCGACAGTGGCAGTGATTGGCTTTTCTAAAAAGATATGCAGTCCTTTCTCTAACGCTTTTTTGCCCAATTCAAAATGACTGATCGTTGGAGTGACGATATCTATTACATCCACTTCATCCAACAAGCTGTCAACTTCAGAGAAAGAACGATAGCCAAATTCTCTTGATATTTTTGCTGCGATTTGTGGTTGAGAGTCATAAAAACCAACCAATTCATAGGCCGATGATTCCTGTAATAAACGCAAATGAATTTTCCCCAAATGACCTGCGCCAAGTACGCCAATTTTAAGTTTTTGATTCATAGCAACAAAGGTAGGATTTATCGACTAAATATTCTTTAGGAAATCCCCTAAGTCTTTGTAATTTTATGCTGTGATTGATAGCACTAAGCATCAGGGGATGCGTCGGCATTTGGTCGAGCAACTACGCAAAAAAGGAATCACTGACGAAGAGGTTTTGTCAGCCATTGGTAGCGTGCCACGCCATTTGTTTATGGATAGTGGGTTTGAATCTCATGCTTACCAAGACAAAGCATTTCCCATCGCAGCGGAACAGACCATATCACAACCCTATACTGTTGCTTTCCAGTCACAACTTCTGCAGGTACAACAGGGAGAAAGCGTACTCGAAATCGGCACGGGATCGGGTTATCAAACCGCTGTTTTAACAATGTTGGGGGCTAATGTATACTCGATTGAAAGACAACACCAGTTGTACCGATACAGTATGCGTCAATTACCAAAACTTGGTTATAGACCAAAAAAACTGGTTTTTGGAGATGGGTACAAAGGTCTCCCAGAGTTTGCTCCCTTCGATCGAATATTGGTCACGGCAGGTGCTACTGAAATTCCCAAAGCTTTACTCAATCAGCTCGCGATAGGCGGGCGTATGGTAATCCCTGTGGGTACTGGAACGCAAGAAATGATTTTGATCGTTAGAATTTCTGCCAAAGAATTTGAAAAGCAAAAGCACGGAACCTTTCGGTTTGTTCCAATGCTAACCGATAAAAACTAGCGGTTGGAAAAACTCTTTTTTACCCGATCGAGTTGCCTCTTATTGTCTCGATCCTTAATAGTATCTCTTTTGTCATGAATCTTTTTTCCTCGCGCAAGAGCAATTCGCAATTTTGCATATCCTTTTTCATTGATAAACAGATTTAGAGGCACAATGGTCAATCCAACATTCTTAACTTCTTTATGAAGTTTACGAAGTTCTTTTTTTTGAAGTAACAGCTTTCTGTCGGCACGGACACGATGATTGACATACCCCCCATTGCTGTAGGTCTCAATCGACATATTGATCACAAACAACTCCCGATGATCATTGAACTCACAAAAACTTTCAGCGATAGACGCCTTAGAGGAACGAATAGATTTGATTTCCGTCCCTGTCAATACGATCCCAGCGGTGTACTGGTCGATCAGCTCATATTCAAAACGAGCTCGTTTGTTTTTGATATTGACTTGTTTTTGCATGGGGCAAAGGTAGGAACTAAAATTTAGCTATTTCGAAACACCAATTCATCATCAAATGCATCCAATAGGATGACTTCTTGTTTATCTACTTCATTTTCGAGTAACTTTTTGGCCAATTCATTCAAAACTAGCGTTTGTATAACACGTTTGACAGGTCGAGCACCATATTGAGGATCAAAGCCCTTTTTGGCCAATAGAATAACTGCTTCATCTGTTGCATCAATGGTTAGGTTTTGATCGGATAATCGCCTAGCCAAGGATTTGATCTGCAAGCTGACAATATCTTGGATATCCGCTTTGCTAAGCGGATTAAACACAATGATATCATCAATCCGATTGATAAATTCTGGTCGGATACTTTGACGCATTAAAGCCAACACTTCGTTTTGTGCATTTTCCATTGCGATATCCAAATTCTCCTCTTGTTGAAAGCTGTTTTCAATCATTTCGCTACCAAGGTTACTTGTCATAATGATGATGGCATTTTTAAAATCTGCAACTCGACCTTTGTTGTCTGTTAAACGACCTTCATCGAGTACTTGTAGTAAGATATTAAACGCATCAGGATGTGCTTTTTCAATCTCATCGAGTAAGATGACCGCATAGGGTCGCCTTCGAACGGCCTCTGTGAGCTGTCCACCTTCTTCATAACCCACATAACCCGGGGGTGCACCCACTAAACGACTCACCGCATGCCGCTCTTGATATTCACTCATATCAATTCGAGTCATGGCTTGCTCATCGTCAAATAGGAGTTCGGCCAAGGCCTTTGCTAATTCTGTTTTTCCCACTCCTGTTGTTCCTAAAAACAAAAAACTCCCCACTGGCTTGTTCGGGTCTTGAAGGCCTGAACGACTTCGACGCACTGCATCGCTAACCGCAACGATTGCGCGGTCTTGACCAACGACTCGATTTTTTAGCTCTGTTTCTAAATGGAGTAGTCTTTCTCGCTGGCTTTGAATCATTTTCGCAACAGGGATCCCAGTCCATTTGGCCACAACGTCAGCAATGTCTTCCTGAGTCACTTCTTCCTTTACCATAGTGCTTTGACTGTTGGCGAGTTTTGCTTGTGCCGTTTTGAGTTGCTCTTGCTCATTTTTAATTGTTCCGTAGCGCAACTCAGCGACTTTCCCATAATCGCCCTCACGTTCGGCACGGTTGGCTGCCAGTCGTAAGTTCTCAATCTCGGTCTTGTGTTGCTGAATACGCTCAATCAGGCCGCGTTCTGCGCTCCATTGTCCATAAATCACAGATCGATCTTCTTTTAGGTTGGCCAACTCGCTGTTTAGATTCTTGAGTTTTTGCGCATCTTTTTCTCGTTTAATCGCTTCAATTTCGATTTCGAGCTGCATGATTTTACGATCCATTGCATCGAGATCTTCTGGCTTGGAATTGATTTCCATACGCAGTTTGGCAGATGCCTCGTCCATTAGGTCTATGGCTTTATCGGGGAGAAATCGATTGGTAATATAACGCTCGGAGAGTTTTACCGCCGCAATTACCGCCTCGTCCTTGATAAGTACTTTGTGGTGCTGTTCATATTTTTCTTTGACTCCTCGAAGAATTGAAATCGCACTCTCGGTATCTGGCTCCTCAACCATGACTCTTTGAAAACGTCTTTCGAGTGCTTTGTCTTTTTCGATGTGTTTTTGATACTCATCTAGGGTTGTGGCTCCAACAGTACGCAGCTCACCTCTAGCAAGTGCAGGCTTAAGGATATTGGCAGCGTCCATGGCACCTTCACCACCACCTGCGCCGACAAGTGTATGGATTTCGTCGATAAACAAAACGATATTACCGGCGCTTTGCACCACCTCTTTAACCACACTTTTGAGTCGCTCTTCAAACTCACCCTTAAATTTGGCACCAGCGACCAATGCGCCCATATCGAGCGCAAAAATTTGCCTGTCTTTGAGATTGTCTGGTACATCACCTGCAATAATCCGATGCGCCAAACCCTCGGCAATAGCGGTTTTACCAGTTCCTGGTTCACCAACCAATACTGGATTGTTTTTTGTGCGTCTTGTGAGAATTTGAAGAATACGCCTAATCTCATCATCACGTCCAATGACAGGGTCGAGCTTTCCTTCCTGTGCCATTTGATTTAGGTTCCTGGCATATTTGGACAAGGATTGGTAACTGTTTTCGGCAGATACAGAGGTCACGCGTTTCCCTTGGCGTAGTTTGGCAATTGCATCGCGTACTTGCTTGGTGGTAAGCCCTTGGTCTTTGAGTAGTTGTGCGGCGTTTGACTTACCAGTGATAAGGGCTTGTAAAATATGCTCAACGGCTACAAACTCATCCTTCATCTCTTTGGCAATGTTTTGCGCAGCGGTGAGCAAACGACTGCTTTCTGCAGATAGTGAAAGTTGACCACCCTCAACTTTAGCTTTGGACTCTAGGTTTTTTTCAGCCAGTTGCCGCACCAATGGAAGATTGAGCTGACACTGATCATACACAAATTGTAAACTATCCACTTCAAGCAATGCTGATAAAAAATGATCATTGTCGATCTGCGCATGGGAAGCAGCTTGTGCCAACTGCTGGGCAGCTTGCACCAATTCTTGTGATTTCAGGGTATATGCGTTTAGATTCATGCTGTATTTTTTTTTAATCTCTCAAGAATAATACCCTAGTGAATAAGCGACAATTTGTCGTATATTTTTTCATTTTCAGGGACAAAATGGCATCAAATGATTCAAAAAATATTGTTAATCAACCGGTTTATAACTTCCTCTCAAAATAAAAAGGGAAGATGTGGAATTGTTTGTGGTTTGCTGTATTTTTGCCCTTTGTTATGATTATGGAAAACGCAAGAGATCATCAGTTATTCGAACTTATTGAAGCTGAACACCAGCGTCAACTCGGCGGTTTGGAGTTAATCGCCTCTGAAAATTTTACCAGTCCACAAGTTATGGAAGCGACAGGATCTGTACTGACCAATAAATATGCTGAGGGCTATCCTGGTAAACGCTATTACGGAGGCTGTGAGGTAGTTGATGAAGTCGAAAATCTGGCTATAGAACGTGTAAAAACTCTTTTTGGGGCTGATTATGCAAACGTCCAACCGCATTCTGGCTCACAGGCAAACACTTCGGTATATCATGCCTTTATCAAGCCGGGAGACAAAATAATGGGCTTTGACCTTGCCCATGGTGGGCATCTTACCCACGGTTCGCCAGTCAACTTCTCTGGCCGTATTTATAATGCGGTGTTTTATGGAGTTGACAAAGAAACCGGACTCCTAAACTATGACACCATACAGGAGATCGCAGAGAGAGAAAAGCCGCAAATGATTATCGCAGGGGCGTCCGCTTACTCCCGTGATATTGACTTTAAGCGTTTTCGAGAAATCGCCGATAGTGTTGGTGCTTTTTTACTCGCTGATATTTCTCACCCCTCTGGTCTGATTGCCAAAGGATTGCTAAATGATCCGATTCCACACTGTCATGTGGTAACTACCACCACCCACAAAACCCTAAGAGGGCCAAGAGGTGGTTTGATTTTGATGGGCAAAGATTTTGAAAACCCTTTTGGAATCACGTTGAAAAGTGGTAAAAAACGCATGATGTCATCTTTGGTTGATGGGGGTGTATTTCCTGGAAATCAAGGTGGACCTCTTGAGCATGTCGTTGCTGCCAAAGCAGTTGCTTTTGGAGAAGCCCTTACCGATGAGTTTATGCATTATATTGTTCGGGTGCGCAACAATGCACAAGCTATGGCAAAGGCACTGAATTCTCGTGACTATAATATCATTTCTGGTGGCACAGATAACCATATGATGCTCTTGGATTTACGTAATAAAGGTATCTCCGGTAAGGATGCCGAAAACGCATTGGTCAAAGTCGAGATTACAGCGAACAAAAACATGGTGCCTTTTGATGATAAATCACCTTTTATCACGTCAGGAATTCGCTTTGGAACTGCTGCTATTACGACTCGTGGTTTACAGGAGAATGACATGGAGCAGGTGGTTGATCTTATCGATCGTACCATTCAAAATCACACTGACGAAAGCGTATTGAAAAGCATCGGACAAGAAGTACATGAGCTAATGTCACATCGTCCTTTGTTTATCGCCTAATCCTCTTTTTCGAAAATTAAATGCTGAAATGCGCCCAAATCAGGCAAATTTGTGCGGTCCACACCATTTAAATCCACAGGAACGCTTGCTGCATGGGTGCTTTTTCCCAATCCGATGACTTCACTCTCTTGGGAAATCCGAAAATCATTTGTAGATGGTTGATGAAAAGCAGTTTGTTTATTCAGAATCAATTTGGGGTATAAGCTTGATGAGCTAAAATCGTAATAGGGATTTTCAAAAATGGTCTCATCTGCTGGTGAAAAGCGCAGTGCTGTGTGGTCAATAGAAAAGGAAAGTTCTTGATCTCCTTTTTGTTCTACGCTAAATTCCACAGTTTGGTTCCCATCGATAATGCAGTTGGCAAATACTGCTTTTTCGAGAGGCACGATGAAATCTTCGGTTTCAGAAATTTGTACATAATCATTGAGAATAACAGCAGGAGTTGAGCGAAAACTACGATTCCAGTAGTTGGCAAAAGTACAATGTGTAAATTCATACGATCCGCCAATATTCCCAAAAAAAGAAGCATTCCCCGCATTTCCGAAAATGGAATTCACCGCACGTACATGCCCAGTTTTTGCCCATAAACCAACAGCACTGCTATTGTGGATTTGGGTTTGCTCTAATACAAGTGTAGGGTTCTCTGTTTCGTCGTTGTAATCCATCAAAATCCCAACAGAAGCGTTTTTGATAGTTGCATGACGAAAAATATGATTGGTACTGCCAGCAGTTAGCCAAATGGCACCCCACTGCCCAGGGATATTTTCAAAAAATGGTTCGAGTCGATCTCCTTCAAAGATCACTTCTCCTTCTTGCATTTTAGCATCAGCGCTTTGTTCGCCAAGTACATGCACACTACTCGATTCGGCAGCAATCAGGCCTGAGTTATCGTGAAAATGAATTCGTGCACCTGCTTCAAAACGCACTGTTTTTTCTGATGGAACTCCAGCATATCCAAAAATGACATAAGGACGTTCGTTGGTAAAGACCAATTCGTTGTCTTCTAAATAAAAACCTTCGATGCCAAATGCATTTCCTTCCTCATCTGTTCCCAATGCAATGATTTCTTTAAAGCCATTTTCGCGCTCTGGATATAAAAATATGGCGTCTTTGACCAGTGTGATGAGTTCAACGGTATGTTCATCGACTAGAAGCTGGTCATTGTATAGAAACTCAGGGGCATTGGCCGCATAGTCTTTGATATCAACAGTGGTTTCAATAAATACATAAATGCTGTCGTTTGCTAGGACTTCAATGTTGTTAAAATCTTGTCCATGCATGCCGTCCACATTTAAACGAAATTGGGAGTCACTACCTTGACCTAAACGAATCGAACCGATTTTGATGTTGTGATCTGCTTGGTTATAAATTCTCAGATTATAAGTTGAGGATCCAATTGAGGTAAAAATAGTGTCTAGATAGACTGTGTCGCTACTAAATCTGATGTCTTGTGTTTGTGCAGGAGAGAAGGTCAGGTCATAATCACAGGCCTTTGTTAATCCGATTGCAATGAGAAGACAGATGATCTTTGCCCATTTATAATGCTTCATTCCTTCTTTACAATTTCAACTTCAAAGAGTTTATCCCAGTATTTTCCAGTGACAAAAAAACTGTTGCGCTTGGGATGATAAGCAATGCCATTAAATACATCGAGCTGCGTGTGTTGCGTAACTTGTTCTTTCAAGCCTGAAAAATCAACAACCCCAACGACCTGACCAGTTTCGGGCTCGATAATCAATACCACTTCTTTATTGAACTGGTAGGTGTTGGCATAAATCAAGCCATTGGCATACTCTAATTCATTCACCTTACTGATAAGTTTATTATGCGTAACGATGTCCACATATCCATTCTCTGCAAAGGTATTCGGGTCAAGTTTCCACAGTTTTTCAGTCCCGTCTGTTTTGTATATCAAGGTACCATCATTGCACAGTCCCCACCCTTCTTTACTTTTGTCATAATTAAACGAACGGAGAAGTTTAAAGTTCGTTGGGTCATATATAAAACCGATGTTTTCTTTCCAAGTCAACTGAACGGCTTCGTCATTGATAAAGGTAAGCCCCTCACCGAAATAGGAGGCGTCAAGTGGTAGTTTTTGGATGATTTTTCCTGATGTGAACTCTGTTTTCCGAATCGATGAAAGACCGTATTGCCCTGTACTTTCGTACAACTCCCCTTGATAAAATTCAAGTCCCTGCGTGTAGGCATTTTTATCGTGGGGATAGGAGTTTAAGAGTTTGTAGGTGTAGATTTCAGGTGATTTGTCGGCAAAGACAGTAAATTGTTCTAGTATGGAAAATGGCTTATCTCCAACTGTAAAATTTGCCACTAAACGATGGTTGCCAAGACTCTCTAGAATAGTAAAATTTTTGTTCACTGTGCTGCCATTTAAAGAAAAACGGAGGTCTTTTAAACTGTGATTTTTATTGTTGGTCAGACTAAAAAATAGGGTATCACCTATGATGAGTTTGTTTTTGCTGTTGTTGGTAGATAAAGAAAAGTGCCCAGGAGCAATTGAGCTACAGCCAGAAAATAAAATGAGGTGAAAAAAAACGAGAATTCTCATAATATTGCAATTGATAACGAAATTATTCAATAATTATTGAATGAGAAAATCCGAATCAGGTTATATTTGCACCGGGTAAGTTCTACACAACCAGCTCCTGCCAAATCCCCCAGGGTGGGAACGCAGCAAGGGTAGGCGGTTGTAGCGGTGTGATGTAGGTCGCTTACCCTTTTTTATCATATT
>PBNJ01000027.1 GCA_002723075.1 Flavobacteriaceae bacterium | reverse complement strand
TAAGTCGATAAGAATAACTAAGGCCAGAACTGGAATAACATAGCGATTTCGCTTTTCGATCAAAGAAAAACGACAAATGACATACAACGCAACAACAAAGCCAAGCGAACGTATCAAATCATTGAGAAGCATGGATTTTCGATCTTCCATCAAGGGGTTTAAGATTTCGGGATAAGCGGCAAACGGTTCAAAAGCAGATTGGTAATCAAATAAGGTCATAGCCGCAATCCACAACAAGCCCAAAATACCTGACACAATCAATGCGCTTAGTTTTATGAATTGTTTACGAGATTGGTTCGAGGAATCCATCAAGCTAATCAAGCCCATAGCAGCAGCAATCGGAAAGCAGAGTTCGAGAATAACTTGAGCAGAGCTAACCGCTCTAAACTTGTTGTAGAAGGGCACATAATCGATCAGAAACTGGGTGAACTGAGGAAGATGTTTCCCCCATGAAATCAACAAGGAAATAAGGATTGACGAAAGAAGAATCAAGCGCCAACGTTTGTGCATAAGAAAAAACCCAATCATGGCGATAAAAAACACCGTTATTCCAATATAGGCAGGGGCTTCGACAATGGGCTGATCTCCCCAGTATGTACGGGCATAGGAAAATACATATTGAGCGGTTTCGCTATCGATAGTTTGCAAAAATTGAGCGAGCTCACCAGATGAATCTGGACGATCCCCACTCCCACCGCCTGTCAGTCGAGGAATGATCAAGTTGAATGATTCAACGATACCATAGCTGTACTCAGTGATATAATCGAAAGAGAGACCTGCATTGGATGCCACTAACTCACCCGAAACACTTTCTTTCAAGGGTGAATTTCCTCTTGTGCTTTCCTTTGCATATTCACTCGTAGCAAGTAATTGGGTTGCATTAAAACTCAATGCAAGCAACATTGCAAAAATCATGGTGAGCAAGGATTTAACAAGTGGTCTGTATTGCTTTTTTCGAACCAAATCAATCACAAATCCAAGCGTAATTAAACCCACGATGATAAGTAAGTAGTAGGTCATCTGATAATGATTGGCATGGAGCTGTAACCCCATTGCCAAGGAAAGAAGAGCGAAGCCAAGTTTTCGCTTATTATAAAACAAATGAATGACTCCCAATACAACCAAAGGCATATACCCAATCGCAAGAGCTTTGGTGTTGTGACCAACCCCTAAAATAATGAGAAGATATGTAGAAAACCCAAAAGCAATTGCTCCAGCAATCGCGATTTGCACTTTGGGTGTGAAAAAGAGAATCAATAGATAAAAACTCAAGAGATACACAAAAAGATAATCGGCTGGGCGAGGTAAAAAACGAATGAGTTTGTCGACTTTTCCAATATAATCACTGGGGTAAGTAGACGTGATTTGATAGGTTGGCATACCTCCAAAGGCATTGTCTGCCCAATAGGGCTCTTCATCATAGTCTGCACGATGTTCGACCACCTGACGTTGCATGCCTTGAGACTGTAGTATGTCTGACTGAACAATTACTTTACCACTAAGTAATGGGTAGAAATACGCTAATGAAAGCACAGCAAAAAACGCAACTGATAAAATGTGAGGAACGAAATTTTTAATCATTAACTAAAGACTTGAATGCTCAAAAATACAATTCTAAGCTGTACTTGTGCTACAGCATTTCTTTATATTTGAAGGAATGAATGTAGTAAAAGCCACATTTCAACTTTTCTTTATCATGATTTGGACTGTGGCTAGTAGTCAATACACTCCTATTATCAATAGTAACCGACCAGGGCTAACTCAGGGAGCATTCTCAGTTGCTCCAGGTGTTTACCAGCTCGAATTTGGTACTTCTTATCGTCAAGACCAATTTGTTTCACTTGCCCAAGCAAAAAGCCAAGGTGCAGGCTTTACGCTCGATCTACGCACAGGCTTAATTTTACAAAATCTAGAGCTAATTTATAGGGTTGACTATCACAAAGATAAATTGGGATTCAATAATGTTTCGGGACGTTTAAATTTTAGCAGAAATGGCACAAAAAGGAACACAATTGGATTTAAACTCTTGCTTTTTGATCCATTTCGAAATTATAATTGGTATAAAGTCAATACAAAAAGTTATAAAGCCAACAAAGGTTTACGCCTAATTGATTTAATACCAGCATTATCGGTTTATTTTGGATCTGAATTGAGCTTTGGAAATATTTACCCATATGGGGAACCATTTTCACCAATCTTTAATCTTAAAACACCCGAACTTAAGCAAGATGATATTTCTGGTGAATTGATGTTAATCACTCAAAATCATTTTTTAAATAATTTTGTACTTGTCACCAATTGGGGTAGAAGATATTTGGGGAGCACATACGAACAAAATTATATGTCGAGTAGTTTAATGATTCCTATCAAAAAAAGGCTAATAAGCTTTTTAGAGCAAGTGAGTGTAAAAAGTCAACTTTCTATTGATACCTTTATTACAGCAGGTGCTGTTTATCTAATTAATGAAAATATTCAAGTAGATGCATTTTTGAGTCACACTATTAAGGACACACCCTCAATGTTTTCGGCTGGAATTGGGGTTTCTTATCGCATAGATCGCTATAATGATAGTGGGATTCCTCATGAAATTAAACAACTCAGAAGAAAACGTAAAAAGAATCGATTGGATCGTAAGATAAATGCTGAAAAAATAAAAGAGTTTAAAGTCCGTGATCGTGAAAAACGTAAGGCAGATCGCAAACAAAAAAAGGGAGCAAAAAAATAAAGTAATGAGTGATTATATCCTTTATGAGGTGAATTCCAAAAGAGATTATCATGCGTTTTTTTCTTTTCCATTTGCGCTATACAAAAATTGCAATCAATGGGTTCCATCTATTACCAATGAAGAAAAAGCGATTTTCAATCCGGCTTCAAATCCTGTTTTTGAAAATGCAGAAGCTAAACTTTTTTTGGTAAAAAATAAGAAACAAGTTGTTGGTCGTATGGCAGCCATAATCAACTGGATCGAAGTCAAAGAGCAAGGTAAAACCAAAGTTCGTTTCGGTTGGTACGATACTATTGATGACGTCGAAGTTAGTCGCTTACTAATCGATGCCGTATGTGATTGGGGAAGGCAAAATAGCTTAACCTATTTAGAAGGCCCCATGGGTTTTTCCAATATGGATAAAGCCGGATTATTGGTGCAAGGATACGAGTATATGAACACTATGATTACATGGTACCATTTCCCCTATCAAAAACAACATCTCGAAACTCTCGGTTTGGTGAAACAGGCCGAGTGGCTGGAGTTTAAAATCAAAATTTTCAAAGCTGAAGATGCTCCTGAAAAGGTAAAAAAATATGCAGAAATCATCGCAAAACGATATGAGCTGAATTCTTTGGAATTCTCGTCACGTAAAGACATAATACCTTATGTTGATAAGATGTTTGACTTGCTGAACAAGACATACGACAAATTACAGTCTTTTGTGCCGATTCAGCCTTATCAGGTTGAGCATTATAAGAAAAAATACTTTTCTTACATCCACCCGAGGTTTATCAAGTGTGTTACAGATAAATCGGGCGAACTTGTAGCCTTTGCAATCACAATGCCATCGTTTTCAAAAGCTCTTAAAAAAGTAAATGGCTCACTTTACCCTTTTGGATTCCTTCATATTTTTCGTGCACTCAAAAAAAATGACAGAGCCTCTTTCTATCTGATCGGAATTGACCCATCTTATCAAAACAAGGGCGTAACCGCCATTTTGTTTGATTCCATCCAAAAGATGTTTAATGCCCAAGGAGTTACAGACGTGGAAACAAATCCTGAGCTTGAAGAAAACAGTGCTATACAACTGATGTGGAAAAACTATGAGCACAAACTCCACAAGCGTAGACGAACCTATAAAAAAGCCATCAGCTAGTTTTTGTTTTTTACTTTTGCGAAATGCAAAATGAGACAACAACGATTGTGGCTACTGCTACCGCTCCTGGAACGGGTGCGATAGCGGTTGTTCGACTTTCTGGTAGCAAAGCGATTTCGGTTGCGGATAAGGTCTTTCGTTCTGTGCATGATAAAGTCCTTTCTAAGCAAAAATCACACACCATCCATCTCGGGCATATCGTTCAAGGGAATCAAATTCTTGATGAAGTGCTCGTCAGTTTGTTTAAAGGCCCAAATTCCTATACAGGTGAGGATGTCGTGGAGATATCTTGTCACGGATCGTCCTACGTTCAACAACAACTCATTCAATTGCTAATAGAGAAAGGAGCCCAACTGGCCGAACCTGGTGAATTTACGCTTCGGGCTTTTCTGAATGGGAAAATGGATTTAACCCAAGCTGAAGCTGTTGCAGATCTCATTGCTAGTGAAGGCGAATCAGCACATCGCGTTGCTATACAACAACTACGTGGGGGGATTTCCAACCAGTTAGAAAAATTGAGAGAACAGCTAATGAATTTTGCATCTTTGGTTGAACTTGAACTCGATTTTAATGAGGAAGATGTTGACTTTGCAGATCGTGATTTGCTTGACAAACTTTTACGCCAAGCCCAAGAAACCATCAGATCACTAATCGATTCGTTCAGACTGGGCAACGCCATGAAACAAGGAGTTCCTGTTGCCATAGCTGGAAAACCAAATGCAGGAAAGTCTTCTTTGCTCAATGCCCTAGTTCAAGATGATAAAGCGATTGTTTCTGAAATCGCAGGGACAACCCGTGACAGTATTGAAGACACTGCAACACTTGATGGAATACAGTTTCGATTTATCGATACGGCAGGTCTCCGAGAAACCGAAGATGCCATAGAAGCCATAGGTGTGAAAAAAGCAAGAACTAAAATCTCGGATGCCCAAATCCTTCTTTATGTTGTTGACCCTTCCACGATGACGGTTGAAGAAATTAGTACAGAAGTCAAAGCACTCCAACACCAAAACCCATTGGTATTAATTAACAAATCTGATCTACACAATATGGACAAACTCCACAAACAAACCCAAGAGTTGACAGGTTTAGATTCGCTACTGATTTCTGCAGAGACTGGAATTGGACTGGACAATCTCTGTACACATCTTGTAGATCTTGTTAAACACACCAACTACGATACGATTTTGAGTAACAGCCGTCACCACAACGAACTTCAGGAAACTCTTACAGCAATTCTTGCTGTCCGGAAGGGATTAGCTAACGGCTTAACAGGAGATTTATTGGCAGTGGATTTACGAACAGCTCTCCACCATTTAGGAATGCTCACTGGTTCGATTTCGTCAGATGAACTGCTTGGGAACATTTTTGCTAATTTTTGTATCGGGAAGTAGATTCCATAATTCGCTACCCTCCTACTCCAATTTAACCACGCGCTTGGTTACCCAATTTTTAGTATCACTTCGAAAAAGTTGAAGAAAATAGACCCCATTTTTGAAGGCACTCAAATCAACACTTGAAGCATCCGTTTCCATCAATTGCTTTCCATTAAAGTCATAAACACGAATTTGCAAAACAATATTTTGGTTTGTGCGAACAAGTCCTATTGTAGGATTGGGATATACAAAAACATTTACAGCATTTTTAAACTCAACACTTAAATTGGGGTTTGTCGATCTTTCATAACTAAATCCACCTCCATTACCACCACCCTGCTGCCATGACAACATCTTTAAGTCGATGTAAATATTATCAGTTATTAAATGAACAACATAATTTTTACCTACCATATTTTTTACCCTAGGAGTACCATTACTAGATTTAGGAGCAGCACTTTTGAAGTCTGAAAACACTAAGCTAGAAAGGTTGTTTGTATCACCTTCAGCCCATCTTGTATCTTCAGGGCTATTGTAACCGTTGTTTGGTGCGCTAGATTGAGTTTTAGCGTTGAATAAAACATTATCGCCTCCCCTAGTTAACCATACAAGGTCAGTTATTCTATCTTGAGAATTTTCTAATGATGGGTTATTGAAATTTTGCTTTGTAAATGTCATCATGGGGCCATCCCAAATTGTCTGAGAAAAACAAAATAAAGGGGTAATTAAGATTATAATATTTTTCATATTGATATTTTTCATAAATGTACGACCCTATATAATAATAATCCAGCATTTCATAAATAAAGAATTATTTTTGTACAAACTATGCGGGCACTAATTTTCTCAGCTATATTTTTATCCAGCTTTGTTTATTCTCAAACAATACTAAATTCGGAGTCTTTACTGGGCATAGCCAATGATAAACTTGCTGCACAGGTCAACCTTTCAGCTAATTTGGAGTCTGGAAATGAAAACACTTTTGCAACTTTTAATCAAATTCTTGTTGGAGCAAAGAAGGGAAAACAATTGTGGCGTTTAATTATCGGACATGACTATGAGGATGATGAAGGTGAAATTGTAGCCAACGACTGGAGTGGACAGCTTCGATTAAATCACTATGTCAGCGCCAAAATTCAATTTATGGCTTCATTCAATCCCAAAATATATGGGTTCTTCAAATGAATCATCGATACCTTATTGGGGGTGGATTTCGCCATTCGCTATATGCTAAAAAAAGTCAGTATTTTGAACTTGCAGCTGGTCTGTTTTATGAAGATGAGGAATATCCTAAACTCCAAAGTAACAAACTTCGTTTAAATGTCAATGGTTTTGTTCGTGTGAAGATTATTGAAAAGTTGTTTTTGAACAGTATAACTTACTTTCAAATCAACACAAAAGACTCTTCTGACATCCGCTTGTTTGTTGAACCAAAAGTAAATTTTGAACACGACAAGTTTACCTTGTCAATTATCGCACAAAATCGATACAACTCAAAACCTTATCTTTTAAATAAAAAGAATGATGTTTTTACTCAATTGTCACTAAAAATCAATCTTTTTGAATAAATTTAATATATATGAAGAAGATATTTCTCTATTTTTTAATCATAGTTTTTTTCGCTTGTGAAAAAGACAATTGTGGTGAAATCATTGATAAAGTAATTGAAGGGAATATAAATATATTGGTTATTCGATTCGATGATGGTGGAGGCACAAGCCAAGGTGAATTTAATGGAGAGCTAGTCGCCGATATCGAAGTTAGTAATGAGATTTTTTTAAATTTTTCTGAGGGTGAAACATATTGTGTAGAATAGTTAGAGTTAGTGCTTGTGCATTTGTCCTGGCTTTGGCTCCTCGTCTTTTCTAACATATTGACAACAAGCAGGAAGTTGTTCATATATCTCTACCGTTGTCTTGTGATTTTCAGTGTCGTGTCCCGAGCTAGCTATCTGCATTTCAATAACATCAAGGTTTGTTTTTAAACCATTATACACCAAACGAAGCTGACCTGAAGGAATGTCCCAAGAGGCATACTTCACTCCTTTCACAGAAAATGCTGCTTTCTCAATTCGGTCTTTACACATCCCACAATTACCGAGAACTTCAAAACTAGCCTTTTCGTTCTTTGAGGGCTTATCCTGTGCAAAAGAAAACAAGGAAAAAAAAACAAAGGAAAAAATAAGAAATGGTTTCATAATGATTCAAATTTATAAATTAAAACGTAGACCTACGTACATCATACGTCCAAAAACCGGTGCGTATACCAAACTGCTGTCAAAGCTCGAAGAAAAGGGCTGGTCAGCCGAAAGTATAGGACGAGCTTGGCGTTCATTATTTAGATTTTCAGCACCCATATAGATTTCAAAATTTGTTTTTGGGATATATGTAAGCTGCGCATTGACCAATCCAAAGGCGTCACTTTCAAACCCATTTGGGCTCAAAACAGTTGGCGGGATACGTTGAGTCCCTGTGTGGTGATAAGTCGCATCCATACGCCATTTGGTGCCGATATATCCCAAATTCATAAAGTAGCGTTGTTTTGGCTGTAAAGGTTTTTGCATACGCCCCGATGAGTAGTCAAGTTGAACATCGTAATATTTATAAGCAAAACGAGCATCTAAAATTCGAAATAAACGTGTATCAAGACCCATTTGGAAACTATTTGCATAGCTTTCTCCGGACAAATTATAAAACGAGATCTGTCCAATCGTTTCCCAATCCACAACAACTTGATTGACAAATTCTGTTCGATACAGATCAGCATTTACATTAAAGGAAACAGAACCGATTTGAAATCCCTTCAAAAAACTGACCCCATAGTTCCATGCATGTTCTGGAGCTAACCCAAAATCAAAACTCTGAATCTTTGGCGTTTGTATTGTTCGTCCAGAGCCAAATAGTTTTTGATTTTCAGCAAAAGTTGCCGCTACTCGGCGTCCACTTCCAACAGAAAATCGCAAACTGGATGTTTCTGAAAATGCATAGCGAAAATGAGCACGTGGGGTAAGGAAACTCCCAATATTGTTGTGGTGATCAAAACGAAGTCCCAATACCATATTGAGTCGCTCCAAGCTATCATAGCTGTATTCGAAAAACGCACCAATCGAGCGATCAATTCGGTTTGTGGTTTGGGTTTCAATCAATTCATCATAAGCATCATAAGCAAACTGAATTCCTGTTTTAAATTTATGAAGGGTGTTCCCGAGAATAGAATTGAAGAGCAGATTGGCAAATCCACTTTTATGGCGAATATCATATGTACGCAATCCAAAATATGATTCTTGACTGTGATCGCTATAGGCTAGCTGTGCACCAAAACTTTGATAAGGTAGTTCAGGGAAAACATAGCCGATTTTTAAGGAAGATTCATATCGATTTGTCGCAATTTCACTTCCCCAAATCGATGTTTTATTTTTATGAGACTCTGGAACAAAGTCAGCTTGACCAAAGATTTTGTCATCTTGTAGGAATCGAAAATTGAAAAACGACACCCATCCATTTTCCGAATCCAGATATTGAAACCGGCTGAGGATATTGACTTGTTCTGATAAGGGCATGTCTAAAAATCCATCATTGTTTTTATCAAATTTTTCTGAACCTTCGTTGTAATGGATGAACACATTCGCTGACAGCTTTGAAGATAAAGTAGATTTGGCATGAAAATTCAACTCGTTTCGACCTTCTAGAGAACGAAATAAATTGAGAAACATTCTTTCACTTGTCAATGGTTTTTTTAACTCTGCATTGATTTGACCCGTCATGCTTTCATAACCGTTGATCACACTTCCAGCCCCTTTGGTGATTTGAAGACTCTCTATCCATGTACCCGGAGTGAAACTCAAACCATAAACTTGAGATGCTCCTCTAATTATGGGAATATTTTCCTCGGTAAATAATAAATATGGACTGGGTAAACCCATCATTTGAACTTGCTTTACTCCTGTTAGTGCATTGTCAAAATTGACATCAATCGCAGGATTGGTTTCAAAACTTTCAGAAAGATTACAACAAGCTGCCTTGAGAAGCTCCTCGCTACTGACATTTAATACATTTTGTGTAGACAGGAATGACAACTGACTTGATTTTTTACGCTGTGAAACAACGACCTCGTCGAGATCTTCGTTCTCTTTACTTTGCAAAACATGTATAATTCGTTGGGCATCACGAACAGTCAGGGTGTCAGAAATATATCCAACATATGAAATGATCAATTTGGTAGAATCGGGATTGCTAAGTATTGAAAACTTACCATTGATGTCCGTTACCGTTCCTTTATCCGTCAAAAGCCAATACACATTTGCGCCAGGAAGTGGATTATCGGGACTGTCTCCGTAAACTGTACCATAAACAGGGTCTTGTGCATTGACAAAACCAAAACAAAAAAGAATGATATAAAAAAGTTTGTTCATAAACATATATAAGTAGGCATAGCAAGATAAGACATTAACACTAAATTATGAAAAATTCATAACTTCGTTAACGTCTAATGAGCAAAAAAACTAAACAAAATCAACAAACACCCATTGATTTGGTTGCTGACTTTTACAGTCAGGAAAAACTTGACTTGGACCAAATCGTACGGGCTAAGAAAGCGAGTATCCAGTCTGTTGTAAACTATAGTCTTGCACCCTATACAGGAAATTTTGGATTTGATCAGAAAAAGCACTTACTCAATAGAACGATGGTTGGCTTGTGCAAAAGACATCTCGACGACTTGGAAAACCTAAACTTACAAAGTGCTCTTGACCTAATCTTGACACCAGAACTTTTTGATGAGCCAGTCAACAATTACTATCATCAACTGACCTCTGCTGAATATGAGGAATTATATAACAATGAAGATGTTCCTGCAGGAGATCCCTTTATCAATAGGCCATACGCAAATAACAGTTCAGCAGAGTTGGAACAGTTTGGACACGAACGTTATACCGCAATCGTCTCATGGGTTAATCAACGGATTTATAAGCAAAACACATCCATACATTGGAAGCTTTTTGTTTTTCTCCACAATCTAGTACCCACTCGTTGTTTTGATTTGGGACACAAGGCTGCCTTTTTATATATAAAACTTTTATTTGAGGCCTGTTTTGGAAGCTATAAAGAATTTATATACCAAGTAACCCTGGATCCCTCTATGCTCGATTTTCTCAATCTTGCTTTAAGTCAAAAAGACACCCCTGATGAAAATTATGCACGAGAAGTACAAGAGTTGTTTACTGTTGGTAAGAGACCTTTTGCGCAGTTCACAGAAAAAGATGTTCGTGAAATTGCCAGAGCACTCGTGGGGTGGACCTATGATTACGAAAAATTGGTATTTAGTGAAGGGACTCAATCACATGTCTTTTTTCAAGACCATAACCATGACATTGGAGACAAAGCGTTTTCGTCTTTTTACAATAACCAAACCATAAAAGGAAAATCTGGGATGGACGGGCAAGAGGAGTTGCAAGAGGTCGTCGATATGTTGTTCGACACTGAGGAATCTGGGATTTATTTATGTCGAAGACTCTACCAATTCTTTGTTTATCCTGTTCTCACGCCTGAAATTGAATCTCAAATCATAAGTCCCCTAGCACAAGTGTTTAGAGACAATGACCACTCCCTTGTTGCTGTATTACGCGTACTCCTCGGCAGTGAGCACTTCTACGACGCCGCCATTCCAAACAGCATCATCAAACCCCCAATAGATTTTAATATGGGTATGTTAAAAGAACTTATGATTACGGAGGGGCATCGTGTGTACTGGGACGGTAAAGAATTGCATAATGAACAATTTACCCCAAATCACCCTGCATTTTTAGAAGTTGAAATCGATCAAACAACACTGTCCTACAATCTCTTTGGGCAAAGCTTACACTGGAGTTGTTACAATCAAGGTATGCAACTCTTTACGCCGCCAAATGTTTCAGGTTGGCCAGCATTTTATCAAGAACCCGTCTATGATATGTTTTGGATCAACTCCTCAACGATTAAGTCAAGAAAACAAGCTGCACACTGGTTTCGATGGGGGCTTTGGCTGTACAGTTATGAAGATCAAGGGGTAAGTCTGAAGTATGATTTATTCCGGTATTTAAGCACCTATCAAAATCCTGCTGATTTTGAAGATTTTATAGAAGAATTCAATCAGCGATTATGTGGAGCAGCTATCAATGAATCCACTGTACAGATGTTAAAAAATGAATTGCTCGGCAATCTAAATGATATGCATTGGGAAGAATATATCACTGCCTTTTTGGATGATCCCTCCAACGACAGCCTTAGCAGCATTCAATGGCGGTTTGACAATGTGTTATTTCGATTTTTTGAACTTTCTGTTTATCACATTCACTAGCTCATGAAAAGAAGATCATTTTTGCACAAACTCAGTCACGCAGCAGCAGCACCAATTGTGTTGCCAAACATACTGCAAAGTGCATTGGCGCAACACGCAGGATCTTTTCTTTCAAACACAAATGAACCTGGGCGAATATTAGTGTTAATCAAACTTGACGGAGGAAACGATGGACTCAACACCATCATTCCGCTAAATCAACTCAGCGAGCTCAACGCTGCGAGACCCCATGTAATGCTCCCAGAAGATTCCATCATCAATTTGGGTCGCTCTTCACTTGGGCTTCATCCTGAGTTGACAGGATTTAAAAGTTTGTTTGATGAGCAGCGGCTAAAAATCATTCAAAATGTGGGCTATGAGCAACCTGACTTTTCCCATTTTCGATCTATGGATATTTGGCAAAGTGCGTCGGACTATGATGAATTTTTAAACTCGGGTTGGATAGGCCGCTACATCGAAGGAGAACATCCTAATTGGCCGACGACTTACCCAAATGAAAACTATCCTGACCCCTTATCAATCGAGCTGGGTGGTGGCGGATCATCCATTTTGTTTACCGGAAATCAGTCTTTCACCAGTTACCTAACTACAAACCCGGATGGTTTTCATGAAGACATCCTGTTTGATCAAAATGCGAATTACCCCGATGATAATGTAGGCGTAAAGTTGAGGTATATTGATCTAGTCAAGCACCAATCTAACGAATATTCAAGCACCGTTAAATCCGCTTTTGAACAAGCGATACCGAAGCATGAATATGAGGAAAGTGATTTTGGGGAACAATTCGACATTATGACGCGACTCATCCTTGGTGGTCTAAACACCCGAATCTATATGGTGACCTTAGCAGGATTTGACACGCATGATACCCAAGTCGATCCATCGGATCACACCAAAGGAGAACACGCATACCTCATGAAAGAGCTCAATGAAAAGGTATTGACTTTCTTTCAAAATCTTGATGAGGCTGGTAGAAGCGATGATGTCCTCTGTATGACCTTTTCTGAATTTGGTCGTACTATCGTATCCAATGGGTCAAGAGGAACTGATCATGGAACTGCCGCACCCCTATTTATCTTTGGTAATCGAGTAAATCCCGAAATCCTAGGCCAAAATCCAGTGATCCCAAAAGGAGTTCGTTGGGAAGATAACCTGACTGCGGAGTTTGACTATCGGTCAATTTATGCAACAGTAATCGACCAATGGTTGACTCCAAATGAAAGCAAATCAGAAAGTATACTCGGGCGGACATTCGATCAATTTGAACTTCTTCGTTCCGATAATGACGCCGATCGGTGGATTCTATTTCCAAACCCAGTTAATGATGTGATTACGATTGGTGTGCCCAAAAATATTTCATCATTTTACTATCAGATCTATGACCTCACAGGCAGACTCCATGACAACGGAAATGCAACTGTAAATCCGTCCAAAGTTTATCGCATTTCAGCCAATAATTTGAAAACTGGATACTATCTTGCCAGCATTCGCCATCAAAACGGAAACGAAGTCCTGAAATTTTATAAGGAATAAAAACAATCCCTGTTGTTTTTTTTATAACTTTAAGACCATAAAATGTTATAAAATGAACAATATTGCTGTTCTCGGGCTTGGGAAAGTCGGGACTTTAATTGGCGTACTTTTGAGTGAAAAATTTAAAGTTACGGGATTTGATATCCGTAACCCCCACTACGATATAAAATTACCATTTACTGCTAAACAGCTAGATATTGGAAAGGTGGATCACATCAAAATTGCTCTAGAGGGCATGGACGCTGTAGTCTCTGCACTCCCATATTATTTGAATACACATGTTGCTGAAATCGCATATCGTAAGGGCATTCATTATTTCGATCTTACTGAAGATGTGAACACCATGCGTCACATCGAAACCCTTTCAGAAGATTCTGTTTCGGTTCTTGCTCCACAATGTGGATTAGCTCCTGGCTTTATTGGGATTCTGGGTGGTGACTTGGCAAGTCAATTTGACCAACTTCGGGACATTGAATTGCGAGTAGGGGCATTACCAAGATACCCAAATGGTCAGCTTGCATACTCGTTTACCTGGTCACCAACAGGTGTGATTAACGAGTATCTCAATGATGCGGAAGCGATTCACAATGGCGTACGGAAAAATGTGCCGTCTCTGGAAGGTTTTGAGTATATGAATATTGAAGGACAAGAATATGAAGCATTCACAACTTCAGGGGGCTTGGGGACCATGTGTTCTACATTTGAAGGGAAAGTCGATACTCTGAACTACAAGACGATTCGTTACCCCGGGCATGGAAAACTTATGCGGTTTTTGATGTATGAGATGGTGATGAAAGAAGATTTACAACAACTAGAAAAAATATTGACTACTGCCAAACCACCAGTTGAAGAAGATCTCGTCCACGTCTATGCGGTTGTTGAAGGTATGATTGATGGGGGAATGCAACGAAAAGAGTTTTTTCAGACCTATTTCCCAATCGAAATTCATGGAAAGATTTGGCGAGCCATATCCTGGACAACTGCCGCATCACTAGTCGCAATCGTTGAAATGGTTGCTTCTGGGACCTTACCACAAAAAGGGTTCCTCAAACAAGAATTGATTTCGCTGTCTGATTTTTATGCAACCACGAGTGGATCCTTATTGCAACCAAAATAGCAACCCATGAATTTTTCAGACAACAAACCGCTCAATAGCATATTAAATGGATTGATTCGTCCTTATGCACAACGAGTTCCAGACGTAAAAACCATCATTTCAAGCATGAAAGAACTAGGTTTGATCTCAAAACAGGAAGACATCGTCAACGACCACATTGCATTTCGAACACTAGGAGTTCCCAATCTGGGGATTTCATCATTTGAACGAATATTTCTTCATCACGGTTACACAAAACAAGATCACTATTTTTTTTCACAAAAGAAATTAGATGCATATTGGTACAAGCCTCCACATGACAGCTATCCGCGTGTTTTTATCAGCGAATTAAAAGTGGAATCCCTATCAAAAAAGGCACAGCAGATCATTCACCACTACACCAAAGAGATTCACGAAGACCCAATTAATCAAATCGATCTTGACAATGTTAATGATGTAGTCAATTTTCTCCACAAAGCACTTTGGGAGCTCCCAGAAATAGCCGATTACAATGCCCTCTTAGCAGAGTCTGAATACGGCGCATGGGTGTTGTATAATCGCTATTACTTAAATCATTACACAATTAGTGTTCACGAACTACCTGCACCGTATAATGAGTTAGTGTTTTTCAATGAATTTCTAAAGTCAATTGGTATAACGCTCAATGATGCAGGAGGGGAGATCAAGATCAGTCGTGACCGATTACTTCGCCAAAGCAGTACCGTAGCACAAACTATACTTGCGACTTTTGCAAATGGAAAAACTGCTGAAATTGCAGGTAGTTATGTTGAATTTGCCGAACGTTTACCTCTTCCTCAATATGCCAAACTCCACAAAGAAAAACTGACAAACTCACATCGAAGAGAGGGTTTTGAAGCAGGGAATGCCGATAAAATCTTTGAAAGCACTTTTAACGTCCAGATCAATAAGAAATCATAGCTTTATCGAAGTACTTTATTGTAAATATCGATATACAAAGGAATAACTTTTTGAATATCAAACATCTTAGCTCTAGCAAATGCTGCCTCCTTAAAGTGTTGAAGTTGTGCCTCATTGGTCAGTAGCTTTATTGCATGGGCTCCCATTGTTTCCACATCACCATAGTCAGATAAATATCCTGAAATTTGATGATCTACAACTTCAGGGATACCCCCTTCATGGGTTGCAATAACAGGGGTTCTGGCTGCCATAGCTTCCAAAGCTGCGAGACCAAAACTCTCTCTTTGAGAAGGCAAAAGAAACAAATCGGAAGAGCACAAAATTCGATAAACATCATTGGATTTTCCAACAAAATCTACAACATCAGTTAATCCGAGTTCTTTGGTATATTCTTCAGCTGACGATCGTTCAGGTCCATCGCCCACCATAATTAGACGCGATTTGACTTCTTTTTTGAGTATTGCAAATACAGAAAGTACATCATGTACTCGTTTGACAGGTCGAAAATTACTGACATGTGTGACCAAACGCTCATTTGGTTTTGCAAGTTGATCTCTAGAACAATTGGTGCGCAAAGTCTCATACTTTTCAATGTCAATAAAATTTGGAACAACCTGAATATTTTTTTTAATATTAAAAATTTCTAAAGTATCCGAACGTAAGCTCTTTGATACACTGGTTACAATATCGGAATGGTTGATACTGAAGGTAACTGCTGGCTTATAAAAGGGATGACTACCCACAAGCGTGATATCGGATCCGTGAAGAGTAGTTACAATTGGAATCTCAATTTGATACTCAGCCAACATCTGTTTTGCCATATAGGCAGCATAGGCATGCGGTATGGCATAATGAACATGCAAAAGGTCAATTTTATGGAGTCTAACCATATCAACCAAGGCACTCGATAAGGCCAACTCGTAGGGCTGATAATGAAATAATGGATAGTCTGGCACATGAACCTCATGAAAATGAATATTCTCTAAACTTGTATCTAAGCGTACAGGCTTTTTATAGGTTAAAAAATGGACATTATGCCCTCTTTTTGAAAGCTCAATCCCGAGTTCAGTAGCGACTACCCCACTTCCTCCAAAGGTCGGATAACATACGATTCCAATTCGCATAGCTACTGAATCATTGCTTTGTAAATGACACGTTGAATTTCAGATCGCAGGCTGACATCTACCAGTTTCGTGTTTTCCATGGTGGGATACGTACGGTTGGATAAAAATACATAAACCAAGTCATACGTTGGATCTGCCCAGGCAAAAGTTCCTGTAAATCCCGAATGCCCAAAACTTTGATCGGATGCGCACAAACAAGTTGGACCAGGATCCTCAAACTGCTGTTTGTCAAAGCCAATCCCGCGACGGTTGTTTTCATTTTTGTAGTGTCGGGTGTTGAAGTGGCTAACTGTAGAAGAAGAGAAATAGTTACGCCCCCCATAAGAGCCACCCTGCATAAACATTTGCATCATTTTGGCAACATCATTGGCATTGCTAAACAACCCAGCATGACCGCCAATACCATTTTGCATGGCCGCACCCATATCGTGAACAAAACCTTGGATTTCGGAGTGACGATAATAGTCATCGATCTCAGAAGGAACCACTTGACTCACATCAACCTCTTGTAGAGGCAAATAACCCAAATGCGAAGCTCCGATTGGTGCATAAAACTCTTTTTCGACCAACTTATCCATTCTCTGATCATAACGCTCTTCAATGTATTCTTTAAACATATAGAAAGGTAAATCGCTGTATTTATAGTACAAAGAGTCCAACAAAGGGCTACCTATAATCTCGTCCTTAATCTCTTCGAGGTAATTGGTCCGAAGAAATAAGTTTTCAGAAACTTGTAGTGCGTGCTTTCTTTTTTGTTTGTTGCGATAGAATTTTTTTTGTGGCCTGCTTGTTTTTTCACTCAGCGTGTTTTTATAAAAAGGTAACCACGGCTGAATCCCAGCATGATGGGAAAACAAAGCATGAAAATCCATATTGGCCTTATTCGATTCTTTATATTCTTCGAGAAGATTAGAAATTGGCGACGTAAGAAATAAAGAATCTTTTTCATACTCACGCATCGCCAATGGAACAGAAGCTAGAATTTTTGTGAGTGAAGCCAAATCATAGCGATGAAACCATTTAATTGGCGTTTGTTTCTTGTATCGCATATAACCAAAAGACTTGTGATAAACAACCTTACCCGACTTGGCGACAACAATCTGCATTCCAGGCGTAATGGAATCGGAAATGGCTTGTGCTGCCATGAAATCAACTGTCTCTAAAACCTTGACATCCATACCCACTTGCTGAGGGTGACCATAAGAAAGGCGGCCTAAAGGCATAATATCAATTCCTCTACCCTGTGGATATGGTCCAACGGGGACAGGAAGCTTACCATTTGCACCAAGCCCTCCAAAAACCAATTGGGCAGCTTTTGATTGAAAAATTGAGCCATTCTGATAGGCAAGAACAACAGATTTACACTTCTTTAGAGGTAGTTTTGAAATACTGTATGGATTGGCAAAAGTCACCAAAATCACATTGGATTTCGTGCATAATAAGTCTAGTTTATGGATAACATCAGAACTTAGCTTGTGCGTAATAAATGGGGAATGATCTGGTTGATGTAGACCAACAATCACATGGGAGTAGTCGGTTTTAGTTGACAAGATTTCCGAAAGACTTTTTTGGTCAACCGATGTGTAATGCTGAAGACGTTCAAAGAAAAATTCACCTGTATCTTCTCCAATAGAAACATAAGCGATTTTGGCATGTTCAAGATTTTGGATGGGAAGTGCATTGTCGTCATTAAGAATCACAGTCATCGATGCCTCTGCCAGTTTGTGCCGAAGTGCAACGAAATCTGGTGTATGTATATCAGACTTTAGGGATTCTAAATCTACCATTTTTGATTGATGTAGTTTCGCTTTGTACTTAGCAGAAAGGATTTTTTTAACAGAATAAGCTAATCTATTTTCAGAAATAATTCCTGAGCGAACTGCCTGTCGGATATCCGAAAAAGCTACTGATAAATCGTCTGGAATTAACAACAAGTCCGCGCCTGCTAAAAAAGAACCGAGTGAAGCCGATCGGTTTCCGCTATAATCAGAAACTCCCCTCATATTTAGCGCATCAGTAACAACTAAGCCCTTAAAATCAAATTTTTTTTTGAGAAGATCTGTCACAATTGAAGAAGAAAGCGATGAGGGTTTACCCTTAACATTTTCAAGTGATGGTACCTCTAAGTGACCAACCATAACTGAAAAAACTCCTTCGTCGATGAGTGTCTTAAATGGATATAGCTCTATTTGATTTAATCGGTCGATCCCGTGGCCAACTATGGGGAGTGTGTGATGAGAATCTGTTGAGGTATCACCATGGCCAGGAAAATGTTTGATGCTTGTCATCAATCCCCCGCTTTGCATACCGCGTAAAAGCATTCCTGCCTTTTGTGTGACCGATAAAGGATCAGAGCCCAAAGAACGCAACCCAATCACTGGATTTTTTGCATTGGTATTGATGTCTACAGCTGGAGAAAAATTGAGATGAACGCCAAGTCGTCGTTGACGATTCGCCATGGAATAACCCATCTGGTAGAGCAAACTGTCGTTTCGTATTGCTCCCAATGTCATTTGATATGGGAAGGGTTTTGCATCATGGAGTCTCATCGCCATCCCCCATTCTGCATCCATGGCGATAATTAAAGGCACTTTACTTTGGCTTTGAAATAAATTGGTTAGTCGTGCTTGCTCTGCGATTGTCCCTTTTGAAAATATAATACCGCCAAGATGAAACTTTTTGATGTCTTCGGAAATTTGTTGATAATGGCTTTGGTCTCCTTGTGAGAAAACCATAGGCATAAATAATTGTCCGATCTTTTGGTCTAAGGTTAGCGATAGATAGGTGCTATCAACCCAAACCTGCTTTGGCTGAGCAAATAATAGGTTTGTAGCGAAGATCGTGAGTAGTATTTGCTTACAACAAATCATAAGATAAAGGTACTAAAGCTAAAAGAAACGAGAATGCCAACTCTGGTCAGCAGTAGTTTCCCAGTGATTTATAAAATCTAACTTAGTCGTCACAAGGTGGTTAAAGACTGTTGAACTGGGAAGAATATGCTTTGATTTGACCATTTTTTTAAACGACTTCAAATCGATAACCTCAATTACATCCTCTTTTATATAGTGCACATTCATTTTGTCGAGCAAACTCACGGATAAGGATTGCTCTAGCGTTTGAATAAAATGAACAGACTTGTCAATCGAACAACCTGTTGCCTGTTGATCTGATTCATTTAGGGCTAGCACAATAAACTGCTGATGAGGAATGCAATACCCAGCAGACAAGGACGCACCATGCGCTGTCCAATCCGATAAAAATTGTTCGATATCCGATTGAAGCTGTGTGATTTCTCGAGCAGAGAATTTACGGTTAGAAGGATATATCCAAATCCGAGAGCGATCAGGGAGTTGAGAAAAGGGAACGACCATAATTAAAGAGATTCTGTTTGAGCGAGCAGCTGTGAGATGTCTAAAACCGCAACCTTGGACTCTTTTTCTTTGTTCGTAACGCCATCATGAAGCATGGTGTTGCAAAACGGGCACCCAGCAGCAATAATTTCTGAATTGGTTTCGAGCGCTTGTTCGGTACGTTCGATATTGATTTCTTTATCTCCTTTTTCGGCATCTTTAAACATTTGGGCACCTCCAGCACCACAACACAAGCCTTTCTCTTTACAACTTTTCATTTCAACTAACTCTGCGTTGAGTTTTTTGATTAGTGCACGAGGGGCATCATACTCCTTATTGGCTCGTCCTAGATAACAAGGATCGTGAAAGGTGATTTTTTTGCCCTTATATTCCGTTTTCGAATCGATTTTCAATCGACCTTCCTCAATCAACTGATATAAAAACTGGGTGTGATGAAGAACCTCGTATTGTCCACCCAATTGCGGATATTCATTTTTCAGCGTATTAAAACAATGAGGACAAGCGGTAACAATTTTTTTTACTTGATACCCATTGAGTACTTCGATGTTTGTGGACGCTTGCATTTGAAACAAAAACTCATTTCCAGAACGTTTAGCTGGATCTCCAGTACAGCTCTCTTCAGGACCCAGAACCGCAAAGGAAACGTTTGCACTTTGTAGCAACTCGACAAAAGCTTTTGTGATCTTTTTGGATCGATCATCAAAGCTCCCTGCACAACCAACCCAAAAAAGAACCTCTGGTGATACACCGTTTTGGGTCATTTCGGCCATGGTTTGCACAGAATTAGTCGTGTTGTCCATCATCAAAAACTTGTATGGTTACTTCTTTGTCAACAAGATCGGTAAACTTTCCATTATAACGTGTGGCCTTGACCAAATGATTGTCAATCCAATGGTAGTTTCCACCTCGCGGCTTACCCATCAACAAACTGTGATATTTAAATCCGTTGGCGTTTAACCATTCCTCAGTCACAGATCGATGATCTTCCGTTCTAGAAGTAAAAAAGCAAATCACATGCCCCTCTTCAAACCAACGATTTAGTGTTTCTAAAGCATCTGGATAGAGTTTGGCTGTTGCCATTCTTTCTGGTTCTTCGTTTGGGATGTCATCGCATATCGTTCCGTCAATGTCAATAAGGTAGTTTTTGATTCCGCCAGGCAACACAGGACTTACATGTTCTCCATCTTCTAATTTTTCATTCAGTAGCTTGTCTACATCTTTTTGTTCCATAATGATATTTTACTCTTTACTCCAGTTTAAACGATCTTGTTGGTTAAACGGCCATGGCGCGCCGTTGTTTTCAATATTTGTCATCATTGCATTTAACTCCGTTGGAGCCGATGACTGCTCCAAAACCAAATACTGACGCATGTCCATAATGATCGACAAAGGGTCGATTGAGATTGGACACGCCTCTACACAAGCATTGCATGTCGTGCAAGCCCATAGTTCTTCGCGTGATATGTAGTTGTCAAGTAGGGTGTTATTATCCATTTCCAGTCCTTGATCGAGCTGTTTTCCCGCTTGCTCTAAACGGTCCCGCGTGTCCATCATAATTTTTCTGGGAGACAACTTTTTACCTGTTTGATTGGCTGGACAAACATCAGTACATCGACCACACTCTGTGCAACTGTAGGCATTCATCAACTGCACCCAATTTAAGTCTTTCACATCAGCAGCGCCAAAACTTTGCTGCTCATTTTCAACAGGTGTTGATGCATATGGATCAGCACTTGGGTCCAACATCAATTTAACTTCGTCAGCCACTGCTTCTGAGTGTGAAAATTTACCTAAAGGGTTGAGATTGGCATAAAATGTATTAGGAAAAGCTAGAAGAATATGTAAGTGTTTTGAGTAATACAGATAGTTTAAGAATGCTAAAATCCCAATGATATGTAACCACCAGCTTGTGCGCTCTATGGAAACAACTGCAGCATAAGACATCCCATCAAAGATAGGGGTGATCCAACTGCTGATTGGAAAATGACCGACTTGTGTGTAGTAGGATTGCCCATCAGGGTGTTGTTGCAACCAGTTATCGGAGGCATTCATAGTTAAAAACAAAAACATCAAAACAAGTTCGATGTAGAGAATGTAATCTGCATCTTTTTTTGGCCAACCTTTGATTTCAGGCTTCCAAAAACGACGAATTCGCATCGCATTTCTTCTCAACCAAAAAACCGTAACTGCTATAATTACCAAAAAGGCGAAAATTTCAAAAGTGGCAATCAACACATCATAAGTAGTCCCTAAATATGGAGATAGTACACGGTGTGTTCCCAAAAAACCATCCAATACAATTTCAAGTAATTCGATATTAATCACAATAAAGCCAACGTAAACAATGATATGCAATAGTCCGGCTATGGGTCGTACTGTCATCTTCGATTGACCCAAGGCTACTCGAATCATATGTTTCCATCGTTTTATCTTTTGATCTGATCGATCTGATTTACGACCCAGTTTGATGTTGCGAATAATCCGACGGGTATTCCTTATGAACAGGCCAATGGCAACAAAAAAAATAATCGTAAAAATGACATTACTCATGTACACAATCGCTGAAATCTATTTGGTTTGTGAATCTGAAGGTTTGTATTTGACTTGCTTTTTCCCAAACAATGAAAAGTGGACATACCGTTTGGGATTTAGGCGCATATCTTCAAGAAGAAGTTGGATTTGTGCATTGGTTTGCTCGAGTGACTGATGAAGACCATCTTTGGTAATGAGTTTACCAAGTGAACTCTCCCCTTTTTCTAACCGTTCGAGGATTTGAGACAAGTTACCTACTGCAGAACCTAAATCTTCAAAAGTGTTATCAAGATTTGCTTCTTTGAGTGAATTAGAAACAACAGACAAATCGGCCGACAGATCAGCAAGATTCTCAAAGGTTTGTTGCAATTGGCCATTTTCAGAAAGCGAGGTGTCTATGGTTTCACCAATCGAACGAAAACTGGAAATCGAAGCATTGATATTTTCGATAGAAGACTTTAATTGAAACTGCGTATTGGGATCTAAAACACTGTTGAAAGCAATCAAAACAGAATCAGCATGCATGATCATACTCTCTATTTTTTCTTGCAATGGAGTTAATTTTTGGTTGACTAATTCCGTAAGTCCAGCAGCAATTGCGCTTTGCAAAGTGTCTCCTGATTTTGCGATATCAGCGCTATCAAACTTTGGATCAACAGCCAAGGACTTTCCACCAAGAAGGCCTGCCTCATAAACTTTTGCGATACTATTTTTTGAAAATTCATATTCTTTTTCGACACGAAATCGGACTGCAACATCTTTATTTCCAGGGAGTAGTGAAACTTGATCAATAGTTCCGACTTGAAAACCTTGAATGGTCACAGGAGTCCCCACCATAAGACCCTCGGCATTGTCATAGACTGCAAAAAAGATATTGTCCCGAACAAATACATCATTCGATTTTAGATAATTAAAGCCAATGAAAAATAAGCCAAATCCAGATAAGGCGAAGATTGCGGTTTTGATTTCTCTAGACAAATTCACACTACGGTCATTAAGCGATAAAAATACGTATATAATTTGGGGTACAAAACAAGGGTTCAATTTCTTTTCAACGCATTGTTAAGAGGAACAATACTTTCATTTTGAAAGGCAACAACAAAACTACCACTGTACCCCTTTTCAATTGCGCGCTGTTGCAATTTTTTGGCATCTTCGTAAGATTTTGCATTTCCTAAAAAATATTTGTACAAACTACCAGACTTGATGCGTTTAATGGGTGACAACCCTTTGAAATTAAATGATTTTGGTTCTAACATTGTTCTACTGGCAGAAATCTGCACGCGAAACCTAAACTCTGATCCTATACTGTTTTCTTCCTTATTTATGCTTGACTCCTCAAAAACGATATCTTCTTTTAAATCGGATTGGAGAAGATTCTTGTAGGATACGATTGCCTTTGCAATGGCCTCGCTCATTTCGTTTTGTCCCTTTTTAGAATTGAGGTATGCACCTTCAATTTTGTTTGTCAAAAAGCCTAGCTCAACCAAAACACTAGGCATATAGGTGTTTCTCAAAACCAAAAACCCTGCCTGCTTAACAGTTCGGTTTTTCCGTTTCAGGTTTTTCACAAAACTCTGTTGAATGGTATTTGCAGCTTGGATACTTTGGTCTAAATAGGTTTCTTGCATCAAAACTAAACTAATGACAGACTCTGGATTGTTGGGGTCAAAACCATCGTAATTTTTTTCATAATCTTCTTCCAGAAAAATAACAGAGTTTTCCTTTTGTGCAATTCTAAAATTTCGATCATTCTCATGAAGACCCAAGACAAAAGTACCAGCGCCATAAGCATTAGAAGTGTGCGCATCGCAATGAATAGACACAAACAAATCTGCTTTTGATGAATTGGCAATATCTGCTCGTTTATTTAATGGAATAAAAACATCACTTTTTCTTGTGTAAATGATATTAATATCAGAATTTCTTTTAAGAATGGCACCGATTTTGAGTGTAACATTTAAAGCAATATGTTTTTCATAATACTGGTTTCCACGGTTGCCAGAATCTTTTCCGCCATGGCCAGCATCAAGGACTACTGTAAATACATCGTTGTCTTGAGATTTTTGCGAATACATTGCTGTCAAAGAGAGAGCAGAGACAATAAAAGCAAGAACAAGATGGCGGGCAGTTCCCAAAAAAATAGTCGTATTTTTGAATTCTACAAAAAAGGGCTTTTGGCAAAAGTAATACATATTCACTCATTTCAGCTCTTTTCGACTTTGCTCGTCATTGTATCTCCCTTTTTCTGGGGGATTGGGCAAGATCAAATTGGTGATCCTCTAGAAACAGATTACCTCATGGTCAATGATAGTATCCCCATAAACAAATCCATCCTCCTTGATCAGATCAAACGTAATGCAGCAGGAACAATTACGATCAATCGAGCAAAAAAAACCATGACTTTGTTCGATCAAGCCGAACTATATTATCAAGATATCGAACTGAAGGCAGGAAAAATTGATTTGGATTACAATACAAATATCGTTTTTGCACGCCCCATTATTGACACGACAGGTCAATATGTTCAATATCCTTCGTTTAAACAAGGTGGTGATGAAGTTTTTCCGGACTCGTTAAAATTTAATTTTGACAACAAAAAAGCCATTATATGGAATTCGAGGAGTGAGCAGCAAGGAATGAATGTTTTAGCAGAAGCAACAAAAAAAGAAAACGACTCTGTTTACTACATTAAAAATGCAAGAATCACAACCTCTGAAGATGTAGAAAATCCTGATTATTTTGTACGAATCCGAAAAGGAAAATTTGTGCCTAAAAAGAAAATCATTGCTAGTGGAAATCAGCTTTATATCGCTGATGTCCCCACCCCTGTTTACTTACCTTTTGCTTATTTTCCAATGACTCAAGACCGGGAAAGCGGAATTATTTTTCCGACAATAGGCGAAAACTTCAGGCGTGGTTACTTTATGCAGAATGGAGGGTACTATATCGCAGCAAGTGATTATTTTGACATTGCACTTCTGGGTGATTATTATACAAATGGCAGTTATGGTTTTCGCGTTGAATCTAATTACAATGTGAAATATAAGTTTAGAGGAAACCTTGCCATTCGTTTTGAAAATCTAATCAGTGGTGAAAGGGGATTTCCAGACTATAGCAAAAGTAATATTTACAATTTCCGTTGGTCTCACAGCAAAGATGCCAAGTCGAATCCCAACAGTCGATTTTCGGCATCTGTGAATCTTGGTAGCAGCACCTATTTTAGGGAGTCATTAAATCAAATCAATACTGGCAACTTTTTAAACAATACCTTATCTTCCTCTGTCTCCTATTCAAGGACATTTCCGAAATACCCCTCTGTTAACCTTTCACTTTCTGCCTCACATAGTCAAAACACAAGAACGCAAACCATAAATATGACGCTCCCAACCTTTCAAGCAAATATGGAACGGATCTACCCTTTTGCGAAACGCAATGGAGTAAAAAAAGGTATCATACAAAATATCAACTTTCAGTACAGTGTTCGAGGTGAGAATCGCTTACAAATGATGGATGAGGACTTCCTGACAAATCGAATGTTTGACGGTGCAAAATCCGGGTTTAAACATCAAATTCCGTTAAGCACTTCATTTAAAGTCGCTAAGCATTTTAACTTTTCAGTTGGTGGAAATTACGAAGATACATGGGTATTTGAAACCATTCAGAAAAATGATTACGATCCCGCACTTGAAGCCGTTGCTAAACAAGATACAATCCGGGGTTTTGATCGGTTCAGTAAATACAATTACAGTGCGAGTATGAGCACAACTTTATATGGGATTTTTAATTTTAAAGAAGATGCCAAAATTCAATCCATTCGTCACGTTGTAAATGCAAATGTTAGCTATAGCGAATCTCCCAGTTTTGAAAAATACTACGACGAATATATCATAGATGCAGATGGCAATACAAGAGACTACACACGATTTGAAGGAAGCATGTATGGACAACCAGGTATGAATAAATCCAAATCTATGAGCTTTGCATTGCGAAACACTGTTGAAGCCAAGGTCAGGGACAAAGACTCTATAACAACAGAGCCCAAAAAAATAAAAATTCTAAACAATCTCAATTTTTCTACGAGTTATAATTTTGAAGCAGACTCACTCCGATTGAGCCCAGTTCGGATGTCAACTGTAGTTCCATTACTTGGCAACAAGCTTAATATTAATTTAGGGGCCACTTTTGACCCCTATACGCTTGATGAAAGCGGAAGAAGAATAAATACTTTACATGTCAATAATGGTGGAGGACTCTTTCGAATGACCAGTGCAAACATGAACTGGGGGTACAATTTTTCAAGTTCATCCAAGTCAAATGATGATTCGTCTTCACAAAGAAATTCATCTGACAACAACGATTTATTTGGCGGAAGTCAGGATTTCAGTGATCGGCGATTCACAGCAGACCAAAGTAGTACACAAGAACAAGAGGAATCAGAAGATGACAACGCATTTTATCGTACAAAGATTCCTTGGAAACTCAATGTTCGTCATAGTTTAACATATTCGAATGCAAAGCAAAATCGGGACATTTCAAACAACTCTCTAATGGTTTCGGGGTCGGTGGGTCTAACTCCCAAATGGGACGTGGGGATATCTACTGGTTATGATTTTAAAAATAAAGGTATAACCTATACTAATTTTAGAATTGAAAGAGACTTAGACAGCTGGGTTATGAACTTGGCATGGACTCCGTTTGGCGTCAGACAGTCATGGTTCTTTTTCATTGGTGTACGCAGTGGATTCCTAAGTGATTTAAAATACGATAAACGTCGGGAACCAGATAAAAGACTTTAAATTTTAGATATGAAAACAGTCATTCAAACCCCTAAAGCTCCTGCTCCAATAGGGCCATATAACCAGGCTATTTTGGTTGATAACACCCTTTACGTGAGTGGTCAAATTGCGCTTGACCCAATAAAGATGGAATTGGTCAATCAAAACATTGAGACCGAAACCACTCAAGTCATGAAAAACCTATCAGAAGTACTCAAAGCTGCAGGAATGGATTTTGCTAACGTGGTAAAGACAACCATTTTCTTGTACGACATGGGGGATTTTGCTGATGTCAATGAGGTTTATGGAAGTTACTTTGACCACAAAATTGCGCCTGCTAGAGAAACAGTCCAAGTTGTAGCTCTACCCAAAAATGTTCGCGTTGAGATTTCAGTGATTGCGATCCGCTAGTCGTTGGACTTGTGATAGGAAACAAGGCCTTCGATTGGTTTTTTGAGGATCTTACCCAGTGTAAATCCATAGGAAATCAGCTTGGCTTCAAGCTCTTCCTTCAAAAAGTAGGAAATTGATCCAATAAAATGAATAGGCAATTCTTTGGCGTTATCGAATTGCATAATTTGATTTTCAATAAATAAACCAAGTCCTTTATTGATAAGCCCTTGTATATAGGGGTCATTTTTATTGACAATCACGAATTTGGCAAAGGTTGCCAAATAGGTGTTTGGATTTGACTTTTTGTATAAATTGGTTTTAATTTCCTCTGCACCCAAATTAAATTCTTCAGCGAAAGAATCAGAAAGTTCTTTTGGGATTTTATTGAAATAAAAGTCCCGAAGTAACTGCCTCCCAAAATAGTTGCCACTAGCATCATCCATAAGAATATATCCAAGAGAGGTGATCTTTTGATGAACGTTTTCTCCGTCATAAAAACTACAATTTGAACCAGTGCCTATAATACAAACGATACTTGGCTCTCCAGGATCTGTAATTGCATAAACCGCCGCATAGGTGTCTTCTTTTACAGAAATCGTTGAATTTTGAAAAATGCTCTTTAAAACACCCTCCATTAATTTACGGGGCGGCTCAGTTCCACAGCCTGCACCATAAAAGAATGTTGAATCGACTTCGTTTCGAATACGATATAGCTCATAGTTATTGATAATACGTTCCTCAACTATAGCTTCTGAAAGGACCTGTGGATTTAAGCCGAGGGTCTGGGTTTCAAACAAAATATTGCCAGAGTCATCAATAGCAATCCAATCTGTTTTTGTTGATCCACTGTCAACAATTAGTCTCATATGTAATGATTATAATGAACGAACGTGAAGCGCTAGATCGATTAACTTGTTTGAATACCCAGCTTCATTGTCATACCATGATACGATTTTGAAGAAGGTTTCATTGAGCTGAATCCCCGCGTTGGCATCAACAATTGATGTTCTTGCATCCCCGATAAAGTCTTGAGAGACAACGAGTTCTTTTGTAAACCCAAGAATACCTGCCATCTCACCGTTGGAAGCGTCTTCAAGTGCAGACATCACCTCATCGTAACTTGTACTTTTCTCAAGTTTGACCGTTAAGTCAACAACAGAGACATCTGCGGTAGGCACACGAAATGCCATTCCCGTAATTTTGCCTACTAGAGAAGGAATAACCTTGGTAACTGCTTTAGCAGCTCCTGTCGACGCAGGAATAATGTTAAGAAGGGACGAACGACCTCCTCTATAATCTTTTCGTGAAGGGCCATCAACTGTCATTTGGGTAGCTGTGACCGCATGTACAGTCGTCATCAATGCCTCTGCAATTCCAAAGTTGTCATGCAACACCTTGGCAAGTGGCGCAAGACAGTTTGTTGTACACGAGGCATTAGAAACAATCATATCTCGAGATTTTGCATCCATGTGATTCACACCCATTACAAACATTGGCGCATCAGCAGATGGCGCAGATATGACTACTTTTTTTGCACCCCCATCAATATGAAGTTGGGCTTTTTCTAAAGTGGTAAAAATACCTGTACATTCTGCAACAATTTCAGCGCCAACCTCATCCCATTTTAGGTTTTTTGGATCTCGCTCCGCAGTTATGCGGACTGTCTTACCATCAATAACAAGGTGACCATCTTCAATCTCGATTGTAGCGGTGCAGGTTCCATGTACAGAATCGTATTTTAAAAGATATGCAAGGTGGTCGACGTCGAGCAAGTCATTGATGGCTACGACCTCAACATTATCGTTTTGTAGCGATGCACGAAGAACCATTCTTCCAATTCTTCCAAATCCGTTAATTCCTAATTTGAGTGTTGACATAGTGTGTTTTTGAGTTGATTTAATTTTAAAGTGTCATAATATCAGAAACTCTAATGAGCTCTCTCTTGATTTCTGACTTTCCTTTGATTGCTTTGTGTAGTGGAGTTAAGATCATTTCACCATTTTGAATTCCAACCATATGACAGCTTATCCCATCGATGAGTGACTCTACCGCTTTGAGTCCCATACGGCTAGCCAGTACACGATCGAAACAAGAAGGCGTACCACCACGTTGAATATGTCCCAAAACAGAAACTCTGACTTCGTAATCGGGTAAATTTTCTTCGATGTGTTGCGCAAGTTCAAAGACATTTTTACCTATTTTATCCCCTTCAGCTACAACCACAATGCTAGATGACTTTCCTGATTTTTTACTTCTACGCAAAGATTCTAAAAGTCGATCCAGACCAAGGTTCTCTTCTGGGATTAAAATTTCTTCAGCACCTGCTCCAATACCAACATTCAATGCGATATGACCCGCATCCCTACCCATGACTTCAACAAAAAACAGACGATTGTGAGAAATCGCTGTATCTCGAATTTTATCAATGGCATCAACTACTGTATTCAGTGCTGTGTCGTACCCAATCGTGTGTGAGGTACCAAAAATATCATTGTCTATTGTTCCAGGGATTCCAATGACAGGGATTTTATGTTCGCGCTCAAATATCATTCCCCCTGTAAAGCTTCCATCTCCTCCAATGACAATCAAAGCATCGATATCAAGGTTTTTAAGGTTTTCAGATGCTTTAGCTCTACCCTCTTTATCGTGAAAGTCAAGGCAGCGAGCAGATTTTAACTTTGTACCTCCTTTATTGATAATGTTGTTAACGCTACGAGCATCTAAAGGTCTAATATCTCCTTCAATAAGACCTTGATAACCACGATATACCCCAGAACATTTAATATTAAAATGAGAACAACTCCGAACGACCGATCGAATGGCAGCGTTCATTCCAGGAGCATCCCCCCCAGAGGTTAGAACAGCGATATGTTTTGGACTTACTGCCATAATGGAATGGCGAAATTACAAACTAAATTTCTGAAAACATGGAGAATGCTAGAAATTGTTAATTTAAAAAAAACACAATGAATAATGCAGTTTAAATTAGCACTCTATCATCAAATCGCACTCTTTTTTATAATCTTTTTAATCAAAGATTTAAAATCATCAAAGCCAACACGGTACGACAACCCGATACCTTGCGTATATCCGAGTTCATCACCAAAATATTGAAACTCATTTTCTCTGTTAAATACACGTGCGCGCAAAGCCCCATCTTTACTTAATAAAAATTCGATTGTCACATCTCCCACAATTATGGTTTCTTCAACTCCACCAAAGGGAACACCGAGTTTACCGTTGATCAGCAGTCGTTCCGAAACTTGGGTCACTAGAGTGAGGCCCAATCGATCTCTTGTTTGGGCAGTCGCTTCAGCATTTCGATCCCCCTGCAAATAATCTAGACCTAACTTCAGCTTATCTCCATCCCCAGAAAAAATCGATTCAAAAACACCAGAGGCTTTCTGAAACAGATTATTCGTCAGGGTTTGTGTTGATATCGCAGATAATGATAAGTCGCTGATAAAAACGCCTTGGGAAAGAAGAGATATGGCTTGAATTTGCCTGCGTTCCTCATCATTGAGTTTATAAGTCAGATCGTTTCGAACATTTGCAGATGTGTTGGGAAAATCGATTGAAAAACTCGGCGTTTCAGGTTGCATAATACTTCCAGATAAATAAATTTTCACATCGGTAGGAATTTTTCTATTTAAACCTGGGTTTTCAAGCAAGATTGCTGGATTTGCCCCGCCAGGCACCTCATAAATGGCTTGTAAATTTAATTCGGCATCAAGTGGATTGCCATTCCACACAATTGTCCCACCTGGTTGGAGAATAAATTCCTTTTCCAGTATACCTAAATTTTTGAAACTATAGATACCATTTAGGGCAATGAAATCTCCCCATACACTAAAAATTCCATCCGTATTGACTTCCATAAGTATACTTCCTAATCCAGAACCACTCAATGTGCTTCCCGTATCGCTGTCTATCACGAGTTCTAGTTCTGCATCTGGCGTAATTGATAAGTCGAAATTAAGAGCTAGCCCTTTGATTTCCGATGACGAGGGAAGGAGCCCCCCTTTTTCACTCAGCTTATTTTTTTCGACAAACCGTATATATGAAACGTCCTCTATGCTAGGCGTGTTATCAACTGGAATGACAATATTTGTTCCCATTGCAGATTGGCCTGTAACATCAAAAGTTAAGGTTTGAGCTGGACCATGAATATGAGCAGAACCATCAAGAAATGCTTTTCCGTAATAGTAGTTATCAAAACTACTATCTGTGTCTAAAACCAGAAGACCTTGACTAGATAGATTCATGTCTAGAGTAAAAAAACTAAAGTTTTGATGGGAAATTGATCCTTCAAAATTTGCTGTAGTCGAGCTGCCTTCATCCATTAATCGAGTGGGGCTAATCTGAATAGACTCGGGATTTATAATAAGCTTTGACCCATCTGTAAAGCGATACCCAACATTCAAATAAGGAACAGATAGTCTAAATTGGTCTAAGGATAATTCTCCGTGAAACATGGGCTGATTCCACTTTCCCCCGATCGAAATTGACCCATTTATATTCCCTGCAACGTCGGTCAAGGCATTCCCAATAAGACGGTCAAGAGTAGAAGCAGGAAATTTCTGAAAAGTAGCATTTAAATCTAAATTATTGCCATTTTGAAAAAACACCGAACCCTCAATAGAGCTCGTTTCAACATCATTATCTACTGAATTGAAAGATAGCCGATAGGCATCTTGAATAGAACTCAAACTAAAGGCAGCGTCACCTAAAAAAGAGTCATTTAATGATAAAGAGTCAATCTTCAGATTTGCCTCTCCACCAAATTTGTTGTTATCTACGCTAATATCAAGCCTACCGTTGGTAATCCCACTAACAACTCTCTTAGGCTTCGGGGCAATAATATCGGAAAGATCAATATTCTCAAAAATCGCTTGGACTCGCTGTGTTTTTTGTTGGTCAAAAGATAGATATAGGGCAGATTCCATATTTGAAAATACAGTTGAATCAAGTTGTACTCCTTTTGAAGACACACGTAAAGAGCTGGTTCGTTTGTCCAAGTGGTTCACCTGCCATTGCTTGCCCTGAAATGAGATCTTTGATGGTTGAATACCAAATTCCAGTTCCTGGTTGGCATTCAATGTGGAATAAAAATTGACCTCATTTAGCAAAGAATTACTATTGTATTCAGCTCTAAAATGCAGTCTGTCATTTATGACTGTATTGATGAGTTGAAATTGGCTCAGATTTATACCCATTCCTTGGAATTCCTCAATGTTTATGAAGGATTTATACAATGGGTTGTCATTATCCAATGTCACCTGCATTTGAGAAAAAACTTTGTTTTCATACCGTAAATAGGGAACATCAAACTGAAAAGCAACTTCGTTCACATTCGCACTTAGCTTTCCGCGAAAAAAAGAATTGTCATCAATCTCGATATCATCACTTAACGCTTTGAGTAATTTTTCTTTGAAATTGATGTTAAAGTTGACAAATTTCGAAGGGTCAAGCTTAATTGGCTTGTATGACGAAAAGTAGCTTCCGAATGAATTCTTTATCATTTTGTTCAGATCCGAAAATTCAAACCTCCCATAAATCAAACCGTTAACAACATCTTCAGATCTGATATTGAAAAAACGTAAGTCTTTATTCACCCTGGACTGTATGCTAAAATCCTTAAATGAAATCAGTTTATCTTTTGAGCGGATTTGAACAGACTCTACGTTAATATCTCCAATAAAATTATCGATTTGAGTCCCTTGCCCAATGAGTTCAAAATTGCCCGAAAGCGTTCTGTTTCCAAAAGATTTTGACGACTGAAAAGATTGAAGTTCTAATTGATTTACTTCTGCAATTGCTGAAAACTTCTGTATTGAGTCATTCGCTTCAAATTGACCTTGGATTGACAGCTTTACATCAGCATCACTGATATTGACTAAACCCAAAGCTCGATTTCGATTCAAATCAATGTCTACTGAAATGGTATCGAGTTTGTTTTCACGAAATAAAAAGGATGAAAATTGTCCATACAGTTTTGTGTTGAGCTGGTCAAACTGAAGTCCTTTCCCTTGTGCAAATAATAATGCATCCGTAGTTCCGAGATCGGGTTGGTTGAGCAGTTTACCGATGTTAAATTGACTCGCTCGGATTTGACCCTTATAAAAAGGGTTCATTTGGCTTCCTTTTTGAAAAAAATCAAAATTAAATTGCAATGGACCTAAACGTGAATCAACCAAAAGGTTTAGTTTATGATTAGCAGATTGACTGGCAAGTGTTCCGCTGATATTCGTTTTCTCAAATCGTTTTAAGAAGTCAATACTAGATTTTTCCAGACTTGGGAAAAGAGTTTCAATGTCTTTCGGGTTTAAAGAGAATTCTTGAATAGTAAGCTTGGATGAGCTAGAAGAATTCAAATAGAATGAACCCAAAAAGTTACTTTTCTCATAGTTAAGACGAAAAGAATCGATAGAAAATTGACTTGGCGTTCCAGAAAATACAAGTTGGTCCATAAAAATGGTTTCCGTACTGAGTAGGTTTGGAACTAAAAAGTGAAGATCTTGTAATCCAATAAAAGATTCTTGCAGCTCAGCTTCAATAAAAACATCTTCGTAAATATTGCGTAATCCATTTTTAGAATAGCGCATCAAAATGTCGGTTGTAAACTGAGAGTGTGGGGTGACTAGCCGTAAGTTTTGAAATTCAGCTCGCCCAGAATTGAAGAAGCATAATGATTCAAAAGCTGTCACCTGAACATTTTGATGGTCAGCATAAAAACTCGTTTCTTCAATACTTGTTGAAAAATTATTGAGATTGAAATTTAAATCATCCAGTCTGGTGTTGATGTTTGAAAAAAGTAGCTTGGTAGAATCTGCTTTGTTCAAATCCACAAATTGAACCTTGCTTTCGTTAAGCTGAATGGTGCTCGCACTAAGGCGTCTTAATTTTGTGTTATCAGGCTTTAACTTTTTGATGAAAATATCGAGGTTGGATTGATCTTCTTCCTTGTATTTTACAAGGTTAAGAAACAAGGAATCAACGGTAACATCTCCCAGATGAATACTGTTCGAAATCAAATCGTCAAAGTGATAGGACTCAAACTCAAAATAATCGACAAAAATTAAAGTGTCGTTTCGATGATCCCGAATCAAAAAATCGGTAAATGAAGTGATTCCTAAAGGATTGATAAAAAGGGCACCTACAGAAAGCTCGACATCAAAATCGTTTATAAATTTATTTTTCAGCCAAGAATTGACAGCAGACTGGCCTAAAGGGGAAAGAAACAAGGCAAGTGTTAGCACGGCAAGAGTAAAACTCATCACCGTTATTTTTTTTACGTTACGCCAGTGTTTTTGGGTCAAATCTATGTATTAACTTTGCTTGCCAAACAAGAATCATGCCTATTATACTCGGAATCGAATCATCATGTGACGACACGGCAGCTGCTGTCCTCGTAGATGGGCATATTCGTTCAAATATAGTTGCTAGCCAGGACGTGCACAGAGAGTACGGAGGCGTAGTCCCCGAACTTGCTGCTCGTGCGCACCTACAGAACATTATTCCTGTTGTCGACCAAGCACTTTCAAAAGCAAATATCGACAAAAAAGAAGTAAATGCAGTGGCTTACACGCTTGGCCCAGGGCTGATTGGTTCATTACTTGTTGGAAATTCATTTGCCAAATCATTGGCTATGTCGTTGAATGTTCCCCTCATTGAAGTCAATCACATGCAAGCCCATTTACTTGTTCACTTTGAAAAATCGATTCCCAATCCCTCATTTCCATTTATCGGACTTACGGTTTCTGGAGGACATACACAATTGGTTCTCGTGAAGAGCCCAAATCGAATGGAAGTGATTGGACAGACTCTTGACGATGCTGTTGGTGAGGCTTTTGATAAAGCCGGTAAAATGATTGGTCTCCCCTATCCGGCAGGACCACACATCGATAAATACGCACAAGATGGAGAGCCCAACATTTCCTTTTCTATGCCAAAAGTCCCTGGTTTAGATTTCAGTTTTAGTGGGTTTAAAACAAGTGTGCTATATTATCTGAGAAAACAACAGAAATTGGATAAGGACTATATTCGGAATCACCGAAACGATTTATGTTCATCCGTGCAGTACATCCTAGTCAATATTTTGATTGAAAAACTTAAAAAAGCAGTAATCGAAACGGGGATCAAAGAAATTGTGATTGGGGGTGGCGTTTCTGCAAATTCTGGTCTTCGATTAGCATTATCCAAGCAAACCGATTGGAATGTGTTTATTCCGCCATTATCATTTACAACAGATAATGCAGCGATGATTGCTGTTGCTGGCTATTTTAAATATCAAAATAAAAGCTTTGGTGACTTGAATCGCCAAGCACAATCAAGAATGGTTTTGTAATGCAGCAGTTTTATCTTTCTTACCTGACTAAAGACGACACAGAAATTCATTTTGATAAAACTGAAAGTAAACATCTTTCTCGTGTCCTTCGAAAAAAAGTTGGAGATACCATAGCAATCACCAATGGACTCGGTTGTCGTTTTACGGCTACGTTAACTTCTGTCGATCACAAAATATGTAAAGCTGCTATAGTTCGTTGCGAAGAAATCAAAGCTGATTCCTACCATTTGCATATTTTTATTGCACCTACAAAAAGTAATGACCGCATGGACTGGTTTGTTGAAAAAGCCACTGAAATTGGTATTCATGCGATCACCCCAATTATTTGTCAGAGAAGTGACCGAAAAGTTGTAAAACAAGAGCGATTGCAAAAAATCGCAATTGCAGCAATGAAACAATCGTTGGGAACTTATTTACCCATTATTCATCCCGCATGTGATTTTAGCACATCGCTAACTGAAGTTAAAGGGAAAGCCTTTATCGCGCACTGCCAAAACACAAAAAAAGTAGCAATCGAGGACTTTGGATTTATGGAAAAACACATTTCAATTTTCATTGGTCCCGAAGGTGATTTCACTCTTGAAGAAATCCAAGCTGCATCCGATGCAAATGTCAGTGCTGTAACATTGGGAGAAAAACGATTCCGTACAGAAACCGCTGGTATTATCGCTTGTCACAAAATATCACTCTTATTTCCGTAAAAAACCTATATTTAGTTTATGAAACCAAAAGAACTTACTCGCGCTATTGTACAAGCATTTATCATCATAGTTCTGTTGATTGGATTGTATCAAGTCGTTTTATCCATTCAATCGGTTCTATCTTATATTCTTATCGCTGCAGTTGTTTCCCTAGTCGGACGTCCAATTGCGCAACTGTTAAAGAGAATCAAATTTGGCAACACCTTATCATCTGTTACAACCATTGCAATATTGATGACCACATTTTTTGGAATTGTTTCCTTACTCCTACCTGTAATTTTTGAGCAGGCCAAAAACCTTTCCTTATTGAATGTGAATGCTTTTGAAGCCACGGCGACAAAGTTGATGAACGAGCTTAGCATTTATCTCCTTGATTATGGGGTAGACTTGCAAAGCTGGGTCGATCGTAGTTTGGCAGAAGTTGATTATAGTTTTCTTCCCGATGCCATCAATACCGTTCTTAATGGGCTCAGCGGGTTCACCATTGGTGTATTTTCGGTGATTTTTATTTCATTTTTCTTTTTGAGAGACAGTGGGTTATTGGAAAGAATGGTAATGGTTTTTGTAGCTGACAAAAACATTAAGAGAGTTGAAAAATCAATTTTTTCCATCAAGAATTTACTCTCTAGGTATTTCATTGGGTTGCTTGTTCAGATTACGGTCTTATTTATCGTCTATACCATAGTACTTCTGATATTTGGAATTCCAAATGCGGTAACGATTGCACTTGTTTGTGCGCTACTAAATATTATACCATTTTTGGGGCCGATAATCGGCACGGTTTTAATTGTCTTTTTAACCATGACTAGTAACCTCGACTCCAGTTTTGCATCAGTCACACTTCCCAAAACGATTTATGTACTTATTGGATTTACGATTGGACAGTTGATCGATAATTTTTTGACACAGCCCTATGTTTTTTCAACATCTGTAAAATCTCATCCGCTTGAAATTTTTATAATTATATTGGTGGGCGGGCTATTATTTGGTCCACTAGGAATGATTATCGCTGTTCCATCATATACAGCGCTAAAAGTCATTTTTAAAGAGTTTTATGCACATAACAAAATTGTAAAAGCCCTTACTAAAAACATTTAAATTATATGAAAATATCCAATACAGAAACAATTGCAAACCAAACGATAAGCGAAACAATAGGAATTGCTCGAGGAAGTACAGTTAGAAGTCGAAACATTGGACGAGATATTTTTGCGAGCCTTAAAAACATTGTGGGTGGAGAGATTGAAGAATACACCAAACTGCAGGCAGATGCGAGGGAACAAGCTCTTAAAAGGATGATTTCTGATGCACAAAGGCTTGGAGCTGATGCCGTAGTCAATGTCAGATTTACGACTTCAGTAGTGGCGCAAGGTGCCTCTGAAATGCTGGCTTATGGGACAGCAGTTAAACTGAAGTAGATGACGTTTATCTTATATATTTTCCTTGGTATTGCATTGATTGTATTGGCTATTATGAAATACAATGAGCGTCAAAACGATGACTTTGACAAGCGAAGCAATTGAACCGTCAAATAAGTTGGCGATTTTCGACTGATAGTGTATTTTTGCTTCCGATTTAGTAATCCAAAGGAGAGGTGCCAGAGTGGTAATGGAGCAGATTGCTAATCTGTCAACGCGAAAGTGTTGCCTGGGTTCGAATCCCAGTCTCTCCGCTCAACCCCTTGTAAGTAAATCATTTGCAAGGGTTTTTTGTCAGGTCGCGTAGCTCAGCTGGATAGAGCATCTGCCTTCTAAGCAGACGGTCATAGGTTCGAATCCTATCGCGATCACGAATAAATCACACAATATGAAAAAACGCCAAGCTTGCTTGAGCGTTTTTTTGTTTGTGTGATTTTCAAAGCGGAGCTTTAAAGGATGACAGCGTAATCCCTGTGTTAATGTGATTTTCAAAGCGAATTTAAAAGCAATTTTTGTTGAACTGGGGTTTCATGAAGCCATGACTAAATATATACTTTAAGCACTCTCATGAAATAATTTATTTGATTTTAATTATAACTTATATAAATTATTTAAATTTGTGTAGATAAAAACACAATCAAAATGAAGAATAAATTATGGGTATTGGTTCTCATTGCTATAGCAGTGGCCATTTACTTTTTTACAAAAGACAGCTCTGAAGCAACTGTAGCAGAGGAAGTAACAACTGAAGAAGTTGCTGTCGAAGAAGCTACTGAAGAAGAAGCCACTGAAGAAGCTACTGAAGATGAAGCTGCTGAAGAAGCCACTGAAGAAGAAGCTATAGAGGAATAGCAATCTTACATCAAATATTAGGGGAGTACACACTCCCCTTTTTTTTGGAATCGGTTGTAGTTACATCTGCTTTACGACAATAAAAGTTGCCGTTGCGCCAGTGGATAAATTCCATTGATTTGAGGAAAGTAGTTTTTGATCTTCGTCAAAGACCCTTAATTCTGCCGTATTCGGTCCAGATGATCCCTGATTTAGTGCTTTAAAATCAAACTTATTAAACCCTGGCTTTAAATCGATTTGCATGATGAAATATTGATTTTTGAGGAATAAGTTTTGCAAAAGCACTTCATCATTTAGTAAAATTTGAACACGATCTCCATCCTCATACTCAAAATCACGGCATACAATAATGGCTTTGTTGGAAGTTGTGTTAACATCCCCCAAATAGGTGTCTCCTAGATAACCCATATTTGCATTATCTTCCTCTCTTTTTCGCAATCTTTTGAGGTAGGGTGCCGAAGCATCTAAATATTGTTCTTTCTCAAAAAGAGATTTATTTGGATCATCTTTCTTGTTTAGAAACGAAAAATCATCGATTGAATTTTCATTGGTCATTATCCCTAAAATCGGCTTGTTAGGTATAGAAAAGATAGGGGTATCCCCTTGATTCTCTTGCCCAAAAGCACTAAAAGAAGCAATGCAAAATGTGTAAATCAGGAACGATTTGCATAGCGAAGACCGACTGCTGTACCAAAAAAACATAAGCCCGAATTTACAAGAATAAGTCCTAATGTACCAAGCAAAAACCATGCCTCTCCTTTAAACTTGGCAATAATCGCCTCTCCCACAACACTCAATCCAAACCCATTAAGCGCTAGTCCAATGACTGCAAACCAGAACCATTTTTTAAACAGATTTTTTTCCAAAATATTTGTTATATCGAAGGTAAGAAATGAATCCAACTACAGAAACAATAGCAATTGAATAATATACAAAAGCAGGGGTAATCACTTTATCACCACTCGCATAAGAGTGTAAACCTACAAGATAAAAATTTACACCAAAATAGGTCATAATAATGCTTGCGAAAGCGATGACTGACATTAGATTAAACAGCCATTTACTTCGCATACCTGGAATCAACCGCATATGCAAAACAAACGCATAAACGAGAATACTGATCAGTGCCCATGTTTCTTTGGGGTCCCAACCCCAATATCTTCCCCAACTTTCGTTAGCCCATTGACCACCTAGAAAATTCCCAATCGTCAGCATCACTACCCCAACGGTGAGTGCGAGTTCATTGACAATTGTCAATTCATCAATTGTTAATCGGATTCGCTTCTTTGTTTTCTCGGTCGTTAAAATTGCCAAAATCATAGCGATAAAGCCGACAATCATACCCAGAGCAAATGGGCCATAACTTCCAACGATTACGGCGACATGAATCATCAACCAATAGCTATCCAAGACAGGGACTAGATTCGCAATCTCAGGATCCATCCAGTTCCAATGTGCGATCATCAGTACCATGGAGGCTACAAAAGCAGTCGCTGCAATTGTCAGTTTGGACTTGCGGCCAAAAGCCAATCCCATTCCAACGGTCGCCCATGCAACATAGAGCATCGATTCGTAGGCGTCACTCCATGGCGCATGACCAGAAATGTACCATCGTGCTCCCATCCCAACTGTTTGGGCAACAAAAAGAAGAATGATCAGACCAATACATAGCTTTACAACAAATTCGAAAATGCGAACATCGTAAAGAATTTGAAAGATAAGCACCAAAAACATCAGCGTTCCAACATACATATACCACGCAAAAAGCTTTTTGAAGATGTCGTATTGGTTGTACATAATTTCTGCATCAATTTTTTCTTCTGTGGGCATGATGTCATTTCCATATTTCCTCTGAAAACCAGAAATACTTTCCAATAATTCATCAGCCTGGTCATAAGCTCCTTGTCGCAATGCTCCAATGTATAAAGGCATGACATTGGCCACATAAAGAGAATCAACTCCTTGAAATGGAAAATCAGGTGCCTCAGCAAAGGAAACCCACTTGTTATTATCATCAGCTGGTACTGGAAATATCCGAAGGATTTTACCTTCAATCGCACTGTATAAAAGATTAATTCTACGATCGGTTTCGATAAAATCTTTTTGGAATTGATTCGGTGTGGCGGCTTTGTAAGCACTCTCTAAAGGTTTGGCAAGCTTGTAGGTGCCGTCCTTATCAAAAAAATCAACAAACGATGCATATTTAGAACTTTCATCTACACCTGCGAGTCTTCGCAAACTGTCATTCCCTCTCTTTAAATAAATGAAAGGGACTTGATACCATAGCATAGGGTTTTGTTGAATTGATAACAAAACTTGATCTGCATTTAAAGACTGATAGGTGTCTGACTTGCTCACTTTTCGAATCAACTCAGAAGCAAAAGTATTAGCAGGTTTCATACGTCCTCCTAAATCTTGAATGACAAGTTTTCCAAATTTTGCAGCTTGTTCAACCGGAACTGCTTGACGCATCAAAGTAGAATCGAGGTCTTGTATTGCTGTGGATTTGTGAGTATGAGATTGAGATTGAGAGAAAGCTGAGATGCCAAACAAAAAAATAATGGCTGTTAAAGATGCTTTTTTTGCTCTTATTTTTTCAAGAGTTTTTGAGAGAGATTTGAATCTCGTTTTTCCAAAAAACATTATTCCAAGTAAGCCAATATAAAGAATGAAATAGCCAATATAGGTAATCCATGTCCCCCAAAAGTCATGATTAACAGACAGGACGGTCCCTTTCTCATCGGGGTCAAATGAGGCCTGAAAAAAGCGATATCCTTTATGATTCAAGATATGATTCATGTAGATTTCGTAGTCAAACGGAGGATAGTCTGCTACACTGACTTTACTCATAAAACTACTGTAACTTTTTTCAGTCCCAGGATATTTTTCAGCAATAAAGTCATTGAGCTTTACAGCAAACGGCAACTCATGCTCTAGAGAACCGTATTGCACCCAAAAAACCAAATCACCAAGGGAAATCTGTTTGGGATCGTTGACAAACCCCTTTGCGCCTAAAACTTGAATAGTATCCGACTCTTTATCTGTAGTGATTTTAAGCGTCAAAGCGTCTTGAAAAGACTCTTTGTCTTTAACAATTTGATATGACCCCCGAATCACGGGATCGGGAAAGACAAACTGCATTCCAGCCAAGGAATAGAGAGAACGAAAACGCAGAGGAATTTGGGAATCGACTGGCACCTCTTCAAGAGCTTGTGTTGCCATTTGCATAGTTGTACCACCAAATGGGGTGTCAATTGTATAACGATCATTAGCTTGGTCCCATACAATGTTTATAGCGCCGTCTGTTGGGTTATTGAGCGTGAATAAAACATTGTGAATATTCACTATCTCTCCAAAACCAATAAAGTGGTCATGGCGATTCCCATCACCAGCTTCTACAATTTTGATAAAAAATTCCCCATCAGGATCTTCGACCAAATCTTCAGCGGCATTTGACATAAAATCAACATATTCTACTGAAAATTCTTGGGTGTCGAAAGTACTTTTCCAGCTAAAAAAATTGTTGGTAGCTTCTGCAAACAAAAAATCATCTTGAAGTTTTTTTCGCTGAAGGCTTCCATCCTTTTCACCATCAACTAGAACGGTGACATATGTTTTTTCGCTAAGAAATGTATTGGTAGTTTCTCCTTCTCGAATTGGCATTACCCCTTCAAAGCCGAAGTAACGTGTAACAAAAGCACCAAGAATAATTAAAATCCATGCAGCATGAAGAAGAAATACTGGCCATTTTTCCCAACGCAAAAGACGGTATTTCTTGATATTACCAATAAAATTCAAGATAAATACACCCATGATTGCCTCAAACCACCAGGCGTTATAGACCCAAATTCTTGCCGTTGCTGTATTGTGAATACTTTCTACAAAAGTACCAACAGCCATCGCAACACAAAAAACGATAAATAAAACTGCTGTAAGTCGATTAGAAAACAAAAAACGAACCAATCTTATGGCTTGTTCCATAGCTTATTTTTGTTTACAAAATTAAGGCATAGCAAACAATTATCCTACTGTCAATCAAGCTTTTGATGGCGTAATTAATACTAGAAAATCATCAAAAAATAATTGTGAAACGATATTGGCTAGTTGCTTTGAGTTACTTGTGGGATTACTGAACCCATTTATTGGAGAAATCACAATCCCTGTAGGAGCGATTCACATTGACAAATGTATCATCAATTTTCTCAGCCATCCAATTTTGTATCGCGTCCAACTGTTTTTCCTTTAAAGCTAAGTCCTTAATTTTGACATAATCTGTAGCAAAATCTGCTTGATGTTGATCATAACGGTTGGTCACCTTTAAAATCTTATATTTTTTATTTCCTGATCGATCTTCATCAAGAACTGGGAGAGAAATTTGGTTCTCATCTAAATTCAAGATTTGGTTGTATATGGCTGGATCGAGTTTAGTCAACTCAAATCTGGTATCTCCAGACGTGGGATTGATCAAAACGCCTCCATTGGCAGCAGTTTCTTTGTCATCTGAAAACTCTAGTGCTGCGTCGACAAAAGCAATTTCTCCATCCTGAATCCTTTTGCGAATTAGATCCAATTTATCTTTTGCATCTTTCAGCTCCTTGGCAGAAATCTCAGGAACAAGAAGTACGTGTCGAACGTCAATGAGTTGCCCTCGAATTTTATCCACGGTAACAATATGCCATCCAAAGTCTGTTTGAAAGGGTTGAGACACTTCTCCTTCTCTTAGTCGGTATGCCTGATCTCTAAACTCTTTCACCATCACTGGACGTTTTCGATCGAGCGTATATCTTCCACCGCGAGATCTTGAGCCGGGGTCTTGGGAGTATAGAATTGCTTTGGATGCAAAGCTTGAGCCATTTTCTAATACATCGTTGCGCATGGTCTCCAACAGTCGAATTGTTCGTTCAACTTCGGACTCTGTAGGAGTAGGTTCAATAACAATTTGGGCGACTTCAAGTTCTGCACCAAAAACAGGACGCTGATCTTTTGGAATTTTATCAAAAAAAGTTCGAACTTCATCTGGAGTTACTTCGATTTCTTCAACGATATTAGATTGCATCCTCTGTGAAAGTTGTTGAACTCGATTGATATCGAAAAGTTCGCTTCGAAAGCTTTGTTCATCCTTTTTCTTATAGAATTCAAGAACCTTTTCCATACTCCCTAGTTCTTGTACAAAATAGTCTATGGTTCTTCCAACATAATCATTAATTTCTGAATCACTTACCGTGATACTATCTTGTTCGGCATGATGCGCATAGAGTTTGTCTTCCATAAGCTTACCCAAAAGACTACATCTTTCGATGTTTGAAGTTGGAATTCCTTGAGATTCTAAGTCTATATAGGCCTTGTCGACATCAGAGTCAAGAATCACGTAATCTCCAATGACAGCAGCAACCCCGTCAATTTTAATTCTTGTAGGCGTTACAATGGTATCCGTTTGGGCATAACTCGAAACAAAGTTGCCAAAAAGAAATAATACGCAAAGATTAAAAAACCGCTTATTCATATACTTCGTAGATGTTTTGACGCAATCCCTCTTCAATAATTTCTCTATCAAATTGGCGCATTAATTCTAATTTCCTTTTGTTGATTAAAATTTGCTTTAGCGTTGGCGTAACATATTCCAACGGAGCCAAGTCATTGCGCAAAACAACTTCTTCAACCACCACCAAATATACTTCTAAAGAATCTTGTAATTCAAAGAAAGTGTCATTTTTTAAGAAATTTTTATAACGTCTTTCAGTAATCGATGGTAATCGATTAAAAAATTGAGAGGCCTGAACCCATATTGAATCATTCATCGAGTAGGTAGTAAACTGAAGGGCAATTGAGTCTAAAAAAACTTTGTCAGCATCATTAAATCGCCGAAGACTACGACGAATGGTACGCAGATTATAATTTTCATTTCGAATCCGAACATAACGACCCCGCAATAAGTCTTTATTGGTTCTAAAATTGGCTTTATTTTGTTCAAAATAATCTCGAATTTCTTCGGGATTAACTACAGAATCCAGAATAGAATGGATTGCCTTATCCTTATAAGTTTTGACATACAAGTCGTTGCGATAGGTACTTACCAATTCATCGAGCTGATTTTTTTCAGTCGAGCTCAAATTGATTTCTGCCTTCTTAAGATATAATAACTGCTCCGCCCAATCGTTAATCAAACGATTCGTAATTTGTAAACTATCACCATTGTATCTTGGGCTAATTTGATCTTGTAAATCAGAAATAAACAAGTAGTTTTCCCCTACTCTAGCTACTGCACTTGATTCTTCATTTGTTGGCAAACTGCACGCAGAAAAAAATAGGAATAAATAAAGATAAATGAGCTTCATTGGGTTATCGAGAATAATTGGGTGCCTCTTTTGTAATGGCTACATTGTGAGGGTGACTTTCTTGAATCCCAGAGGAGGTGATCTGAACAAAACTTGCCTTATCTTGAAGTACAGGAATATCCTTAGCCCCGCAGTATCCCATACCAGCACGAAGTCCTCCTACAAACTGGTGGATACTTTCAAATAACTCTCCCTTATAAGGTACTCTGCCAACGATTCCCTCTGGGACAAGTTTTTTGATATCATCCTCTACGTCTTGAAAATAACGGTCTTTACTTCCTTCCCGCATGGCCTCTACCGATCCCATCCCACGATAAGACTTAAACTTTCTACCCTCAAAAATTATGGTCTCTCCAGGCGATTCTTTGGTTCCTGCTAGCATAGAACCCAACATAACCGACTGTGCCCCAGCTCCAACGGCTTTTACAATATCACCTGTGTATCTAACCCCGCCATCTGCAATCAAGGGAATCTCTTTTTTAGATAAACTTTTCGAAACTTCTAGAATCGCTGAAAACTGTGGATAGCCAACCCCTGCAACGACACGAGTTGTACATATCGAACCTGGCCCAATACCTACTTTCACCCCATCAGCTCCAGCATCAGCTAGAAAGGTAGCAGCATCGGCTGTTGCTACATTACCAACAACGACATCTAAATCTTTAAATTCTTTTTTTACTTGCTTAAGTACATTGACAACGCCCTGTGTGTGGCCATGAGCTGTGTCAATCACTACACCATCTACCCCGGCATTGACCAAAGCTGCGCAACGTTCGACAGCATCTCTAGTGACACCAACTGCAGCGGCCACGCGAAGGCGACCAAAGCTATCCTTATTGGCATGTGGTTTTAAACTCACTTTTGTAATATCTCTGAAAGTAATCAAACCAACAAGTCGGTTATTTTTATCAATAACAGGGAGTTTTTCAATTTTATGTGCCTGTAAAATTTCCTCAGCATCAGACATCGAAATGCCTTCATGAACGGTAACCAAGTTTTCGGAAGTCATAACCTCTATAACTGGGCGAGCTTCATTTTTTTCAAAACGCAGATCTCGATTAGTTACAATTCCAACTAACTTGCCTTTTGTATCCACAATGGGTATTCCGCCAATTCGATATTCTGTCATAAGTTTTTGTGCATCTGATACTAGAGCAGTTGTCGGCAATGTGACTGGGTCAATAATCATTCCCGATTCAGCACGCTTGACCTTACGGACTTTTTCGGCTTGGGCTTCGATGGTCATGTTTTTGTGAAGTACACCGATCCCCCCTTCACGTGCCATGGCAATAGCCATTTGGCTTTCTGTTACGGTATCCATCGCAGCGGAAACAATGGGAACATTTAAGGGGATATTTTTAGAAAATTTTGATTGGATATTAACTTCACGTGGCAGCACATCGGAATAAGAAGGAACCAACAAAACATCATCATACGTTAAACCCAATCCAGTGATTTTTGATGATTGTTTTGACATAGCAACTAGTTTACAAATAGTTGCATGCAAATATACAATAATTGAAATTTGATTTTATATTAATTAATTCTAAATTGAAATTAACCTATAAATTACTTAAAATAAGTTTTTTAATGTAATTTTACATAAAATTTATAAATGATGAGCGAATTAATTCAAAGTAATAGTTGTGTAAATTGTAAAAATATTTTGGAAAATACTTGTGAATTGCATGAAGTTGAAGTTAATGAAAAATTAACTTGCAATGAATTTGTTTCAAAAAGCTAGTTTCAGTTCAGTATTTTTGTTTCAGGTATTTTACTGTTTATTTCGCAACTCTCTTTTTTACCGAAAATTTTATACCTATATTTAGCTATCAAATCATAGACTAAATCTCTAATTACATTTGGGATTAAGCTCATTAAATATAATATTTCCTTTCTATAGCCAATAATTTTTAAACATTGGATAATTGCAGTAGACTTTCCGTATATATTTTGTTCAATTTCGTTGATTAAAATTACGTTTTTACCCGATTTAATTTTTTGATAATTTTCTTTAACATAATTGCTATCAAAGTTTGTTATCATTAGTATATTTTCTTTATCCCTTTTTGAAATCCAAATCGCAAGAGAATTACACATTATACAGTGACCATCAATAACCAATACTATTTTTTTCATTTAAGTAAAATAAGATTCACATTTTTTATTAAAAAAAATTAAGTTTTTTGAATCAAAATCAAAATATAAAGTAGTTTTGGGTTCATAAGAATCTTTTGAATAAAAATGAAATTCATTAAGATTATGAGTGGCCTTAACCTTGTAATCTTTTCCCTGATAAAGGGATTTTATAATGTTAATTTTATACTTAGATTTTTCAACAATCTTAATATGCTCTGGTCTAATATAATGCTTCTTGCCTTGAAAGTTTATTTCATTAAGATCACCCAGCAATTCTGCACAATAACAGTTTGAAGGGTGACAATACATATTTTGTGGACTATCATACTGCTGCAAAACACCTCCTTTGAACACTAATATTTTATCAGAAATATTTAAAATATTATTTATGTCATGAGTTACTAGAATTGTAGTAATCTTTTTTTGTTGAAGAATGGACTCAACATGATCTATTATTGATTTTTTAATTTTCTTATCCAAATTACTAAAGGGTTCATCCAACAATAGCAAATCTGGTTCCCTAATAATAGCTCTAACAATACAAACTCTTTGTCTTTCTCCTCCTGAGAGCTGATAAGGATATCTATTTAACAAAGTTTCTAGGCCTGTAACATCTACTAGATCATCAATATTTTTTT
>PBNJ01000026.1 GCA_002723075.1 Flavobacteriaceae bacterium | reverse complement strand
CAGCCAAATCACAATGACTTGGTAGCTCAGTTGGTAGAGCATCTCCCTTTTAAGGAGAGGGTCCTGGGTTCGAGACCCAGCCAAGTCACAATAAGTCCCTCAGCGCACGTGGCGGAACTGGTAGACGCGCTAGGTTGAGGGCCTAGTGGGAGTTAAATCCCGTGGAGGTTCGATTCCTCTCGTGCGCACCTTTCCATTTATTTTTTTTTTTTCTATTTTTGTTTAATGTTTGTTAATTAAACGTTAAACAAAATGGATCGGGTTAAAACAAGTTTTAGCATAAAAAACCTAGAACATCTCTCTGGAATTAAAGCTCATACGATTCGGATTTGGGAAAAAAGATACAATCTTTTTGAACCCGAACGCACAGAGACGAACATCCGCTTGTACAATCTTGACAGTTTACAAAAGCTCCTCAATGTTTCGATGCTTTACAAAAATGGTTTTAAGATTTCTAAAATCGCCAAAATGGAGACATCTGAAATTAGAGATAAAGTCCACACCATAACTATTCAAAAAAGCCCTTATGACTGGTCACTAGGACTTTTTAAACTATCGATGATCAATTTTGATCAACGCTTGTTTACAAACACTTTTGATGAACTCATGGAAAAAATGAGTTTTGGCGAAATATATCAATCCATTTTCACACCACTTATGATTGAACTTGGCGTTTTGTGGCAAACCAACTCGATTAGCCCTTCTCATGAACACTTTATCACTAGTTTGATCAAACAAAAAATACATTCACTTTGTGAAAAGTTGCAAGAGAATCAACCTCGAAATACAGACCTGACTTTTGTGCTTTATCTTCCTGACAACGAAATTCACGAACTGGGTTTACTTTATCTCAACTATGAGGTTCTTTCCCGCGGCTACAAAAGCATCTTTTTAGGACAGTCCGTACCAACTGCCAGTCTGTTAAACTTTCAAGATAAATCCAACAAAATGATATTTGTATCCTGCTTCACAATCGAACCCAACAACGATCGTGTTGAGGAATACTTAAATCAATTTGAGAGTGAAATTTTATCCAACGAAAACTCCGAACTCTGGATTACCGGATTCCAAACACAACACATCCCAAAACCCAAAAATCACAGGATTCGAATTTTTGATTCTTCAGTTGAGTTAATCAAAGAGTTATAATTTTTTTTGTTCAATGTTGAATAAACAGTAGAAATATCTTAATTTGCAGTTGGCAATTGGAGAAAGCTATTTGATGAAAGCAATTTTTGATACCATATCGAGACGTTGCAGCAAGGAAATCACAGAATCCTACAGCACTTCGTTTTCATTAGCTACTCGTATGCTCTCTTCAGAAATACGACAGGACATATATAACATTTATGGATTTGTCAGATTGGCTGATGAAATCGTGGATAGTTTCCATAACTACGATAAAGTGGCTCTTCTTGACCGTTTTGAAGATGATTTGGCATACTCTTTACAAGAAAAAATCAGTACAAATCCTGTTTTGAATGCTTTCCAAGAGACCGTTCATCGCTATGGTATTGATATAGAATTTATCGATGCTTTTATGCAAAGTATGCGTTGGGATCTGTCAAAAAAGGTGTATCAAACCGATGAGGAATATAAAAAATATATCTACGGGTCTGCAGATGTTGTTGGCTTGATGTGCCTTCGCGTTTTTGTCAAGGGGGATCACAAACTCTTCGCAGAGTTAAAGTCATCAGCTATGGCACTGGGTTCGGCATTTCAAAAAGTCAACTTTCTACGTGATCTCAAAAATGACTATGAGCAGCTTGAACGCTCTTATTTTCCGGGTGTAAACTTCAAAGAGCTTGACGAGGTTTCCAAGCAGAAAATTATTGCAGAAATTGAAACCGATTTTCAAAAGGGCTTATCAGGGATTTTCAAATTACCAGATGCTGCGAAATTTGGTGTTTATACTGCTTATAAATATTACCTTCGCTTACTAAAGAAATTAAAACGAGTTCCTTCTGTTGAAATCAAAAACAAAAGAATACGCGTTGCTAATATCCAAAAAGTGGATGTATTAGCACGCTCCTATGTTCGGTATCGTTTCAATATTCTATAATCTATGTTTCTCGCCATCCAGATTTTTATTTTTTTTGCAACCTTTATTTTTATGGAAGCTGTTGCATGGTTTTCACACAAGTATATCATGCATGGTTTTTTATGGTCTCTACATAAAGACCATCATCACAAAGATCACGATTCTCATTTTGAAAGAAATGATGCCTTTTTCCTTTTTTATGCAGCAGTCAGTGCTGGTTTTGTAATTTTATGGGGAGAATTTGGATTTTGGCCTGGAATGGCAATTGCCTTGGGGATTTTCGCGTATGGTCTTACTTATTTTTTTGTGCACGACATCTTTATCCACCAGCGCGTAAAATGGTTCCGCAATGCCAATACCCGCTATGCAAAAGCGGTTCGCAGGGCACACAAAATTCATCATAAAAACCTAGACAAAGAAAATGGGGAATGTTTTGGAATGCTTTGGGTGCCAATGAAGTATTTTAAAAAATAAAAAACTACAGGCTCGCCATTAGAATAGCTGCAACCGCAGCCTCCTCCCCTTTATTTCCCAATGATCCTCCACTTCTAGCACGCGATTGCTCGATAGTATCATCTGTCAATACACAGAATATAACAGGAACTGTACCCATGGCATTGAGTTGCTGTATTCCATTGGTAACTCCTTGGCAGACATAGTCGAAATGGCTTGTTTCACCTCGAATTACATTACCAATAGCAATGATAGCGTCGTAATTTTTTTTTATTGCTACACGACTTGCATAGACCAATTCAAAACTACCTGGAACATCGATACGATCGATTTGTTTGGCCTGTTGCTGTTGCAAAATTTGGTGGGCACCTTCATAAAGACGATTGGTAATTTCGCTATTCCATTGGGAGACAATTAGTGCAAAACGCAAATCTTGAGCTACTGGAAGTTTTTCGTGGACGATATGCTTGCTATTCTGACTATTTGTTGCCATATTACAAGCTGGCTTTACCGAGTAAAGCATCAATATACTTAGCATCTACCCCATCTGAGAACTCATCTTTAAGAATGGTAAAGTATGATTTGGCTGTTTTTTTATCTCCAAGGGATAAAGCAACAAGACCTGCTTTTCGTAAATAACGAGGATAGGTAATTTTATTATCGCTAAATGACAAGGCCTTTTGGTAGTAATTTAAAGCGCTTGAAAGTTGTTCCAGCTCCGCAAAGGCGTCTCCAATCCCACCTAATGCAAGTGGTGATAATAAGGGGTCAGAAGAATCAAAGTCCTCCAAAAAATCAATCGCTAACTCAAATTCACCAAGATGAAGATAAATCATCCCCGAACTATAGGTCGCCAAATTTGCTGCGGGTGTTCCCCAATAATTATCGATGATATCGAGAAAACCATATTTTCCGTTAGCTCCGTTCAAAGCATTCTGAAATAGAGAATCGCGAAGGTCTTCATCAGCCAATCCCTTTTCAAAAAAATCTTGAGCTTGAAAAATCTCTGTGTTTGCCTCGTCAATTTTGGGATTGAGAATTAAGCTTTGATAACCCAAATATCCAAGAACAACGATAATAATTCCAAAAATTAATCCAAAAATCTGACGTTGATAAGTAGCAATCCAATGTTCTAATCTTGATGCACCTGTATCAAGGTTTGAAAAAACCTCTTCTGTTCTGCTTTCTGTGGCTTGAGAATCCTTGGTGTTTTGCGTTTTCTTAGCGCCGCGTTTTTTATATGTGGCCATAGTTTGTAAATCGTGTTTGCAAAAATATGATAATTATTGAAATGAACATTCTACAAAAACGAGCAAAAATCAATAATTTGGTCATCTACAAACTAAAATGCAATCCCTGACTTGTGAAGGAACTATTTTTAAACCAACTTTCCATCGTTAATTACAGAAATCTGACGGGAATAGATTTCATTTTAGATCCGAACATCAACTGTTTTGTAGGAAATAATGGAGTCGGTAAAACAAATGCTTTGGACGTGATATATTTCCTCGCTATGGGAAAAAGCTATTCCAATAGTATCACAAGTCAAAATATTTCTCACCATGCCGATTTTAGTATGATCGAAGGGATTTTTGATAAAAATGAAAAAAAAATAAGGATTCAGTGCCACTTCGATCGTGAAGGTAAAAAAACCATCAAACGCAATCGTAAAGCCTATAAAAAAATTGCAGATCATGTAGGGCTTATCCCTATCGTGATTATATCCCCCACCGATAGAGATTTGATTTCTGAAGGAAGTAGTGTGAGAAGAAAGTTTTTAGATCGTACCATTTCTCAATCCAACAAATCCTACTTGCAAAACCTATTTGCTTACCAACGTACGTTAAACCAACGAAATGCACTGCTCAAACACTTTGCGTCATCAAACCAGTTTGACAAAGACACCCTATCGGTTTTCAATGAAAAACTTGTACAGTTTGGACAACCCATACACCAGGCGCGAAAAAAGTTTGTGGAAGCCTTTCAGCCTCTCTTTCAAGATCGATATCAGTTTATTAGCGGGGGTAAAGAAGTCGTCTCTATTTGCTATGAGTCCAAAATCGGCGATAACAACTTCGAAATCCTTTTGGAGGAATCTTTGCAAAAAGATCGCATTTTACAACACACCAGCATTGGACCTCACAAAGATGATTTGGGTTTTCAAATCAATGATTTCCCAATCAAAAAATTTGGAAGCCAAGGACAACAAAAAACATTTTTAATCGCTCTGAAGCTTGCCCAGTTTGATGTGATCAGAAATCAGATGAATGTCTTGCCTATATTACTTTTGGATGATATTTTTGACAAACTGGACGATTATCGTGTAATGCAAATCATAAATTTGGTGAACGATGATTCTTTTGGACAGTTATTTGTTACCGACACCAACAAAGAGCGAACCGAAAATATAATCAAACAAACCGCGCAAAGCTATTCGATGTTTAGCCTGTAAACTTGAGAGATGAGTGATGAAGCCAAAAAGATAAAATCAATTTTGGGAGAGTTTATTTCCAAAAATGCGCTTACTGATGGTATCGATTCTGCTCGAATTCAAGAGAGTTGGCGTGAGTTAATGGGAGAAAATATCGATGCTTACACCAAAAAAATCAGCCTTCAGCAAGACATCTTAGTTGTTAAACTCACCTCTTCTATTCTTCGACAGGAACTCAGTTATGGGAAAGACAAAATCATCGAAATGATCAATGAATCTCTGGGAAAAGATAAAGTGAGGGATATTCGGTTTGTTTAGTAGATATCCCTTGCGGAAAAGTGGAATGCGCACTCAATATTTGCGTTGCCATCACTGTCAGATCCGTGAATCGCGTTTCGTCCTACCGACTCCGCAAACAATTTTCGGATGGTTCCTTCTGCCGCTTCCTCGGGGTTTGTTGACCCAATGAGTGCTCTAAAATCAGCGACTGCATTCTCTTTTTCTAAGACGGCAGCTACAATCGGTCCGCTGGTCATAAAGGCTACTAATTCACCAAAAAATGGTCTTGCTTTATGCACCTCATAGAAAGCCTCAGCTTCGCGTTGACTGAGTTGGGTCATCTTTAGCCCTCGAATTACAAAACCGGCGGTTGTGATCTTTTCTAGTATAGCACCAACATGGCCGTTTTGGACTGCGTCGGGTTTAATCATCGTAAATGTTCTATTAGACATCTGATTTTTTTTTTTGCAAACCTACTAAAATTTCATAGGTAGTCAACTATGGACTTTAGTTTGTAGTTTTGACATATGATTCGAATCGGATTGATCGGTACCGGAAATGTGGCTGTTGCCTTAGCTAGAGAAATCCTTGATCAAGAAAATTTGACTCTTGTACAACTCATTGGTAGAGATCAAAACAAACTTCCAAAAGATTTGTTCGCTGTCCCTTTTTCAAATCAATTCAATACGCTTTCATCTTGTGAAGTGATTCTCATTGCAGTTTCTGATCATGCAATACAAGAGGTCAGCAATCAACTCCCCTTAACAAATGCCGTCGTTGCCCATACTTCTGGAGCATCTTCAATGGACTTGCTTGGTAGGCACAATAATCGAGGGGTTTTTTACCCTTTGCAAACGTTCTCAAAACAACGGCAGCTAAATTGGTCTAAAATCCCAATACTATGGGAGGGAAACAACAGACAAGTGAATGAAACATTGGAAACCTTTTCTCAAATGATAAGCCCAAATGCTACCCTATCCGATGAAAAACAACGCCTCAGCATGCATTTGGCTGCAGTTTTAGTCAATAATTTTACGAACCATTTGTATGCAGAAGCCCATCGATTTTGCAAGTCTAAACACGTTAATTTTGAATTATTGCTTCCCCTCATCGAAGAAACAACCAGAAAAATTAAACAACAAGATCCAAGTAAAAGTCAGACCGGTCCTGCCTCGAGGGGTGATATGGAAACCATCCAGCGCCACAAGATGGTTCCAATGACAGAACAATTGAGAGATATCTACTCGCTATTTACATCTCAATTATTAAATCGAAAAAAATGAAAAAATTTAAAGAGGAACTCAAATACATTCGGAACTTTATTTTTGATGTGGATGGGGTTTTTACCGATGGAAGCATCTTGATTCATGAGGATGGCTCAATGTTGCGAACCATGAATACCAAAGATGGGTATGCTGTAAAAGCTGCTTTACACGCTGGGTTTCGCGTTTGTATCATTTCGGGGGGAACAAATCCTGCTGTTCAAAAAAGACTAAACGATTTGGGTGTTAAAGATGTATATCTAGGCATTCACGATAAAGCCAGTGTTTTAGAATCGTACTTTACAGAAAATAAGCTCAAATCTAGTGAAAGTTTGTTTATGGGGGATGACATCCCAGATATCCCTGCAATGAACCAAGTACATCTTGCCACTTGTCCAAACGATGCAGTACCCGAAGTTCGTGCTGCTGCTGATTATATTTCTCACTTCGCTGGTGGAAAGGGATGTGTTCGAGATGTCATTGAGCAAACCTTAAAAATACAAGGCAAATGGGGTGGGTTTTTTGAAGCGAGAAACGATAAAAAATGACAATTCCAAAAACAGTTGACATCATACTGGGTTCTGGCTCACCAAGGCGACAAAGCCTGCTTGAGCAAATGAAGATACGGCATCGTGTAGAACTGCGATCAATCGACGAAAAATTTGATCGTGATCTACAAGCCGAACAAATTACTGACAACTTAGCACAACAAAAAGGTAAGGTGTTTCAGCACGACTTAAACCCTGATCAGCTCGTGATCACAGCAGACACGATTGTTTGGTTTGAGGGAAAAGCACTTGGAAAGCCTCAAAACAAAGAGGAAGCAAAACAAATGCTTCGATCACTTTCTGGAAAAACACATCGAGTCATCAGTTCGGTTTGTTTTTCAACCGCTAATCATCAACACACTATCAACTCTTTTACTGATGTCAAGTTTACAGATTTAAATGAAAATCTTATCGAACAGTATGTGGATAGTGGCAGCCCCATGGATAAAGCAGGCTCGTACGGAATTCAAGACGCGTTTGGACTGTATGCCGTAGCAGAAATCAATGGGTCGTATACGAACGTTATGGGATTACCATGTATGCAAACTTTTGAGGCACTTCACGAGTTTGTCCAAAACCATTTTTAAGCTCGTTTATTTAGCACCCCATTTGGCCAATTGTTTTTTATTGAGGTCGATGTATTGCTGATTTCCAGATGTCGCTGCCAATTGAAGAGAAGTTTTCGCAGCATCGATAGCCAAATCCAATTCTCCAAGTGCTTCGTGAATCAATGATTTTTGACGAAAAAACCAAAACGCATCGGTTCGTAATTCGACTGCCCTGGTAATCCATGCTTTTGCTTTTTGTAAATCTTTATCATTGTTTAAATAATAAACTGCTGCAGTGTATAAATCATTGGCGGAAGCAGAATCAAGGTTAATTTTTGAGATGTGAGATGACATGATTTCGTTTGTTGGAAAAGTCATCGGGATCTGTATCGCGACTTGTTCCCAAGCCAATTGTAAATCCGCTGAATCGAGGGATATGTTTTCGAGTGAAATGGAAAATGACTCTTTATGATCGATGGTTTGCACTTTTGCCCGAACAGCAAGACTCACTTGATCTTCATCCCAGCTTGAAGGTGTCCCCCAATTATTGGATTCATTATAGAAATACACCATCCAAAACTCTTGTTTCGGAATGGTGTAGAGAGCATAGGTTCCCTTGGAAAGGGGTTGACCAAAGACAATTAGGTCGTCAGAAAAGGTGATTCGCGTATTTTGGTTAGCACCCGTTCGCCACAAAACGTCATAGGGTACCAAGTCGCCAAAAATATTTCGATCTCGCACCGCTGGTCGAGAATATTCAATTGTCACCTCGGATAAACCGATCGTTTGAACCAGCTTTGCTTTCGGACTGAGTTGTGGTCGTGGCAACTGTGCATGAACCGTAAAAGAGATCAATAATAGAGGTAGATAAAATATGGGTTTCATTGTTTTGGATTTAGAATTTCTAAACTACACTTTTTGTATAAATCATGATGAAATTTTAACAATTTATTTTGTTTAATCTTTTTTTTAATTCATTAAACAAAATAGTATATTTGACAAAAATGAGAAAACGTGTACAGTTATAAATCAAAACAAAACTTACCGATTGATATGCAAAAGGCATGGGATTTTTTATCGGATCCCAAAAACCTAAAAACGATTACCCCAGATTACATGGGATTTGATATTCTATCAGGTGCTGATCGCAAGATGTTTCCTGGGCAAATCATACAATATATTCTCACCCCCATTCTCGGAATTCCATTTCGTTGGGTGACTGAAATCACTCATGTTGAAAAGGGGCATTATTTTGTTGATGAGCAGCGCTTTGGACCGTATACTTTTTGGCACCACAAACATTTTATCGAAGATATTCCAAATGGTGTTCAGATGACAGATATCGTTGATTATAAACTTCCTTTGGGGTTTCTTGGGCGATTTGCCCACTGGCTGTTTGTAAAAAAGAAAGTTAAATCAATTTTTGATTATCGTGAGCAAAAACTCGAAAGCATTTTTGGAAAATATGAATGACATATGAAAAAGAACATTTTATTGATCGGCGGATCGAGTGGGATTGGTCTAGCCACCGCTAAACTACTCATGGAAAGTCACGAGGTGTGTATCGCCTCCCGCTCATCGGATTCCTTAACGGGTCTCGATATCCATCACCTTCCTTTTGATGTAACTACGGATGACTTGTCCACTCTCGAAATCCCCGATGAACTATCAGGATTTGTTTATTGTCCAGGGAGCATCAATTTACGCCCATTTAAGGGGCTAAAACCTGAAGCGTTTGAGGTAGATTTTCAAATCAATGTCATGGGTTTTGTCAAGTCTTTGCAAGCAGTTCTCCCAAAGCTCACTGCCAACAGCAGTGTGGTATTGTACAGTACCGTTGCTGTTAAAGTAGGCATGCCCTTTCACGCCAGTGTAGCGGCGTCTAAAGGAGCCCTTGAGGGACTGGGCAAATCACTTGCTGCTGAGCTTGCACCCAAGACGCGAGTAAACGTAATTGCACCATCAATCACAAATACGCCTTTGGCAGATCGTTTTTTGAACAACGAAGCAAAAATGGAAAAGTCAGCACAACGACACCCACTAAAGCGTGTGGGTCAGGCAGATGACATCGCGGCATTGACACGCTTTTTACTCAGTGATGAAAGTAGCTGGATGACGGGCCAAATCCTTGGGCTAGATGGAGGAATGTCTACGCTAAACACACATTAATTTGAAATCGATTGCATTGTTTTGGTTTCGTAGGGATTTACGTTTGGACGATAACGTAGGGCTTTATCATGCTTTGGACAATGAAACGAACGTACTTCCCATATTTATTTTTGACAGTGATATTTTGAGTCGTCTTCCAAAAGAAGATGCGCGTCTTAGTTTTTTACACCAGCGGATTGAGGACCTCAATGAAGAGCTCGGAAGATCAAAGAGAAAAATCCATGTGTTCCACGGTAAGCCTGTCAGGGTATTTCGAAAAATCTTAAAATCAAATTCAGTACATGCGGTTTATACAAATCGTGACTATGAACCCTATGCCACACAAAGAGATACTGAAATCGAGGCACTCCTATCAGAAAATAACATTTCCTTTTCAACATATAAAGATCATGTTATCTTTGAAAGAGATGAAGTCGTCAAATCGGATGGTACGCCCTACCGAGTGTACACTCCCTATTCACGAGTATGGCTAGATAAATTTGATCGACAAAAGCACCTGAAGAGCTATCGCATTGATGATTTTGAAAAACTCACGATCCTAGTAGATCATAACAACCCTACTTTAGATGAAATCGGGTTTACAGCATCAAAGATAACAGCACCGCAGTACGATACTTCAGATGAAATTATTGACCAGTATGAGGCAAGACGAAACACCCCAGCTGTTGCAGGAACCTCTAAAGTCGGAGTTCATTTAAGGTTTGGCACGTTGAGTATTCGAAATGCGGTTGCCAAGGCCTTGGAGTCCACGAATCAAACCTTTTTAAAGGAATTGATTTGGCGAGAATTTTTTATGCAGATTCTTTGGCATTTTCCCCATACCGAAAACAAAAGCTTTAAACCCCAATACGACCGCATTGAGTGGCGAAACGACCCTGAGGAGTTCAAGCGTTGGTGCGAGGGGAAAACGGGTTTTCCTTTTGTGGATGCTGGAATGCGAGAATTAAATGAAACTGGGTTTATGCATAATCGGGTGCGGATGCTTGTCGGAAGTTTTTTGTGCAAACATTTGCTTATCGATTGGCGTTTGGGGGAAGCATATTTTGCCAAAAAGCTCCTAGATTATGAGATGGCAAGTAATGTTGGCAATTGGCAATGGGTTGCTGGGTGTGGTGTGGATGCAGCACCATACTTTCGGATTTTTAACCCTACCGAGCAAATCAAAAAGTTTGATAAAGACCATGCATACATCAAAAAATGGGTGCCAGATTATCAAACATCATCATATCCAAAGCAAATTGTCGATCATAAAATGGCTCGTGAACGATGCTTGGAGACTTATAAATCAGCCTTGAACAAATGAGAGGGGTGAAAAAAGAAAACCTCCCTGAAAAAATTTGTTTGGTTTGTAAACGCCCGTTTAGTTGGCGAAAAAAATGGGAAAAAGATTGGAACGAAGTCAAATATTGCAGTCAAAAATGCAGGAGAAACAAAATACCGCTTTAGTTTGGTTTAGAAACGACATGCGTGTTGTGGACAATCAATCGCTTTACGACGCAACCACAAAACATGACAAAGTGATCGGACTGGTGCTGATTCCTTCCGAGTGGCTTGCGAAAACACCATTTGGATTTAAGAAAATGGAAGTGTTTCGGGCTCGTTTTTTATTGGAATCCATTGCCGAATTACAGCGCGAACTCGAATCCTATCACATTCCCTTAGTCGTTAAAGTCGACGATGGAACGTCCTTGACTCAAATTTGCAGTCAATATCAAATTACAGACATCTACCTACAAAAGGAGTGGACAAAAGAGGAGGTTGACCAAGAAAAAGGTATCCCAGAATCGGTTGAGGTTCACAAGTCTTACAACCAATTTTTATTTCACCCAGCTGACTTGCCGATGTCAATTGAGGAGTTACCAGAAATTTTTACCGTCTTTCGTAAAATTTGTGAAAAGAAAGTCAGCGTACGCCCTTGTGTACTAGAATCGAGAAGATTATCAGCAGAAAATGCGAAAATCGCCTCGTATACAGCATTGACTTTAGAAAAACTCGGCTATGAGCACTTTGACATTCATCCCAATAGTGCATTTCCATTTCAGGGCGGCAGCCATGCCGCAGACGAGCGACTGAACCATTATTTTTGGACAACAAAAAAGCTATCCTACTACAAAAAAACACGAAATGGATTGGTAGGGACAGATTATAGTTCGAAGCTTTCCCCATGGTTAGCAAACGGGTCGATATCGGCCAAATCTATTTATTGGGCGGTCAAAGATTATGAGCAAAATGTGACCAAAAACCAGTCCACCTACTGGTTGATTTTTGAATTGATTTGGAGAGATTACTTCAAATACGTTTCCTTAAGACATGGAAATTCTATTTTTTCTGTTGGTGGAATCAAAAACAGATCTTATGATTGGGGACAAAATCCGCATGTATTTCAGCAGTGGGTAAATGGAACAACAGCAGAACCTTTTGTTAATGCCAATATGCTCGAACTCAAAAGAACAGGGTTTATGAGTAATCGAGGTCGACAAAATGTAGCCAGTTATTTGGCCAAGACACTTCAAATGGACTGGCGCTGGGGCGCTACTTATTTTGAGGCCATGTTGATTGACTATGACGTACATAGTAATTACGGAAATTGGATGTATAATGCTGGTGTTGGGAATGACCCTAGAGATCGCGTTTTTAACGTCCGCTTACAAGCAGATCGATATGATGGGAATGGAAAATATCAGTCCATGTGGCTGCAAAAACAACTCTTTTGATGGAAGTCCGATTAATTCTTGGCGATCAGCTCAATGCCGAACACAGTTGGTTTGAGGAAGTCAATGACAATGTGTGTTATGTAATGTTTGAAATGCGTCAGGAGACAGACTATGTCAAGCATCACATTCAGAAAGTTGTTGCCTTCTTTGGAGCTATGCGAAACTTTGCACATGCAAGAGAGAAAGAGGGACATCGTATTTTGTATTACACCCTAGATGATTCGCAAAACGAGCAGGAGTTGGAGAAAAACCTCAATAAAGTCATTTCTCTTTTGGGTGCAACGCGCTTTGCCTACCAACTCCCGGATGAGTTTCGACTCGACCGACAACTTCAAGTGTTTTGTAAAGGCTTAAAGATTTCGTCTGATGCCGTTGATACCGACCATTTTCTCACCACAAGGGATGAAATGGGACAGTTTTTTAAGGGTAAGAAAAAATGGGTAATGGAGTTTTTCTACCGCTACATGCGGAAAAAATTTGATATCCTGATGGTGCATGATCAGCCAGAAGGCGGATCTTGGAATTATGACAAGTTTAATCGAAATAAATGGAACGGTTCCCCAGTCATTCCCCCACCCTATCTCCCAAAAGCCGAGGATATTGAGCAACTGCAAAAGATGATCGAAGATCAAGGAATTGAAACCTTAGGGAGCATATCCAAAGATGATTTTTTATTTCCAATGACCCGAGAGGAAAGTGTAAGACAGCTCGATTATTTTTGCGAAAATCTGCTTGTGGACTTTGGGAGCTTTCAAGATGCAATGCATCAAGAAGAAACCAACCTGTTCCATGCGAGGATTTCCTTTGCCTTGAATGTCAAAATCCTTCATCCTTTAGAGGTCATCAATCATGCCATTGAGGCCTATAGAAAACAACCCGAAACCATATCCCTTTCGCAGGTTGAGGGCTTTGTGAGGCAAGTGTTGGGATGGCGAGAATATATCCGTGGACTGTATTGGAAAGAAATGCCAACTTATAAAGGGTTAAACGCCTTAGAAAACACTAATCCCCTTCCCGATTTCTATTGGACTGGAGAAACCAAAATGAATTGCTTGAGCACAACCATAAAAAACAGTTTGGAGCATGCCTATGCCCATCACATCCAGCGATTGATGATTACTGGAAATTTTGCACTCCTAGCCCAAACTCACCCCGATGCTGTTGATGAATGGTATTTGGGAATCTATGCCGATGCCGTAGAATGGGTACAACTGCCAAACACACGCGGAATGAGTCAATATGCCGATGGGGGTATGGTGGCTACAAAACCTTATGTTTCTTCTGGGTCTTATGTCAACAAAATGAGTAATTATTGCTCTTCTTGTAGCTACAACCACAAAAAGAGATTGGGAGATGACGCTTGTCCATTCAATAGCTTGTATTGGAACTTTTTGGACGACAAAAAAGATTTCTTCAAAAGCAACAATCGTATGGGAATGATGCTCAATTTGTTGCGGAAAATCAAACCGGAGGAATTGGTAGCCATAAAAACACGTGCTTACGAAATCATTGCCAATCCCGATGCCTACTAAAACAGACCTTTCCATATTTTGGTTTAAAAGAGACCTCCGCGTCATGGACAACCCTGCACTACAGGCCGCCGTGCTAGACCCTTCCCCTACACTTATGGTGTATAATTTTGAGCCCATACTACTCAAAAACGATCATTATGACAATCGGCATTGGCAATTTGTTGCCGAGAGTATTGAAGAACTAAATCTATTCTTCTCGCAATACGACACCAAAATTCTCATTTGTAGTACAGAAATCCTGACCCTCTTTACAGAAATCCAAAAGAACTACACTGTCAAATCCATATATAGCCATCAGGAAACTGGGCTTAATTGTACCTACGAGAGGGATCAGTTGGTTGATCGGTATTGTCGATCTGAAGGGATTAAATGGAATGAGTTTACAAATCAAGGCGTTTTCCGCGGGCTTTCAAATCGAAAAAATTGGCGTAAAAAATGGTCTCAATTTATGTCTGATCCCATACAACCATGGGAAGCCGAAAAGCATTCATTTATTCCCAATCTCGAGATTTACTCGATTGGGATCGATTCTTTTGAGTGGAGAGATATATCAACTGGTCAGATTCGACAAAAAGGAGGGACAAAACAAGGGCTCGCCTACTTAAACAGCTTTATGAATATCCGTCACAAGTCCTATCAGAAATCGATATCTAAACCTGAATTGTCTCGCAAAGGATGCAGTCGCTTGTCGCCATACATCTCTTGGGGCAACCTTTCGGTTCGCTATGTATGGCAAACCGCTGAGCAAGCCAAGCGCAATGGTGCCTCAAGATTTCAACTACATGCGTTTACCTCGCGGTTGCGTTGGCAAGCCCATTTTATTCAAAAATTCGAAATGGAAGACCGAATGGAATTTGAAAGCATCAATAAAGGATATGCCGCATTGGAAAAATCCCCCAACGAAACTTATATACAAGCTTGGAAAACCGGACAGACTGGCTTTCCATTGATAGACGCGTCAATGCGTTGCTTGATTCAAACCGGCTATATTAACTTTCGAATGCGTGCTATGCTGGTTTCCTTTTTTACGCATCATTTATGGCAACCCTGGCAACTTGGCGTCAAGCATCTGGCAAAACAATTTTTGGATTTTGAGCCCGGAATTCATTATCCCCAATTCCAAATGCAAGCAGGGGAAACTGGAATCAATATGTTGCGTGTCTACAACCCCGTCAAAAATAGCATCACCCACGATACGGAGGGCGTATTTATTAGCAAATGGGTACCTGAACTCGAAAAATTGCCATTGCACTTGCAACACGAACCGTGGAAAATCACCCCAATTGAGGAAGAACTCTATGGCTTTTCTTTGGGAAAAGATTACCCAAGACCCATTGTTGAGCTACAAAGCGCTGCAAAACATGCCTCCACCAAGTTGTGGGGGATGAAAAAAAAGGCCAGCGTACGTGAGGAATCGCGACGAATATTGTCCAAGCATACCTTGGCAGACAGGAATAACTTTGACTAGCATGAAAGACAAGCAATTTAATATTGAACAACTCGACCGTATTATCGAAATGGCGTGGGAAGATCGCACCCCATTCGATGCCATTTTATTTCAGTTTGGAATTAAAGAGCAAGAAGTCATTACGATCATGCGAAACAACCTCAAACCGGCTAGTTTTCGTCTTTGGCGATCCCGTGTAAAGGGAAGAAAGACGAAGCACAGCAAGCAAAGAGGTGATGATGTCAAACGATTTAAATGCAGCCGCCAGCGAGGAATTAGCAACAATAAGGTTTCGAAACGATAAAGATACTATGGGATTTTACACTCGCTTGATATCTGCACCAATAGCTTGTAATCTTTCAACGATACGTTCATAACCACGATCGATTTGTTCGATATTATGGATGGTACTCGTCCCTTTTGCCGATAGAGCAGCAATCAACAAGGAAATTCCAGCACGTATATCTGGTGAAGTCATTGTGGTCCCTTTCAGAGAGGATGTAAAATCATGACCGATTACAGTCGCTCGGTGCGGGTCACAAAGTATGATTTTAGCTCCCATATCGATGAGTTTATCCACAAAGAACAAACGACTTTCAAACATTTTTTGATGGACAAGGACACTTCCCCTTGCTTGTGTTGCAACCACCAAAATGATGCTCAAAAGGTCAGGGGTAAATCCCGGCCATGGCGCATCAGAGATTGTCATAATAGAACCGTCGATAAAACTTTGAACTTCGTAGCCATCGGAATGAGCAGGGATATAGATATCGTCTTTTTGTCTTTCCACTTGTATACCCAACTTTCGAAACACATTTGGGATTTGGCCCAAATCATCCCATGAAACATTCTTGATCTTGAGTTTGCTTCTCGTAAGTGCCGCCAAACCAATCCAACTCCCAATTTCGACCATATCAGGAAGAATACGATGACTTGTACCAGAAAGTCGCTCAACCCCTTCTATGGTCAATCGGTTTGATCCAATACCAGAGATATTGGCACCCATTCGATTGAGCATACTGCAGAGCTGCTGTAAATAGGGTTCGCATGCAGCGTTATAGATCGTTGTTGTGCCTTTGGCGAGCACGGCTGCCATCACCAAATTGGCTGTGCCTGTCACGGATGCCTCATCCAGCAGTAGATAGGCACCTTGGAGCCGTTGGGTCTCCACGCTGTAAAATTGATTTTCGCGATCATAGGTAAAATCGGCGCCCAACTTCATAAGTCCTTCAAAATGCGTGTCGACTCGTCTTCTGCCAATCTTATCTCCCCCAGGTCTTGGGATGTATCCTTTACCGAACCGGGTAAGCAGTGGGCCAACCAACATAATCGACCCTCTGATTTTTCTGCCGTCAGTCTTAAAAGCATCAGATTTGAGGTACTCCAAGTTCACTTCATCGGCCTGAAATAGATAGCGATTGTTTCCTTTTTTTTGGACGCGAACACCAAGTGATTTTAGAATATCGAGTAATTTATTGATATCGACAATATCGGGAACGTTGGAAATTTCGACGGGCTCTGCTGTGAGAAGTACGGCACATAAAATCTGGAGTGCCTCATTTTTTGCCCCTTGGGGCTCAATCGTGCCAGACAATGGCCTTCCGCCCTTGACAACAAATGTTCCCATTTTATTTACGACGCTTTTGTCTGTATTTTTTGTTTTTATTGGACTGGTGAGCTTTTTGACGACCAAATCGTTTGTTGCTCAATCGAATCAGGTCTTCAGATTTGGACAACATTTCATCTGAATTTTTCAAATTGATTTTTCCATTTGAAATCTCAAATAAATGCTCAAAAATTACCGCGTCCTCAACTGTGTCTTTATTCCAGTTTAAAAAGCACTTTTTCATGTGGTTGGCAATCACAAAGACCAGTGCATCTTTCTGCTCTCCGTCGGAAAAGGTAAGTGCAGCCTCGATCATTCGTTTAATATTGTTGCCATAAAAACGGTATTTTGGGAAATTTTGTGGGTAGCTCAACGGGTCTGGACGAGCGGTAAGAACTTCTTTTTCTGGAATGGGATAAGGCGAGTCTACATCCAAAGAAAAATCAGACATAATAAACAATTGATCCCATAGCTTGTGTTGAAAATCAGGAACATCTCTAAGATGTGGATTTAAATTTCCCATCACACCAATAATGGCATGCGCCATTTTATTTCGCTGTTCTTTTTTGGGTTCTTCCATCGCTTGATCCACCATCTTTTGAATGTGACGGCCATATTCTGGAATTCGTAACGGACTGCGTTGGGTATTGTACTGAAGTGTGTCTTCCAATGTTGATGTTTAAATGATATTGTAAAAATACGAAAATTACTACAACTGTATAACGCCCTCTATCTGTGCAACCGCTTTATATTTCGATATGATTTGATCAGGTGATGAAAAAACCCCTTCAATCGAAATACTTACATAAGTGTTTTTGGACGAATTTCGTTCAGTAATTTGAACGGAGTGATTCGCGAATACGGACCGGACAGTCGCTTTTTTATCTTCATCGGAGGGCAAAATAAACTTAAACAGATAGTTCGAAGGCCAATCAGCAGATTCTTCCAGTTGATCACGAAGTCGATTGTAAAATAAGGTGGTTTTATTTGTCTCGCCCATTTGGGCAAAGATATCGATTTTAAACAAGAAGTAAAGCGCAAAAATTGTAAATTGGTATCCTGTATGACGCAACACAAACGATATGTGCTGACTGGATCTCCAGGAAGTGGAAAAACCACTCTTTTGAAAGCTTTGCAAAACGAGCACATCACTTGTTTTGAAGAAATATTTCGGGTATTGTTTTTAGATGCCAAAGATAGAGGTGTCGATTCTCCTTTTCAAGACGAACCCCTAGCTTTGAGTGAGGAAATCATCAAGGGTCGGGTTGCTGACTTCCACGCAGCTACAGCCTCTAAAATCCATCTGTATGATAGGGGAATTCACGATGCAATTGCCTATCTAGACGGGATTCAGGTTGAAGTTCCTAAACACTTTATCAAAATCGGTCAATCCCACATCTATGACAAGGTTTTTATCCTTCCGCCATGGCAAGAAATTTTTGCTAATGACCATGAGCGGATTGAAAATTTTGATGAAACTGAAGCGATCCACAACGAACTTATCAAGACCTATACCGCCTATGGTATGCCACCAATTGTTGTCCCCAAGTTTTCGGTGCAAAAACGTGTATGTTTTTTAAATGATCAACTATGAACAGCGCACGGGAACTGTTACAAAAATATTGGGGTTGGTCCGACTTTAGACCGGGTCAAAAAGAAGCCATTGACGCATCTCTTTCCGGAAAAAATACGCTCATAATCCTCCCAACAGGTGGCGGGAAGTCATTGTGCTTTCAACTGACTGCATTGCTGCAAGACGGCATCTGTGTTGTGGTGAGCCCCTTGGTGGCTTTGATGATTGACCAAGTTTCCGCTTTGAAAAGTAAAAACATACGTGCCCTGTCGATCCACGGATCAATGCGTGAAAATGACTTGGTTGAAGCATTAGATCAATGTGCGTTTGGAAACATTAAACTTTTATATCTATCTCCCGAACGTCTTCGTAATCCGATTGTATGCGAGCGCTTAAAAACCTTGCCCATCTCTCTGTTGGCGATTGACGAAGCTCATTGCATTTCTCATTGGGGACATGACTTTCGGCCTGCCTATCGGCAAATTGCTCAATTTCACAGCATCATCAATAAGCCCCCTGTGATGGCACTCACTGCCACTGCAACCCAAAGGGTAAAAAAGGATATCATCGCATCTCTCGAACTTGAGGATACTCAACTCATACAAACTTCTTTTTTTCGTCCAAATCTGTCCTATCAAGTCATTCATACCGAAAACAAACTCAGTACAATACGGTCGATACTCAAAAACAGTTCGGGGAACACCATCTTGTATCTCCGTACTCGACAGCACTGCGAAACTCTTGTGGAGCAACTTCGAATGGAAGGAATCCATGCGCGGTATTTTCACGGAGGGAGTTCCAAAAAATCAGAGCTTATCGACGACTGGCAAAGCGGAAGAGAACCCATAATGGTGGCAACTTCTGCCTTTGGAATGGGGATTGATCAGGCCAATGTCCGGCAAGTGATTCATGCGGCACTTCCCGAAAGTATAGAAAGCTACTATCAGGAAGCTGGACGAGCAGGGCGAGACGAAAAGCCCGCCAAAGCGACTATTGTTACAAGCACCCGAGATATACAAGTTGTAAACAATCAGTTTTTGGCTACCATCCCTCAAGCAGATCTCGTGCGTCAAGTTTATACCAAATTGTGTGCTTATTTCCAAATTGCTTACGGCGAACTCCCACTAGAGCCACTTGATATGTCCTTTGAGAACTTTGTCAATACCTACAATTTTCCTTCCAAAAAAACCTATGAGGTCTTTCGGATTTTTGATCAAATTGGGTGTATTCGCTGGTCGAATCTAGTGGTGGAAAGATTTCGATTGCAAGTACTCTACAAGGGAAAAGAACTCAACAATTTGATTCGAAAAAAATCATCCCTTTCCACGATTCTCAATATTCTGGTTCGACTCTATCCAAATATCACTGAGACACCTCAAGCTATCGACGGGTACCAATTGAGTAAGCGAACAGGGGTTGGGACAGATCAACTCAAAGTTCATTTTGCAGCCTTGGAGAAAAAAGGATATGCTGCCATTTCCTCATGGAATTGTGATACCCGCTTGTTTTTCCTCGAACCGCGCGAAGACGAGTACATCCTAACGCGAGCGATAAAACATCTCAACCAGAGTTTGGAAACCAGAAAAGTACAGCTCAAAGCAGTTCAGGACTATGTCGAAAACGAAAAACAGTGTAATCAAGCCCTTCTTCTTGACTATTTTGGAGAAACAACCAAAACCGTATGTGGGCATTGCAGCACTTGCCAGTCCGCACCAAACCCAGCACGATTACAATCGTCTATTATAACGATTTTAAAAAAACAACCTGCTTCTTTAGAAAACCTATCAAAATTGCTTGTCATTGAAGAAAAAACTATCATTGCATCCTTAATGGAGATGCTCAACGAGGAACGGATCTTACAAAAAGATCAGCTATTTCATGTCATCGAATGAAGCCACTACGAATCATTTATATGGGAACCCCGTCTTTTGCCATTTCGCCATTGCAAAAGATTCTCGATAGCAAGCATAAAGTGGTCGCTGTGGTCACTGCACCTGATCGTAAGTCAGGTAGAGGAAAGAAGTTGACCCCCTCTCCGATCAAAGTTTTTAGCCAAGAACACGGTTTGCAGGTTTTACAACCCCCAAATTTGAAAGACCCGGCTTTGATCTCTCAACTCCGTGTGCTTGCTCCAGATGTGATAGTGGTCGTAGCATTTCGAATGCTACCCAAAGAAGTTTGGTCATTACCAACAAAAGGGACTTTTAATATTCATGCTTCCCTATTGCCCAAGTATCGTGGTGCAGCCCCGATTCATTGGGCGATTATCAATGGAGAAAACGAAACAGGGGTCACCACATTTTTTATCAATGAACAAATCGATACAGGTGAAATCATTGCACAAAAGTCATTGGCTATTCATTTAGAAGAAAACACAGGGCAGCTTAGCAATCGACTTGAAAAGCTGGGTGCAGAGCTTGCAATAGAAACTCTAAATTTGATTGCGTCAAATCAAGTAAAAAGCATTCCACAACCAGAAAACGAACCCGAATCTTTGGCTCCAAAACTAACACGTGAAAACACCCAGCTGGAATGGAATCAGAGGGGGCAGGGTATTGAACGTAAAGTTAGAGGGCTTCAACCTTTTCCCTGCGCTTGGACGATGCTTTCCAACAATGGCCAACTTTTGTACTGTAAAATCCATGAGGTGGATTTTATAGAAAGAAAACAACCCCTTGAAGATGGACAGATATTCATTGAAAATCAACAAATCATGGTCGCAGTACCCAATGGAATTGTCCACGTAAAACGGCTCCAACTTCCCAATAAGAAACCAACGAGCGATAAAGAATTACTCAACGGCTATTCCATAGATACACAGGCATTTTTCGAAAATCCCTAAAAAGTTGTACATTGTTGTAGTGAATACAAATTTGTCAAACGGAAAGTTGCTTGTTGCTGACCCCTCTATTATTGGAGACTTTTCGTTCACTCGTACTGTTATTTTATTAGCAGACCACAATGATGAGGGTTCTGTGGGGTTTATCCTCAACAAACCCATGATGCACGACTTGCGCACCTTTGTTCCTGAAATTTCTCAACCTTTTTCTGTTTTTGAAGGAGGGCCAGTCGATCAGGACCGTCTCTACTATGTTCACAGTCGAAGAGAATGTATTCCCAATTCAAAACCCATATCCAAAGAGCTGGCTTGGGGTGGTGACTTTGATGTCATAACAGACATGATTAACTCGGGTGATTTGTGCAGTGACGAAATCAAGTTTTTTTTGGGTTATTCCGGATGGAGTTGTGATCAGCTCAAAGATGAGATCAAACAAAAAACTTGGATTGTATTAGATGATGGAGACAAAAAAACTAACATCTCAACATCAAACGATGCCTCATTTTGGAAGTCCAAAATGATTCGACTCGGAGGGCACTATATACTTTGGGCCAATTCGCCAAGCCATCCCCACCTAAACTAAGCCATCTGGTTGAGGAGAGCGACCGCTTTTGGGTAGAGTTGTGATTGATAAGTTTTTCTTCGATAATTGGTTACCGCACGAATGCCTTGTATGCTATTGGACAGCCAGAGTTCATCTGCCTTTTGTAAATCAAAAGGGTTGATTGCTGTTTCTTTGAGGGTGAGATCGAGGTTTTTTGCCAACCGAATGATTTGTTTTCGGATGATCCCATCCAAACAGCCAGAGGTCAATGGCGGGGTGTGAATCTCCTGCCCAAAAAGCAAAAATAAGTTTGATTGAAGTGCTTCTACAACCTCTTTGTTGTCGTTGATCAAAATGCAATTATCTAAATCGTTCTCCTTGGCAAAAATCGACCCAAGTACATTTAGGATTTTATTATTTGTTTTGAGGTTTGGCAGCATCCCTGCTTGCACATAATGATCTTTGTATAAATCAACCCTATACTTGGTGACTTCGTCCAAAAAGCGGTCTTGAGAGAGTGGCTCACAGCCAATGACAAAGGCAACTCGATTGTGGTTTGGGGTATACCAACCCCCACTATCTCGAAAAACGGTCAGGCGCAAACGCCATGCTGGGGAGTGAGCCTCTTGCGCTTGAATCAACTTAATGCATTGGTCAACAAAGTATTCCGGGGTGAATTTCATGGGAATTTCCATGCGAAGTAAACGCATACCGGCCATCAATCGGAAGTAATGATCCTCCCAAAATAACAATTTATCGCCTACTGCTTTTAGAGTTTCAAAAAGCGCATCGCCATAGGAAAAGCCACGATTGAAAAAAGAAAGACCAGCGTCGTAAGAAGATACAAGATTTCCGTTTGAATTGACCATCAAGAAGAGCCCAGGACTTGCTTGAGATTGGAGATTTGATTTTCCCAAAACATTTTGGACTCCTCAACCTCGTCTTCATCCGCAAAGTCAGAAACGATAAGTGATACATCCTTGGTGATTTCGTCGACCTGAATGCGCATTTCAAAATGATATTTTTCAAAATCATCTTCATCGTTTTGCCATTGGTAGCGAACAAACTCATTGGCTTTGTTTTTAATCAGCAAAGCTTCCTCACTGGAGTCGTCCCAGAAAAACTCGTATTTATCAGAACGAGAGTTGACATTGTCTGCGAACCACTCAGAAAGGCCAGAGGGGGTAAACAGGTATTGGTAGAGGAGCGAAGGGGATGATTTGATTACAAATTCTATCTCAAAATGATCTTTCACGGATATTGTTTTATCAGATTAGCAATATAATATCTTTTTTGATTGCACAAAAATATATTCTGAAAAATATAGTTTGACAACTGCAGCAAAACCTTCTATATTTGCAAACCAATATGGCGAGGTAGCTCAGCCGGTTAGAGCGTCGGATTCATAACCCGGAGGTCGGGAGTTCAAGTCTCCCCCTCGCTACTCTTTTTTTCAATCATGATTTTAGTTACAGGCGGTCTTGGATTTATCGGTGCGCACACCGCTGTTACGCTGCTCGACAACAATTTTGAAGTTCTAATCGTCGATGACTTGTCCAATACTTCCATAAACGTACTGGACGGTATTGAAAAAGCATGTGGGAAACGACCGCATTTTGAGCAAATTGACCTAAAAGATAAAACCAAAGTCACCCAACTTTTTGAAACCTACAGCTTTGAAGGGGTTATTCATTTTGCGGCCTTTAAATCCGTAGGGGAAAGCGTAGAAAAACCGCTTGCCTATTACGATAACAACCTCTCGTCTCTGATCAATCTTTTGGCTGTGGCAGAAGATCAAAAACGCAGGATTCCGTTTATCTTCAGTTCTTCATGCACCGTATATGGAGAGCCAGATCACTTACCGATCACAGAGAACGAACCTAGCAAAACAGCACTTTCGCCATATGGAAACACCAAACAGATTTGTGAAGAAATTTTAGCAGACCTGACCAAGGTAAATGCAAATATCCCTGTGATTGCATTGCGTTACTTCAATCCGATTGGTGCACATGCCTCGGCAGAAATTGGAGAACTGCCCCTTGGCATTCCCCAAAATCTTGTTCCTTTTATCACCCAATCGGCAGCAGGAATTCGAGGTCCAATTACAATTTTTGGGAACGACTACCCCACCAAAGACGGCACCTGCATTCGCGATTACATCCATGTAGTGGATTTGGGAGATGCGCATGTTGTCGCCCTCAAACACCTCAATACTCATTCGGACTCCCCTGCCTTTGACGTGTTGAACGTTGGAACTGGCAAAGGAACCTCCGTATTGGAAATCGTACAAGCTTTTGAACGCGTCACCAATGTCTCACTTCGTTATACGATTGGCGAACGCCGAGAAGGTGATGTTGTGGAAACCTATGCCGATACCACCAAAATCAATAGGACGCTGGGTTGGCAAGCTTCAAAAACTCTAGATGATGCCTTACGCTCTGCATGGAATTGGGAAAAAAAGCTGAGAGGCATTACCTAATCTGTTCGATTTTTACACTTGAATATCCTTTGTTTTGTCTCTTCAGTTTGACAACTTTTTTTGTTTTTTATTTTGAATTAAATCATGAAATTATGGGGATTAATTGCTTAAAACTAAATCTTATCATCAATGATGAGTATTCACAGCAGAATCGAGTATATCATATTGCAAGAAAAGTTGTCTATTGCCGCATTCGAACGTCAGATTGGTGTTGGTCGAAATTCCCTTTCCACTTCGTTGAGAAAACAGTCTGCGATCTCTCATGAAGTTATCACAAAAATTTTTGAGCACTTTCCCAGATATTCTCTAGATTGGATTCTTTTTGGAAATAAAAACCCCGAAGATATCGAAATTGAAAAATTATCTGCTGAAATTGTGAGCATCATCAAACAGTGGCGAGACCTTGGTGCTAAAAATATTTAGCGTGAATCGGGTCAGTCCCAATTATGCTGTGTCAAACGTGCAAGAGGGATTAATGACTGTTCGCCTGTGTTAAGGTCTTTTAGCGTACAACTTTGGTCTTTCCATTCCTCTTCACCCATGATCAATGCATAAGGGATTTGAAGTTGATTGGCCAAGCCCAACTGCTTTTTCAGTTTTGCTGCAGAAGGATACACAAAAACGCGTTTGCCCTGTTTCCGCAATTCGTTGATGTAGGGGATTAATGAGGTTATCATATCCATACTAAAATTTACGACCATTACATCAATTGAGGTGTACAAGGTAGGGGGAAACAAATCGAGTTCGGAAAGAACCAAGTCGATGCGATCCAAACCAAACGAAATGCCAATTCCACTCATGTCTTTCATCCCAAAGACCCCAGTCAGGTCGTCATAACGACCTCCAGCCCCGATCGAGCCAACAGTGACTTGTTCTGGTGCCGAAATTTCAAATATGGTACCTGTATAATAGTCCAAACCACGCGCGAGTGTCCAATCAAAAACAACCGTTGTCGAGTTGAGCTGTTCCAAATTGGAAAACAAAAAGCTAAGATCTTGTATTGGATCGTGATCGCTGTCTGAAGTCCCTAACAGTTGCCCAAGCACATCGAGTTGGTCGATATTAGATTTGCCTTCTAGAGCAGCATTGATCTTATCAAGAATATCGGTGTCAAAATCAGCCTCTAGCAACAAACGTTTGACTTCTTCCCAGCCAACTTTATCGAGCTTGTCGAGGGTGGTAAAAAAGCGTGTCGTTTCTGCACCGGCACCAGCCAGTTGGGCAATGGCCTCAAGCACTTTTCTGTGATTGATACGCAGGGTGCAACCCGACAATTGAAGATCCCCAAAAATCGCATCGATCATCTGGATAAACTCCAATTCCAGTAGTAAGCTATCCGAGCCAATGGCGTCGGCATCGCATTGGGTGAATTCTTGAAAACGACCGTGTTGCGGACGATCAGCACGCCAAACGGGCTGAATCTGGTAGCGTTTGAATGGAAAGCTCAATTCGTTTTGGTGCTGCACCACAAAGCGAGCAAAAGGCACCGTGAGATCATACCGAAGGGCTTTATCGGAAAGGGAATTCCCAAAACGCGATAATTCACCCTTATCCAAGGCATCTAAATCTGCCTTTTTTACTTTTTCACCAGAATTGAGCAGCTTAAATACCAGACGGTCACCCTCGTCACCATATTTACCCAACAACAACTCCCGACGCTCCATAGCGGGCGTTTCGATCGGCAAAAACCCATACCGCTCAAATTGCGTTTTCATCACACCCATAATATGGTTGCGACGCATAACCTCTTGCGGTAAAAAATCCCGCATCCCCTTGGGTGTATTGGGCTTTGTTGACATGTGCATAAAGGTACTGCAAAATGAAATGTAAAAAAAGTGGTGTAATCGCTAAAATATTGAACCTAGAGTTAAACAATCGTGATTCACGTTATGCGTCTTCTATTTGCATATTGGGTGTAAAAAAAGCCAACCCATGGGTCGGCTTATATTATTTATGCAGTAAACACAAATACTATTCTTTATCTTCTGCCTTTATGACTTCAAATTCCAATTGTACCTTAACCTCACGGTGCAAACGGATTTCGGCTTGGTGCTTACCCAAGACCTTAACTGTCCCCCCTGAGATTTTGATAAATTTCTTTTCGATGTCATGACCAGCAGTCTGCAGCGCAGCACTCAAATCAGCATGACCAATGGAGCCGAACAATTTACCAGTCCCGCCAGCTTTGGCAGAGATTCTTATCTCTAGCGAAGAAATCTTTTTGGCCAGCGCATTGGCATCATCCACCAATTTTTGCTCCTTAAAGGCGCGTTGCTTGAGGTTTTCAGCCAACACTTTCTTTGCTGAGGGCGTTGCTAAAATAGCGTGCCCTTGCGGGATCAAGAAGTTGCGTCCATATCCGTTTTTGACCTGTACAATATCGTCTTTAAAGCCAAGATTTTCTACGTCGTTTTTTAGTATCAATTCCATGGTGACTTATTTTAAAAGGTCAGCAACATAAGGCATCAATGCCAAATGCCGTGAGCGTTTGATCGCAACCGATAGTTTGCGCTGGTATTTTAGGGAAGTACCCGTGAGTCTACGTGGTAAAATTTTACCTTGCTCGTTGACAAACTTCAACAAAAAATCGGGGTCTTTGTAGTCAATATACTTGATGCCAGATTTTTTAAAGCGGCAATACTTCTTTTCTTTACTTGTCTCAATGTCAAGCGGCGTAAGATAGCGAACTTCGCCTTGCTTTCCGCCTTTGCTAGCTTGTTCTAATGATGCCATGAGTTATGCTTTAGCTGTTAATCGTTCTCTTCGTTTTTCGGCCCAAGCTTCTGCATGCTTATCGAGCTTGACCGTTAGATAGCGCATTACACGCTCATCTCGTCTAAATTCCAGTTCTAAAGCATGTACAACTTCGGGAGCTGCGATAAAATCAAAAAGATGGTAAAAGCCACTTTTTTTATTTTGAATGGTGTAGGCAAATTTCTTTAAGCCCCAGTCCTCCTTATCGACAATCTCACCACTGTTGGAAGTGATGATATCAGCATACTTTTGAACTGCTTCCTTTACCTGATCTTCAGATAAAACGGGATTTAAAATGAAAACAGTTTCGTAATGATTCATATTTCTAAATTGGGCAGCGAAATTATCACTTTTGTTTGTTTATTCCAACCCTTTTGGATGGATTTTCATCACAAAGAACTTTCGAGGGTAGTTTTTTAAAGTTGTTCTGCCTTACTGTACTGGTCAAATCGGATCGATATCAATCGCCAGTTTTACAGATCGAAAAGCGGGAATTTGTTCAAATCGTTTACAAATGCGGATCAACTGTTCCTTGGCAGGTGCTGCCGACTGGCTGGCGGGGAGTTTGAGCAAAATCTGCATTAAAAATTGGTTTCGAATTCGACCAACTGGCGGGGACTGTGGGCCGAGCACCTGCGAAAATTGATTGTGAAGTGCATGTGAAAACCAATTTGCTGCCTCTTGTAAGACCGAAAAATTCTTGTGTCTGAGTTCAAAACGAGTCAATCGCACAAAAGGTGGGTAGCCAAATTCTTCTCGCTGCTTGAGCTGTACCAAAAACATACTATCATAGTCGTACTTCTTAAGTTGCTGTAAAACAAGATGGTTGTTGTCATAGGTCTGAATCAGTACCCGACCCATTCGATCTTTTCGACCCGCACGACCTGACACTTGTAAAAGCATCTGAAATGCCCTTTCATGAGCGCGAAAATCCTGAAAGTTGAGCAAGCCATCTGCCAAGACTACCCCGACTAGCGTAACCCGCCCAAAATCCAATCCCTTGGTCAACATTTGCGTCCCAACCAAGATATCCAAATCGTGTTGCGCAAAACGATTGATCAAATCTCTGTGTCCATGTTTTCCTTTTGTGGTATCGGAGTCCATTCGCCCCACACGAGCATGTGGAAATAACTGTTGGATTTCAGCCTCAATTTGTTGGGTACCCAGTCCCATGGGTTTGGGGTGAGCAGTTCCGCATGCCACACAATGGGCATGACTCAATACATGGTAACCACAATAATGACATTTAAGTTTTTTGTTTTGCTTGTGATAGGTCAAACTCACATCACAACTGGGGCATTGCGGCACATGCCCACAAGTAGTGCAGTTGACAAAAGAAGAAAAACCTCTTCGATTTTGAAACAAAATCACTTGTTCTTCAGCATCTATGGTTTTTGAGATTGCGTCGATTAATGTTTGGGAAAAATGTCCATTCATCTGCCTTTTTTTCTGAGAAACCTTAAGGTCGATAAGTTTAATTTCGGGCATGGAAAAGCCTCGATATCGTTCTTTGATTTCTACGAGATTGTACTTTCCCGTACGGCTGTTGTGAGAGGACTCGATCGAAGGAGAGGCAGAGCCCAAAACAATTTTGGCTTGGTGCAAGCCAGCAAGTATTACCGCAACATCTCTCGCATGGTAGCGCGGGTTAGACTCAAATTGTTTGTAGGCCACTTCGTGGGATTCATCCACAATGATCAGCCCCAGATTTGAATACGGTAACAGTACTGCCGAACGCGCCCCAACAATGAGTTGTGCGCTGGGTTCTTGAACCAACACCTTATTCCAAACCTCCACACGCTCACTGGGGGTATAGCGCGAGTGATAAACGGCCATGCTTTTTCCAAAATGAACATATAACCGCTGAATGATCTGGGTGGTAAGTGCAATTTCAGGAACTAAAAAAAGGACTTGTTTTCCTTGCTGAATTACTTCTTGAATCAAGTGCATATACACTTCTGTTTTTCCTGAAGCAGTTACGCCATGCAACAAAAAGCGGTTGGTGTTTTTGATATCCTTATGTAGAGAATCAAGCGCCTGTCGTTGGGAACTGGTGAGTGCTTGCAAAGGTGTTTCGGCTTCGGTTTTAGCTGTCAATCGGTCAACAACGATCGTTTGTTGATCCAAAATTCCCTTTTTGATAAGGGTTTCAACGGCAGATTTGGATACACCTGACATGCGTAAAAACTCAGATTTTTGAATGCTTGTTTTTTGCTGAATCAACTGCAAAAGCGTTTCTCTTTGTTTGGGATAGCGATCAATCTTTGCAAGCAGGCCTCGCAATGCGTGGTCAGGACTGTAGGATGAAGCTAAGGCCAATTGCTTTTGTTGTTTGGGCTTAAACTTTGTATATACTTCTTCCCGAACATGAATCAAGTCGTGATTGAGCAACTCTTGGGCTAGTTTGTATGGGCTTTTTGACAATTCCAATTTGACGACATCGGACAAATTGAGCTTGCCATATTGTTCGAGGGTATTTAGCAGTTGTGCTGCACCAGTGCTGAGTTTGATACCATCAGAAGGGGTGTTGTGAAAGTGCAACTCGGTTTCGCTTTCCAACAGTAAAATACTGGGTACAGCGGTTCGAAACACACTCCCTAATGGGCTCATGTAATAATTTGAAATCCATTCCCAAAGTTTGAGCTGCCTCGGGCTGACAACCGCTTGTTGATCTATAATATATTCGATTGATTTGGCTTCATAAGGTGGCTTGTTTTGGTGGGTGCAATAGCTTAGAGCGGCATATTTTTTTTTGTTGCCGAAAGGAACCACAATTCGAATACCAGGCTGGATAAAATCATACTCCTGCTCAGTTACTAGATAGGTGAATAATTTTGGTATCGGTAAAGGCAAAATCACATCAACAAAGAATGGCATGGCGTAAGGATGGTGTTAAGGTTGATTCTATCGTGCATCTATGATTGTGAAAGTGACCCGAAACGAAAACGGATGCATGTAGCGAATTTAAGAAAATTCTACTTCGTCGGCACTCAAATGATTATCTTTAACCCATGAAAATGAAATGCGTAGGGATTGGAAAAACAGTGGGCGAATATGGACTCGAACAAGTCCAGACCTATGTTAAACGCATCCAACGATTTATGCCCTTTGAATGGATAGAACTTAAGGAAGTCAAACACCACAGAAACAAACCGACAACTGCTTTGCAAGCCGAAGAAGAATTGATCCTTAAATATGTCAGCGACCGGGATGCTCTGATTTTATTTGACGAAAAAGGAAAACAAATGGACTCCAAAGTATTTGCTCAATTTATCGATAAACACATCATGATCCATGGAGGAACCCTCGTGTTTTGCCTTGGAGGTGCTTATGGATTTAGTGATTCATTGCGCCAACGTGCCAATGGAATGGTATCATTATCGCCTATGACATTTCCACATCAACTCGCCAGAGTAGTAGCACTTGAGCAACTCTACCGCGCATGTACAATTAATAACCATCACCCATACCACCATTGATGACTCAACTGATTTTAGCCACCCATAACGATCACAAAGCAAAAGAGTTTCGAGACATACTACCACAGTATTCCGTACAAACCCTTGCAGATCTTGGGCATGATGATGAGATCAAAGAAACCGCAACAAGCCTTGAAGGCAACTCATTTATCAAAGCCGAAACCGTATTTAAACGTTATGGACATGTTGTGATTTCGGATGACAGTGGCTTAGAAGTTGATGCTTTAAACGGAGCGCCGGGTGTGTATTCGGCGCGTTATGCGGGGGGGGATCCCCGAAACGATCAACGAAATACAGAGAAACTGCTCGACGAACTTCAAGGTGCGTCCAACAGAAAGGCGCAATTCAGAACGGTGATTACGCTGATGAATACAGAAAACAGCTTTCAATTTGAAGGAATTGTCAAGGGAACAATCGCCAAAAGCCCTCGAGGAGAAGCTGGTTTTGGTTATGATCCTGTTTTTATACCTGAAGGGGTTCAGCAAACTTTTGCGGAGTTGGCAGCCAATGAAAAAAATAAAATTAGCCATCGTGCAAATGCGATTAAAAAATTACTACATTTCCTAAATGAACACCCAAGATTTTGTTAAAATTTCGTGAAAAACAGATGAGCATAGCCCCGAAACAACTTAGTTTGCAGTGTAGAAAACAATGAGCATACGATATTACTTAGTGGTTTTTTTGTTCGGTTGGTGTAGCCAATTGACTGCTCAAGAAGTAATAGGAGTTGTCAAAAATGCTGCAGACGACAAGCCCATTTCAACAGTTCATGTACTCAACTTAAACAAGGTATTGATGAGCATCACTGATACAAATGGGGTCTTTGCAATTGATGCCGAAGTCAACGACACCTTATTCCTCTCCTACCTCGGGTTTAAAACGATTAAAGTCACCGTGACAAACGACCTGATTAAGTTTCCAAAAACAGAATTTAAACTCACCGCATTGGCACTTGCCCTGGAGGAAGTCGTAGTTCGGCCTTATCAATTGACAGGCTACTTAGAAATCGATGCTAAAAATGTTCCGATCAATCGCAACCAGCGATATAGTATCCCCGGACTTCCAACAGGTGGCTATGAGGCAGGAAGTCGTGGACCATCTGCCTTTTCTCGAGTCGTTGGATCGATTTTCAATCCCTTTGATTTTTTGCACAACCTTTTTGGCAAAAAACCAAATGAGTTGCGAAAACTCAAAAAAATGCGCGAAAATAACGCCCTCCGTGATCTATTGTCTGTCAAATATGATCGGGAAACTTTGGAGGAATTTTTACATTTAAATATCAGTGACATCGATGAGATTTTACGCAATTGTAATTTCTCTGAAAGTTTCATACGAACCGCCAATGATTTACAGATTTTAGAAGCAATCAGCGGTTGCTATGAGGAATACAAAATTTTAAGCCGTAGGTAAGCCCATAAAATAGTACCTTTGCACTTGAAATTACGTGCATGCTTCTCAATACACTCAACGCCATTTCGCCAGTCGACGGACGTTATCGAAGTAAGACAAAACCTCTCCATGCTTTTTTCTCAGAACAAGCACTCATCAAATACCGTGTGCAAGTCGAGATTGAATACTTTATTGCGCTTTGCTCTCACCCAATTCCACAACTTGAATCCTTTCAACATTCGCTATTTGAAGATCTGCGCTCACTTTACAAGCACTTTTCGCCAGAAGATGCCAAAGCGATTAAGGACATCGAGAAAACAACAAATCACGACGTAAAAGCGGTGGAGTATTTCCTCAAGAACGAGTTTGATCGATTGGGGATCAGCCTCTTCAAGGAGTTCATCCACTTTGGCTTAACCTCACAAGATGTCAATAATACAGCTGTTCCATTATCGATCAAGGATGCAGTAGATACGTTGATCCGTCCAGAACTTGACAAAACGGTTTTACTATTGGACAAGATGGCAACTCAGTATGATCATATCCCCATGTTGGCACGTACCCACGGACAAGCCGCTTCCCCAACCCGATTGGGAAAAGAAATTCGGGTGTTCAGTGAAAGAATCAAACAGCAAATGACCCTTCTTGATCAAGTGCCGCATGCTGCAAAGTTTGGAGGAGCCACTGGAAACTTTAACGCCCATAAAGTGGCATATCCCCAAATCGATTGGAAAGCATTTGGAGAGCAATTTGTTGAAAAAACCCTAGGGCTACATCACTCCTTCCCTACCACGCAAATTGAGCATTATGATCACTTGGCTGCACTGTTTGATGCCTTTGCAAGGATCAATACCATACTCATCGATTTGAATCGTGATTTTTGGACCTATATCTCCATGGATTATTTCAAGCAAAAAATCAAGGATAACGAAGTGGGATCGTCGGCAATGCCACACAAAGTCAATCCCATCGATTTTGAAAATGCAGAAGGGAATTTGGGAATCGCCAATGCGTTGTTTTCATTTTTGTCTGCGAAACTTCCTGTTTCCAGACTTCAACGCGACCTCACCGATAGTACGGTGCTGCGCAATATCGGCGTTCCCTTTAGCCACACCCTCATTGCACTTGCCTCTATGGAAAAAGGATTGCATAAGTTAGAGGTCAATGAAGCTGCTATCGACAACGATCTAAATGACAATTGGGCTGTTGTTGCGGAAGCCATACAAACCATCCTACGCCGTGAAGGGTTTCCAAAACCCTATGAAGCGCTTAAAGGACTTACGCGAACCAATCAAGAAATTACCAAAGAAAGTATTCAAGAGTTTATCCGCTCCTTGGAGATCTCTGAAGAAATCAAAACAGAACTTTTACAGATCAGTCCGCAAAACTATACAGGAATCTAGAAATTAGATTCTAACTTGATTTTTTAACTTTTTAAGTTCTTCACCTGCCGGAAGATCCAGTTTTTGGGTCAAAGAAGCAATGCGATACAAATCGATTGAACCCTGAATGAGTAACACAACCGTCTGTGGCGCTATCTCGGGATTACCCGAAACTTCACCTTCCTCTTGAACCAGCATGACAAGCTCATCAACAATATGATCCTGATCGGACTGGGAGGCGTAAAAATACACGGTGGTTTCATCCTCACGAACTTGTATCAATTCCACGAGTTTATTCTCGTTGACATAGGTATGTGTCCAGTTGGAAAAAGTCGGGGAAATATCATGGTCATCTGTCCGTAACAGTTTAAAAGTTTTGATTTGGGTCACCAATTCGATAAATTCCTGTGCCTCAGGATCCTCGGTATTGATGTTGAGTTTGGCCAGCATGGAAAACATCTGTGGACTAATCGAAACATAGGTCACCCGGTCGTTAGTTTGATAGGTGTCAAAAATGGATTGCGCCGTCAAGATAGGGGCAATCAGCAATAAAAGAAAGGTTGTTTTCATGGTGATAGAATTCGGTTATTAAACGAAAATACGATAAAGTTTTTTTATCTCCCATCAGTACACAAGACTTTGTTTTGATGATTTTGATAAAAATGAGTACATTGTAAGTTCAACGAATTTTACAAGAATTGAAAATGCGCATTTTACTTCCTTTTATACTCCTTCTATTTACCATCATTTCATGTAAAGATGAAGATGACAATATCGCACCTCGTGAAAATGATTTTGAAATTGAAGACTTTATTTGGGAGGGGCTAAATACTTTTTACTACTGGCAAAACAGCGTTCCCGATTTGGCGGATAACCGATTTGATTCACAAAAAACCTATGCTAGTTTTTTATCACAGTTTAATGCAAATCATGAATTACTGTTTGAATCTCTCCTTTCCGACAAGGACCGCTTTAGCTGGATCATGAGTGACTATACCGAGCTTCAAAAGCAACTGAGCCGCGTATCAACAACCAGTGGAATGATGATCGAATTAGGAAGAATTGGCAACTCTAATGACTTGTTTGCCTTTGTTCGCTATGTACTCCCCAATTCGGATGCTGCCGCAAAAAAAATAGAGCGTGGAAACCTTTTTCTCAGTATCAACAATGAGCAACTAACCATTGATAATTATCGAGAATTATTGAGCAGCGATGTCGAATCGTTTAGTATTCAGCTCGCTCAAATCAATGGACAAACGATTACGCCAACGGGTGTCAGTGTCGATTTAGTGAAAGCAGAAATTCAAGAAAACCCTATCCATATTCACAAAATCATTGAGTTGAATAATACTAGGATTGGGTATTTGATGTACAATGGATTTGTGGCTGATTTTGACGACCAACTCAAAAGTGCTTTCGCTGAATTTCAAACTCAAGGAGTAGACCATCTGATTGTCGATTTGCGCTATAATCGCGGTGGACGAACAAGTTCCGCAATCAAACTCGCCAGTATGGTCACAGGTCAGTTTTCGGGTGAGGTTTTTGCGCAAACCCAACACAATGATAAACTTTCCTCATACAATGAAAACTATTTGTTTGAAGCAATTGCTGTGCAGCTAAAAATGGATCGGCTCTATGTGATTAGCTCTGCAGATACGGCATCGGCTAGTGAACTCCTGATCAATGGGCTATCTACGTATATCGATGTCATCCTTATCGGCGACGATACCACAGGAAAAAATGTTGGTTCCTATTCTATCTACGACTGGATTGATGATGAGGGAAATGTAAACCCTCGGCATACTTGGGCTATGCAACCCATCACACTCAAAATTGCCAATAGTGAAGGGTTTGCAGACTTTGAAAGTGGTCTGCAAGCAGATCACAGCCTACAAGAAGACTTTACCAATTTGGGGACCCTTGGAGAAATCGATGAACCCCTACTGGAAAAAACACTTGAGGTTATGGGCATACTTCCAGCAAAATCGGAAAAAAATCAACTTTTTGTTCTCGAAAACCGGTTTGAGAAAATGCCGTCATTGCAAGACGCCATTATGCATACAGAAATCCCTGCTAAAATGCGTAGGATACCCCAAGTGAAAGATTTCGCCCGCGAGTAGTGTATCCGCGTACTTCTTCATAATCGGCATTAAATACGTTTTCAATCGACGCAAACAGCGATACCCCAGCTTGTGAAAGTTGATGCGAAATCCTAAGATCCAATAGCCAGTACGAAGATAATTCAACCAAATCCTGCCCAACAAGGTCATCACGATCTCCTACAAATTGAATACTGGTCAAGAATTGGGTATTCGAATTGAACTGCTGACGAAAACTGGTATTGACTTTGTGTTTGGGAATGCGCAGACCCTCTCCTGCTTCATTCTGGGTATAGGTGTAATTGGTTTGCACATAAAACCGATTCGTCAAAGGGTAGGAGAATAAAAACTCGGTACCATATACCTCAAAGTCTGTTGTGGAATTCGCATAGCGAAAGCTGGTCATGTCGTAGTCTACAAAATTTTGATGCTCACGGTTAAAATAGGTCAATTGAAACTGTCCGCCATTTTTAAAGAAAAGTGAGGTTCCGATTTCAAAACTTTGATTGGTTTCGGGTTTAAGAGTTTGGTTACCTGAGTAAGTGTCAAATAATTTATAGAGAGACGGGGCAATAAACGCCGTACTCAAACTTGCATGAAAACGTAGGTCAAAAGAACTAAAGTCAAAATATAGGGAAGGGTTGATATGATAAGTCCAATGAGAGCCATACGTACTATGTTCGCTCAAACGGGCACCTGCCTGCGCTTCAAAGAAACCTTCAGATTCGTATAATACATTCACGAAATAGTCCATCAAGTCCGCGGAGACTTTTTCACTAAACTGTGCTTTTTGTTGTTTGTGATTGAGTCCAATCAAGCCCGAAAATTGAGAGGAGAGTTTGGTAGAAAAAACACCCTCGACATCCATGACATCTCCTTCAAATTTAATCGGAAACGAAGAATCAAAATCCCGACTGGATGAAGACCAAGATACACGCCCAACAAATGAGCTGGACTCGCCTGTCCATTTGGGTTGAACGACCACGCGCTGACTCTTACTTGTAAAGTGATTGTCCGCATCCATCAAAGCGGGAAAACTATCATCATATTCACTTGAGAAATAATCTTTCGTAAAAAAGGCATTGAGTCGAAAATCAGAAGACAATTGAAGTTGGTACTGGGCGCTAAGATTTTGTTTTGCAGTCGAATCGTCTTCGGTTCCAATCACAGAGGACATGCCCATCGTTCGCTGATCGGAAAATGAAATCGAGCCAGCGTTAGTTGCATTGCCCGTAACAAGTTGGAGTTGGCGGGTTTGGACATTAGGCGCTACCGAAAAGTCCGATTTGTCGTTATTGCTTCCATAGATGGTTCGAATCGATCCGCCTAAAGATTGTTGTTTGGGTCGGTTGGTGGTGATTTTGATCACAGCGGTTGCTGCTGCACTTCCATATAAGCTACTGGCGGCTCCACGGATGATTTCCACCGACTCTATAGACGAAAGATCAATTGTTCTTAAATCGAAATCATTTTCAATTTGCGTAGGGTCACTCACAGGCACTTCATCGATAAGAACCAAAACTTGTCGGTTGTTTCCACCACGGATAAAATAGCTCAACTCTGATCCGTGATGAGACTGTGCACCGTTGATGTGTATGCCGACTTGGTTGGTGAGCAAATCAGCTAAGGTACCGCCGAGAAAAGGTTCGATATCTTTGGTGGTGAGTAAAGTAACAGATCGCCCTGTTTTGGAGACGGATCTTTCAAAACGAGAGTCGGTGACTGTGACCTCATCAAGTTGTACCATATCATTTTGTGCGAATATAAAAACGCACGTCAACAAGCACATAGCTTGTAAAGAAAATTCTCTTGTCATTATTTTGATAATAAAAATTAAGCACCGCTACTTATCCCGAGTAGATGTACTACAAAAAACAAAGGCAGGTCTCCTGGCTCACGTTCATTTCAACCTTCCCAACAATTGTCAGTGGTTTGTAGAGAAATGACTTTACACGTTTACAGTTGCGGGAACAGCGAAAGTTTTGCACTTTCTTCCCTTTTCATTTACAATTCACGAATGTGACTTGTAAAACCGATGTTCTTTACAAAGGTAGTGAAAGAAAACAAATTCTTCGGTATTAAAAAAATGGTTATTTTTGATTGAAATTGCTGGGTCTATGTTTACGCTTTCAAAAAAAGAAAAGGTACTCTTTAGTTTTGTTCTGATTGCTGCACTAACTCGCTTGGTTCCGCATCCACCAAACTTTGCTCCAATCACGGCGATGTCTCTTTTTGCCGGTGCCTATTTTACACGAAAGCAACTTTCCTTTATCGTACCACTGCTAGCAATGCTGATATCTGACCTCTTTTTGGGTTTTTATACGATTTCAATTTTTGTCTATATATCGTTTGCCTTGATCACATGGATGGGGCAACAACAGAATAAGGTAACCCCAAAGCTCGTTTTACTGGGGAGTGTTTTGTTTTTCGTTATCAGTAACCTCGGGGTTTGGCTGTTGTATTATCCCAAAACCATAGAAGGACTTCTCACCTGTTTTACGCTAGCCATTCCGTTTTTCGCAACATCTTTACTAGGTGATGTTTTCTACAGTGTAGTATTGGTATTTGGGTTCTCTGCGGTCAGCAGACGTTGGCAACTCTCTTAGTCCTCGCCCTCTATCACATTGGGTTTGCTCACCTCGTCCGCATCTAAAGTCAAGCGTTTGTTGTCTGGTGAAAGTCGGATAATATCCTTATCGATTTTACGAAACTCCCCTGTGAGATCATTGTAGTGATTGACTGCCGTGCCTAAGGTTTTGCCAAGTTTAGTATGATAGGTTTGATAGGCATTCAAATGCTTGGTGAGCTTATCCACATTTGCAAGAATTTCCTGAACGGATTTTTCAATCTTGAGGTTGTGTAAGGCCTTTACCGTAATTTGCAGCATCGGGAACAAACTCATCGGGGAAACAATCATCACTTTTTTATCATAGGCATAGCTTACCAAATCGCGAGAATTGATCTGCAAACTCCCTACCCGACTGTTGAGCAAATCCTGATACAAACCGTCTGCTGGGATAAACATATAGGCGTAGTCTGTCGTTTGTTCATTGGGTCGGATGTACTTGGCGGTCTCATCAATACGAGAACGAATGTCTTTGCGAAACTGAGTCTCTAAAGCCTTAATCTCATTGGGATCGTTACTTTCAATCATTTTGTTGTAGTTGTCCAACGAAAACTTCGCGTCAATGGGGATGACAAACTGTCCAACCTTGACAATGGCATCCACGGTTTCGCCATTTGTAAACTTATGCTGCATTTTGAACAAATCGGGGGGCAGCACATTGGCCAATAAATTTTCGAGTTGTATCTCACCCAAAATCCCACGCTGTTTGGAATTGCCTAAAATCTTCTCTAGAGATTTCATTTGGGTCGCAAAATTGAGAACCTGCTCATTGGTCCCTTTGATTTTCTCAAGTTCAGAAGTAACTTCTTTTACAATTTTATTGGATTGAGAAAATTGCTGTTGCATGTTCTGCTTGGCATTCTTCTGAAACTCATTAATCTCTTGATTGATGGTTTTGAGTTTGCCCTCGATTTCAACACGAGAGGTTTGGGCATTTTGCGCAACATCCTTTCGAATTTCCTGAATTTCGTTGCGCAAGGCCTCGTTCAGTTGAAGTAAAAGCGTGTCAGAACCTGATGAATTTCGGTTTCGCAGGAAAAACATCGCTAGGACAACACCCAAAATGACGAGGAGTAAAACGGCTTCCAATGACATAAGAACGAATGTACAAAAAAACCTACTTGCTCAAGTACATTTTTCGACGAGCGTACAACTCGTAAAAGTCATCATCTTTTAAATCGTCAATAAACAAAATGCTTTCCCCTGTACTTTTCATTTCTGGACCAAGCGCTTTATTGACATTTGGAAACTTATTAAAGGAGAAAACGGGCTGTTTGATGGCAAAACCTTCCAAGTGTGAGGTGTAATCAAAATCCCCCACTTTGTGTTTACCCAACATCACTTTGGTGGCGTAATTCACAAAAGGTTGTTGTTTGGCTTTCGCTATAAAAGGAACCGTTCTCGACGCACGCGGATTGGCCTCTATGATATACACCACATCATCTTTGATGGCAAACTGTACATTGATCAGACCGACCGTGTTGAGTGCAATCGCGATTTTTTGGGTGTGATCTTTGATCTGTTGCATCACAAAGTCACCCAAATTAAATGGTGGTAAAGTGGCATTGGAATCTCCCGAATGGATTCCACAGGGCTCAATATGCTCCATAATCCCAATGATTTCGACGTTCTCACCGTCGCAGATTGCATCGGCTTCCGCCTCAATCGCGCCATCTAAATAATGGTCTAAAAGCAATTTGTTGTTAGGGATCTTTTGTAGCAAATCAACCACATGTGCTTCGAGCTCCTCGCGGTTGATCACAATTTTCATACCCTGTCCACCAAGGACGTAAGATGGTCGGACAAGAATTGGAAAATCGAGTTCTTCTGCCAATTGTAGCGCTTGCTCTGGAGTTTCGGCAACGCCAAACTCTGGATAAGGGATGTTATTCTCCTTCAACAAGGTCGAGAAACTACCTCGATCTTCTGCCAAATCGAGAGACTCAAAAGATGTTCCCATGATTTTCACGCCGTAACGACTGAGTTTCTCAGCGAGCTTTAGGGCAGTTTGACCCCCGAGCTGAACGATTACGCCAACAGGGTTTTCATGCTGAATAATGTCGTAGATATGCTCCCAGAAAACAGGCTCGAAGTAGAGTTTGTCTGCCGTATCAAAATCCGTGGATACCGTTTCTGGATTACAATTGATCATGATGGTTTCATAGCCAGATTCCGCAGCTGCCAAAACACCATGTACACAACAGTAATCAAACTCTATCCCCTGACCGATTCGATTGGGACCTGATCCCAAAACACCAATTTTTTCTCGGCCTGAATCGACACTTTCATTGGCAACAAACTTTTCACCGCCCTT
>PBNJ01000025.1 GCA_002723075.1 Flavobacteriaceae bacterium | reverse complement strand
TGGATTCGCAGAAAAGAAAGCAATGCTTTGAGGATAAACCCGACAATTTCAAATGAGGAACTGGTAAGTATATTGCCAATGGAGCCCTAGCTTAGAGAAAAGCTTTCAGATTGTGGCGCATACGTTCATTAATATGATCAATCGGAGCTTTTTCAAAAGGAATGCCCATAATTTGTTCGTACAGTTCAATGTATCGCTGGGAAACAACATTGATATAATCATCATTCATTTCAGGTAAATTTTGTCCTTCAAGTCCTTGAAAACCATTTCGAATCAGCCATTGACGTACAAATTCTTTGGAGAGTTGTTTCTGTGGCTCATTTTGGTCTTGGCGGTCTTGATAACCTTCGGCATTGAAGTAACGAGACGAGTCAGGGGTGTGCATCTCATCGATCAAAAGAATATTTCCATCTGCATCTTTTCCAAATTCATATTTAGTGTCGACTAACAATAATCCCTGCTTGGCAGCAAGCTCTGTTCCTCTTGTAAATAACTTGTTTGTATAGTCCTTAATCAGCTTATAATCTGATTCAGAAACAAGCCCAGTTTCCAAAATATATTCCTCACTGATGTCTTCGTCGTGGTCCCCCTGGTCAGCCTTGGTCGCAGGAGTGATGATGGGACTCGGAAAGGCATCGTGCTCTTTCATTCCCTCGGGCATTGGAACTCCACAAAGCATCCGTTTGCCGGCTTTGTACTCGCGAGCTGCATGTCCAGAAAGGTACCCACGAATGACCATTTCCAGCTTAAAAGGGGTACATTTTTTTCCAACCGCAACGTTAGGATCAGGAGTTGAGAGAATCCAATTGGGAACCAAATCAGCTGTTAATTGCATCATATGCGTTGCAATTTGGTTGAGAATCTGGCCCTTAAATGGAATTCCACGAGGCATCACCACATCAAAAGCGGACAATCGATCTGTCGCAACCATAATAAGCGTATCATTGTTCAAGGTGTATACCTCACGAACTTTACCAGTGTATTTATTGGTTTGACCAATAAATTCAAAATCGGTATGCATCAAGGTATTGGTTGCCATTAGTTGTGGTGCTCGGTTTTCTTATATGCGTCAATTACTTTTTTGACCAGTTGGTGGCGGATCACATCTCGCCCATCGAGCTGAATAACATCAATTCCATTTACGTCAGATAAAATAAGTAACGCTTCTTTTAGACCCGAAATCACACGTCTAGGTAAATCGATTTGCCCAGGATCTCCCGTAATTACAAACTTGGTGTTTTTTCCCATCCGGGTCAAAAACATCTTCATTTGATTGTGTGTGGTATTTTGTGCTTCATCCAAAATGACAAAGGCATCATCGAGCGTTCGTCCACGCATAAAGGCCATAGGCGCAATTTGTATGGTTCCCTTTTCGATATAACTCGCAAGTTTTTCTGCAGGAATCATATCTCGAAGGGCATCATATAAGGGCTGCATATAAGGATCAAGCTTTTCTTTTAAATCTCCGGGTAGAAACCCGAGGTTTTCACCTGCTTCCACGGCTGGACGCGTAAGCACAATGCGTTTGACCTCTTTGTTTTTGAGTGCTTTAACCGCCATGGCAACACCTGTATAAGTTTTCCCCGTACCAGCAGGTCCAACGGCAAATACCAAATCATTTGTGGCAATCGATTCTACTAATCTTGCTTGATTTACGGTGCGTGCTCTGATAATTTTACCACCAACACCATGCAAAATGGTTTGAATATCTGCTTTATCCAAACCAAAGCTATCTTCGGATGAAGAGGTTAAGATCTTCTCAACAGTCGATTCATCGAGTGAGTTGTATTTACCATAATGCATCATCAAACGATCCATTTGCTTTTCGAACTCTTCAAGGACTTCTTCCTCACCATAGGCGGTGACAATATCGCCTCGCGCTACAATCTTTAATTTAGGGAAATATCGCTTAAGTATGGCAATATTCTTGCTTTTGTTGCCGCCGTAAAATACAGTTGGATTGACTTCGGCGAGCTGTATAGAGATTTCATTCAATGGCAAATCATTTTTACATCAATGCTACCGCTTTTTTTTTGGTAACTTTGATTTCAAATTTAACGAATTTTGTCTTCTACGGCTTAATTTAATGTGATCAATTTGAATTCTGTTATTACACTCACATCGGATTTTGGACAAAAAGACCCCTATCTGGCATCTCTCAGGGGAGAACTTCACCGTTTGGTCGAACATCCAGTGATTGTTGATATCTCACATGAGATTGAGCCCTTTCACATTGCGCAAGCTGCTTTTGTAGTGCAAAATAGCTATGCTCATTTTCCCGAGGGATCGGTGCATATTTTGTGTATAGATGACACGGTTAGCCCTGAAAACAAACCCATTGTTGCCAAACTCAATAAGCATTATTTTGTCTGTGCAGATAACGGCATATTGTCGTTAATCTCACCAAAATTTAAACCGGATGAAGTCTATGAAATTGAGATTCAAAAAGCCCCAACCGATAGTTTTAGTACCCGAGGAATCTTTGCACATGCAGCTGCCCACATCATACGAGGTGGGACACTAAATGTGATTGGGAAAAAAATAGCACAAATTCATGTCCGCTTACCGTTTACGCCAAGTGTAAATAATGACAAGAATACCATCACAGGTAAGGTCATTTATATCGATAATTACGAAAACGTTATCACCAATATTTCTGAAGAATTGTTTTTGGAAATTGGGCAAGGTCGTGCGTTTACGATTCAATTCCGCAATAACGAAATCAAACAAGTGGTTCGTTCCTATGCAGAAGTAATCCGTTTTGACATCGATAAAAATAAACGAATGGAAGGGGGAAAAGAACTCGCTCTTTTTAATTCATTGGGTTTACTTGAATTGGCAATCTATAAAAGCAATCCAAAGCATACCGGAGGTGCTTCAAGTTTATTTGGCTTGCAATACCTTGACGTCGTATCTGTACACTTCGAATAGTGTTGATAAGTTCGTTTCCATATTCAAAAAGGAAAAGTTATTTTTGTTATGTAAGGTTTAACACATGAAATTTATTGTTTCCAGTTCTGCTCTTTTAAAACCCATTCAAACCTTGAGTGGTGTTCTCAATACAACCAACACCTTGCCCATTTTAGATCATTTTCTATTTGAGGTTGATGACAATAACCTTCGGGTTACCGCAACCGACCTAGAAACAACCATGTCTGCCGTTATAAACGTAGAAGCAGACAATAGTGGAAGTATGGCTTTGCCAGCTCGATTGCTACTTGAGACGATCAAAACCTTCCCAGAACAACCATTAACTTTTACCTTAACAGATCAGAACACGGTCGAAATCAGCTCTAACTATGGGAAGTATGCTTTGGCTTATGCGAGCGCTGAAGAATTTCCAAAAGCGGTTAGCGTGAGCGATGCTAGTCAAATCAGTATGCCTGGAAATGTGCTTGCTACTGCGATTAATAGCACTTTATTTGCTTCTGGCAATGATGATCTTCGCCCTGTAATGAGCGGTGTGTTTTTTCAGTTTTCTTCAACTGGTTTAACATTTGTTGCAACAGATGCGCACAAACTGGTTCGATATGTGCGAACTGATATCACAAGTAATGAATCCGCAGAATTTATCATGCCCAAAAAACCATTGACGTTGTTAAAGTCAATATTAACTGGGAATGAAGTAGATCTACAGTTGGAATACAACAATAGCAATGCCCGTTTTGTTTTTGATGATATCGAATTGACTTGTCGTCTTATTGATGGGAAATATCCGAACTATGAGGCAGTAATCCCAAAAGATAACCCCAATGTGCTCACAATTGATCGCAATTTGTTTTTGACAACAATGAAGCGTGTGAGCATCTTCTCAAATAAAACCACACATCAAGTCCGTTTAAAATTGGCTGGTGCCGAACTCAATATTTCCGCTGAAGACATCGATTACAGCAATCGTGCAGAAGAGCGTTTGAGCTGTAGCTTTCAGGGAAGTGATATGCAAATCGGTTTTAACGCCCGTTTTTTAATCGAAATGCTCAACAGTATGACTTGTAAAGAGGTGCAGTTTGAAATGTCACTCCCCAATCGTGCAGGCTTGTTAACTCCACTCGACGGAACTGAAGAGAATGAGCAAATCACCATGCTGGTGATGCCCGTTATGCTTAATAGTTAATGCATAATTTTACAGGATATAATCGGTACTGATAAACTTTGACTTTTTAGATGCCATCAATCGCTCCAAAATTTCATTGTTAATCTCGTTGTCTTTTGATGCTAGGAAAGTTCTTATCGAAAACGAACGCAAAGCATCATGAACACTGAGAGTACTAACCGCAGAATCCTTACGACCCGTAAATGGATACACGTCAGGGCCTCGTTGGCAAGAACTGTTGAGATTTACTCGGCAAACTAAATTGGCTAGTGTGTCGATTAGAGGCCCCAGTTGGGTTACGTTCTTCCCAAACAAACTCACTTGCTGCCCATAGGAAGAAGCGGACATATCATTTAGGGGTTCCTGAATATCGGAAAATGATAAAACGGGAATGACTGGTCCAAATTGCTCTTCCTCATAAACTTTCATTTCAGGGGTTACAGGATATAATACAGCTGGAAAACAGTAGTTTGCTGTCATCTCACCACCTCTTGTATTGATCACCGATGCACCTTTAGAAACCGCATCATCGATCAAATCTTTGATATATGCGGGTTTGTTTGGCTCGGGCAAGGGAGTCAACAAGGTGTTTTCCCATGGTAATCCCACTTGAAGTGCATCAACTGTTTTAGAAAATTTCTCCAAGAAAGACTCGCGAATGTCTTCATGGACATATAAGACTTTTAAGGCGGTACAACGTTGACCATTAAATGACAAGGTTCCGCTGATACATTCATCAACTGCCTGATCCACGTCAGCATCTTGTAAAATAATACCGGGATTTTTGGCTTCAAGACCCAATACCAAACGTAGTCTATTCTTTTTCGGATGTAAATCCTGCAATGAAATGGCAGAACTGCTGTGACCAATCAAAGCCAAAACATCGACCAGCCCTGTCTTCATTATGGGCGAGGCAATGGTTCTTCCTCGACCAAAAACAATGTTTACGACTCCTGGAGGAAAGCTTTTTTTGAATGCTTCAAGCAATGGAGCAATCAACAACACCCCATGTTTAGCAGGTTTAAAAATCGCTGTGTTCCCCATCATAATTGCAGGGATTAACAGACAAAAGGTTTCATTAAGCGGATAATTATATGGTCCTAGACAAAGAACAATTCCAATTGGCCCTCTACGAATGTGTGCATGAACGCCACCCTCATGATGAATTTTAGCACTTGCGCGATCGATATCCTTGTAAGCTGCAATGGTATCCGTGATGTAATCAATGGTTCTGTCAAATTCTTTTTGAGAATCGCTGAGGTTTTTTCCGATTTCCCACATAAGTAACTTGACAACCTCTTCCCGCTTGAGTTTCATCAAGTCCACAAACTTTTGCATACAAGCCACACGCTCTGAGACTTTCATCGTCGGCCATAATCCCTGACCCTTTTGAAACGCTTTCTCAGCAGCATCAAGTGCTTTCAATGCAGAATCTTCATCCATATCAGGAACGGTTCCCAATAGTGTAGGCCCAAACTCACCATTATTGTTATCGGTTTGTATTGAAGAGTAAACTTCGGCAGTGCTTCCATTCCATGTTTCGATTTGACCGTCGATCAAATAAGTTGAATGGGCTATAGTTTGATCTATAGCGTATTCTTTAGGTATTGAGGAATACGTAGATTTCATGCAATTTTTTTACAATTATATTAAAAATTGGAACAAGTCAGGTTTATTGTTGATATAATCTCCATAAAAACCTTTTGACTTCATTCGTTTGACTAGACTGTCAAAATCATTTGGGTTTTTAATTTCTATCCCTACCACAGCGGGACCATTGGATCTGTTGTTTTTCTTGGAATACTCAAAAAAGGTGATGTCATCTTTGGGTCCAAGCACTTCTGCCACAAACTCTTTTAAAGCACCAGCTCGCTGTGGAAACCGAACAATAAAATAATGCAACAAATTGGCTTCCAACAGAGCACGTTCCTTAATTTCTGCCATTCGTGTGATATCGTTATTCCCACCACAAATTAGACAAACCACATTTTTTCCTTTTATCTCGTCGGTTATCATTTTTAATGATGCAGTAGACATCGCACCAGCCGGCTCAACGACGATGGCTTCTTTGTTGTATAATTTAAGGATAGACTGGCAAATTTTACCCTCAGACACAAGCACAAGCTTGTCTAAATAAGTTTTACACAATGTAAACGCATCATCACCAACTTTTCGGACTGCAGCCCCATCGACAAAAGGATCGATTTCATTGAGCTCCATGTTTTTACCATTGCTTAGTGATTGTTGCATGGCTGGCGCTCCCTCTGGCTCAATCCCAATCACTTTGGTTTGGGGTGAGAGTGTTTTAAAAACATGCAAAACACCAGAAATAAGACCTCCCCCACCAATCGGTACTAAAATATAATCGATCGGTTCCTCGGCTTGTTCAATGAGCTCCAATGCGAGCGTTGCTTGACCAATGACCACGTCCTTATCTTCAAATGGATGCACAAACATACTGTTTGTTTCATCTTTAAAAGACTGTGCAGCTGCATAGGCGTCATCAAAAGTATCTCCAGTTAGACGGATTTCTACATTCGAACCGCCAAACATACGGACTTGACCGAGTTTTTGCTTTGGTGTGGGAACAGGCATAAAAATCGTGCCCTTAATTCCTAGTTTATTACAAGCAAGCGCAACACCTTGCGCATGATTGCCCGCACTCGCACAAACAATTCCACGCTCTCTCTCCTCTGTGGATAACTTATATATTTTGTGATAAGCACCTCGGAGTTTAAATGAGCGTATCGGCTGAAGGTCTTCTCGTTTGAAATACACCTTAGCGCCGTACTGCTCACTCAATCTGTCGTTGAGTTGCAATGGTGTTTCCAAAGCGACGTCGCGAACGATGTCCTTTGCCTTTTGAATGCTTTGTATGTCGAAGAGTTTAACCAAAGGATTACACGATTTTCTTCATTGCGGTCATCGATTCGCGCAATTCTTTTCCGATAATTTCAACAGGGTGATTTCGAATAGCTGCATTGATTGCGATAAGTTTCTGGTTATCAACACCTGTGTCATTTGGCTGATACGAAGTCCCGATCACGTCGGTATTGATTTTCTTCATAAAATCCGTAAGTAAGGGTTTACAAGCATGATCAAACAAATAGCAACCATATTCGGCTGTATCTGAAATCACGCGGTTCATCTCAAATAATTTCTTACGTGCAATGGTATTGGCAATCAATGGCGTCTCGTGTAGCGATTCGTAATAAGCCGATGCATCCTTGATACCAGAAGCAACCATGGTGTCAAATGCCAACTCCACTCCTGCACGAACAAAAGCGACCATCAACACCCCATGGTCAAAGTATTCTTGTTCCTTGATTTCTTTGTCTGTAATTGCTGTTTTTTCAAATGCTGTTTCTCCTGTTGCAGCACGCCATGTCAACAGATTTTTATCGTCATTTGCCCAATCTTCCATCATGGTTTTTGAAAAATGGCCTGACATGATATCGTCCATGTGCTTTTGAAACAAAGGAGACATGATTTCTTTAAGCTCCTCTGATAGTTCAAAGGCCTTGATTTTGGCAGGGTTACTCAAACGGTCCATCATATTGGTAATCCCACCATGTTTTAATGCTTCTGTGATCGTCTCCCAACCAAATTGTATGAGTTTTGACGCATAGTTTGGGTCAATTCCTTGCGCAACCATTTTGTCAAAGCACAAAATCGAACCTGTTTGCAATACGCCACATAAAATGGTTTGCTCACCCATCAAATCAGATTTAACCTCAGCAACAAAAGACGATTCCAATACGCCAGCACGGTGTCCGCCAGTCCCAACACAATACGCTTTTGCCTGCTCAAGACCATAGCCTTGAGGATCATTATCAAAATGAACAGCAATCAGAGTTGGAACGCCAAAACCACGCTTATACTCTTCGCGGACTTCTGAACCTGGACTTTTAGGTGCAACCATAATTACTGTAAGATCTTCTCGTATTTTCATGCCTTCTTCCACGATGTTAAATCCGTGAGAATAAGAAAGAGTCGCTCCTTTTTTCATCAATGGCATAACTGCTTCGACAACTGACGTATGATTTTTATCTGGGGTGAGATTAATGACCAAATCTGCTGATGGGATCATATCCTCAAAGGTGCCAACAGCGAAGTTGTTGGAGACCGCATTGTTGTAGGAAGTGCGTTTTTGTTCAATTGCTCCAGCACGAAGTGCATAGGAAACATGTAAGCCCGCATCACGCATGTTCAATCCTTGGTTGAGTCCTTGTGCACCACAACCAACGATAACAATATTTTTTCCTTCCAAAGCCGCAATGCCATTGGAAAACTCTGAGGAGTCCATAAAACGACATCGAGCAAGTTGATCGAGTTTTTCGTGTAATGATAGGGTGTTGAAGTAATTTGACATGATAATTTTATTTAGAGAATTCTTTTAATATATGCGAAATTTGCATTGGTGATTTTGTCACAGAAATCCGACCAGAGCGTACAAATTGCAACAAACCATATGGAGCTAGTTCTTTATATAATTGTTCGGTTTCTTCTCGAAATCCTGTTTTTTCGATAACAAAAAACTCGGGATTGACCGTCACGATGTTGGCATGACTCTTTTTAATTACATTTTGGATTTGACGCTGTTCAAACAAGGAGTTTGATTTTACTTTATACAAAGCCGACTCTTGAAAAATCGTTTCTTCGTCAGTGTGATAAAACGCCTTGATCACTTCGATTTGTTTTTCGATCTGCTTGACGATCTTCTTTACTTGTTCTTCCGAAAGTTGAGCGACAATGACAAAACGAAAGATGTTTTCAATTTCGGACATCGACGTATTCAAACTATCAATATTAATGTGTCTTTTTAGGAAAATTGCAGACACGCGCGATAGCAATCCAACATTGTTTTCTGCGTAAATCGAAATCGTATAGTTTTTTGGTTCCATGATTATTCGAGTCTGATGTCTGAGACCGATGCCCCAGATGGAATCATCGGAAATACATTGTTTTCTTTTTCCACACAAACCTCAAGCAAATAAGGTTTGTCGGACTTCATCATTTCGGCTACAGCAGCAGTCATTTCTTTTCGCTCTGTTACTCGCTTTGCATCGATAAAATATCCCTCTGCGATTTTGACAAAATCGGGGTTTACCATTTCGGTAGAAGCGTAGCGTTTGTCAAAAAACAACTGTTGCCATTGACGTACCATGCCCAAGAAATCATTATTTAGGATTACAATCTTAACCGCAGCCTGGGTTTGGAAAATCGTACCCAGTTCTTGAATGTTCATTTGAAATCCACCATCTCCAATCACTGCAACAACTTCTCGTTCTGGAGCGCCCATTTTGGCGCCCAGTGCAGCTGGCAAGGCAAATCCCATGGTTCCCAAACCACCGGAAGTGATATTGCTTTTCGATTGTGAAAATTCTGCGTATCGACAAGCGATCATTTGATGTTGTCCAACGTCGGTAACAATTACAGCTTCGCCCCCACTATTCGCATTAATCGTTTTGATGACTTCACCCATTGTCAAACCAGGCTTTGTCGGATTGATCTCATCATCGATTACCTTATCAAACTCGATTGAATCGAGCTCTTTAAATCTTCTGAGCCAATTGGGATATGTTTTTATTTGTAGATGCGGCAGAATCGCTTTAAGCGTGTGTTTTACATTCCCCATAACAGCGACATCGACCTCTACATTTTTGTTAACTTCTGCGGGATCAATCTCAAAATGAATGATTTTAGCTTGTTTAGCATAGGTGGACAAATCGCCTGTTACACGATCGTCAAAACGCATCCCGATTGCAAGCAGCAAATCGCATTCATTGGTAAGGAGGTTTGGTGCATAATTGCCATGCATTCCAACCATACCAACATTGAGCGGATGAGAAGTTTCGATGGCAGAAACACCAAGGATCGTCCATGCAGCAGGAACTCCTGACTTTTCAACAAAAGCACGGAACTCCTCCTCTGCTTCACCCAAAATCACTCCCTGTCCCCATACGATAAGGGGATTTTTTGCTGCATTGATCAGCTTTGCAGCTTGTACCAAATCATTTTCTTTTGTTTCAGGAACGGGTTTATAACTTCGGATTTTTTTACATGGCGTATATGAAAAATCACTTGTTCCAAACTGAGCATCTTTGGTGATATCAACCAGTACAGGACCTGGTCGTCCTGAACGAGCGATGTAAAATGCTTTTGCAATAATTTCGGGAATTTCCTTAACGCGGGTGATTTGATAACTCCACTTGGTAACTGGGGTTGAAATCCCGATAATATCAGTTTCTTGGAATGCATCAGAACCCAACAAATGAGAAGGGACTTGGCCTGTAATGCATACAAGTGGCGTAGAGTCAATCATCGCATCTGCAATTCCAGTCACTAAGTTGGTTGCACCAGGGCCAGAGGTTGCCATACAGACTCCCACTTGACCGGAAACTCGAGCAAAGCCCTGGGCGGCATGGGCAGCACCTTGCTCATGACGAACAAGCACATGATTGATATGGTCTTGAAACTTGTAAAGCTCATCATAAACTGGCATAATGGCGCCACCAGGATATCCGTAAATCAGATCGGCTCCCTCAGCGACCAAACTGCGCACTACTGCTTCAGCTCCGCTAATCGGACCTTTAGGATTTTGGAGTGTTGTTTTTGCGCCCATTAGAGGTTTTCATCAGTTACACAGCCAGCAGATGCAGATGAAACTGCTTTGGCATATTTATACAATACTCCTCGAGAGACTTTGAGTTCTGGAGCTTTCCATCGTGCCTTTCTCGATTCGAGTTCTTTGTCGTCAACATCCAAAACAATGGTGTTGTCTTCCGCATTGATGGTAATTATATCTCCATCTTTTACTAGAGCAAGCGTACCACCGATCTGTGCTTCAGGAGTGATGTGTCCAACAACAAATCCATGCGTACCACCAGAAAATCGTCCGTCGGTAATCAATGCGACGTCATTCCCCAGTCCAGCACCCATAATCGCGGCTGTGGGTTTTAGCATTTCAGGCATTCCAGGCCCACCCTGTGGTCCCTCGTAACGAATTACCACAACTTCACCTTTTTGCACTTTTCCTGTTCGGATACCATCGTTAGCCTCAAACTCTCCATCAAAAACACGAGCAGGGCCGCTAAATATTAAACCTTCCTTTCCAGTGATTTTTGCAACAGATCCTTCAACAGCTAGATTTCCTTTCAAAATCCGAATATGACCTGTTGGTTTGATCGGGTCGGATACAGGACGAATTACGTTTTGACCGACTTGAAGTGGCTCTACATCTGCCAGATTTTCTGCAATTGTTTTTCCAGTGACTGTCAAGCAATCTCCGTGTAGCATGCCCTCTTCAAGCATATATTTCATCACAGCAGGGACGCCACCAACACGATGAACATCCTCCATCAAAAACTTTCCGCTTGGCTTTAGGTCTGCCAAGAAAGGTGTGCAATCACTAATTCGCTGAAAATCATCAATGTTAAGGTTAACTTGTGCTGCTTTGGCAATCGCCAAATAATGCAACACCGCATTGGTTGACCCGCCGAGTACCGTGATTAACCGCAATGCATTTTCAAGAGACTTTTTTATAACAATGTCTCTTGGCTTGATATCGTTTTGTAGGAGAAAACGCAGTGCTTTTCCTGCTTCTACTGCATCTGTTTCTTTCTCCTTCCCCACTGCTGGATTGGACGAGCTGTAGGGTAAAGACATTCCCAACGCTTCAATCGAAGATGCCATCGTGTTGGCCGTATACATACCGCCACATGCGCCAGCTCCAGGACAAGCATTTTGTACAACGGCTTTGAATTCTTTTTCATCAATCGAACCCGCTACTTTTTGTCCCCAAGCTTCAAATGCAGAGACCACATCGAGTTTTTGATCGTTGAAACAACCCGCCGCAATGGTACCACCATACAACAACACCGACGGTCTGTTGAGTCGAAGCATTGCCATTAATGCACCTGGCATGTTTTTATCACAACCAACAACGGTAACCATCGCATCATAGGACATGGCGCCCATGACCGTTTCCATAGAATCTGCAATCAAATCTCTGGAGGGCAATGAAAAGCGCATTCCTGGCGTACCCATCGAAATTCCATCACTAACCCCAATGGTATTAAAGATCAGCCCAACAAGATCGACTTGTTCTGTACCTTTTTTAACATGGGTTGACAAATCGTTGAGGTGCATATTACAAGGGTTGCCTTCGTATCCAGTCGATGCAATACCGACCAGTGGCTTTTGTAAGTCCTCATCTGTCAAGCCAATCGCATGTAGCATAGCTTGTGCTGCTGGTTGGGTTGGGTCTTGCGTAACGGTTTTACTGTATCTGTTCATTTTACAACATGCAAATTGAAATCAAAACTATCTAAAGATGAACTAGGTATTCGGGATGTTAAAATTCCGTATAGATATCCAAATTCGAAAAAATAAGTTTAATACACTAGCTATCAATAAGTTGATGGGTTATTTTGAATGACGTCCAACAATTTTTTATTTTTCAATTTCCAAAGATGGGGCAAATTCAAGTTTTCACCAATAAAACCGATTTATTTTTACAAAAAATTGTATCCACATGAATTTTTGTAACATTGTAGTATGATGAAAAAGAATGATTTACCAAAACCCAATACATTAGTATTTGCACAACGTCGATTTTTTGAAAATGGCGGTACACAATCTCTACAGTTGAGACGTCAAGTGTTGAAGACCTTAAAGCAGATTATACTGGTTGAGGAGAAAGCCATCAACGAAGCGCTAAAGCTGGATTTGGGTAAATCTTCGAGTGAAACCTTTCTGTCTGAAGTTGGACTAGTACTGACAGAAATCGATTACTTTAACAGACATCTCCAACAGTTGGCTAAGCCCAAACGGGTAACGAATTCTCTTTTGAATTGGCCTTCAAAAGACTATGTTGTCCCTGAACCCTATGGCGTGATGTTGCACATTAGTCCTTGGAACTATCCATTTCAACTTGTTTTTACACCTTTAATAGGAGCTATTGCTGCAGGTAACACGGTTGTTGTGAAACCCTCAGAACTTGCACCAAATACTGCTGATTGTGTTGAGAAAATCATCAAGTTGGCATTTCCCCCGGATTGGGTTACGGTTATTCAAGGTGGGCCTGAGGTTGGGAAATCATTGCTTGAAGAACAATGGGATTATATCATGTACACTGGAGGCGTTCGCGTTGCCAAAATTGTCGCGCAAGCAGCCGCAAAGCACCTCACTCCTACTATGCTTGAGCTGGGCGGGAAAAACCCCTGTGTTGTTGATCATACTGCTCGATTACGGGTTGCTGCACGGCGTATTGTGTTTGGCAAGTTTCTCAATTGCGGACAAACTTGTATTGCGCCTGACTACATTCTTGTGAATGAGTCCGTAAAAGAAGCATTAATTTCCGCAATGATCACAGCTGTAGAAGAGAGTTACGGTGCGGATGAATCCAAGTCAGATGATTATGGTCATATCATCAATATTCATCATTTTGATCGATTGCAAAACTTACTCGATCGCCAACGCATTCGATACGGAGGAAAAACCATTGCCAAAAACCGATACATACAGCCAACATTGGTGGAGGTCAGTGACACAAATAACGCATTGATGGAAGAGGAGATTTTTGGTCCAATCTTACCAATTCTCACCTATCAAACAGATGAAGATTTACAGACCATCATCAAACAATATGAAAAACCCCTATCCTTTTATGTGTTTTCTAAACGAAAAAGCTGGGCAAAAAACTTAATGCAGACTTTTTCCTTCGGAGGGGGAATTATCAATGACACGCTATTGCAGTTCACCAATCGGAATCTTCCTTTCGGTGGCATTGGCAAAAGTGGAATGGGAGCTTATCATGGAAAGCATAGCTTTTATGCATTTTCGCACAACAAGCCTTATATCCAACGTAGCAGTTGGCCCGACCCTTCCATGCGTTATGCTCCGTACAAGAAGAAAATGAAATTCCTAAAACCATTGCTCAAATGGCTAGGATAAAAGAGAAAACTGTTCGGGAAGCGATTGCCTATCGACGCTCTATACGTGCGTATACCGATGAAGCCCTCGATGATGACAAAGTCAAGGATTGTATTCAACAAGCTACGCTCGCTCCCACGAGTAGCAACTTGCAGTTATGGGAGTTTTATCATGTCATAAACAAAGAAAAATGTAAAGAGATTGCCAAGGCGTGTTTCAACCAAGGGGCTGCCAAAACCGCTGACCAATTGGTTGTGGTTGTTGCGCGGCGTGACCTATGGAGAAGTCGTGCCAAAGCCAATTACACCTACCTATCCAAAGCGTTTCAAACTCCCAATTCGATTAGTCCTGCTCGAAAAAAAATGGCCCTCAACTATTATGGAAAATTGATTCCCACACTTTACAGTACGTTTTTTGGAATTAAAGGGTGGATTGTATTTCTGTTTTCACAGTTTGTGGGATTGTTTCGACCGATGTATCGCCAAAATCGAAGAAGTGATCTACGGATTGTCGCTCAAAAGAGTGCAGGCCTTGCTGCACAAAATTTTATGATTGCCATGGCAGCGATTGGCTATGACACTTGTCCGATGGAAGGGCATGATAGTTTGCGGGTAAAGCGCGCATTGGGAATCGGAAGAAAAGCCGAAATCAATATGGTGATCGGTTGCGGCATTCGTGACCCTAAGGGCGTGTATGGCAAACGCTTTCGGATTCCATTTGAAGAGGTATATAAAAAAGTGTAAAGCCAATCACACATTAAATCGGAAGTGCATCACATCTCCGTCTTGTACGACATAATCTTTGCCTTCCACACGCATTTTACCTGATTCTTTGACTTTTGCTTCCGAGCCATAGTTGTCATAATCCGCGTAGGAAATTACTTCTGCACGAATAAACCCTTTTTCAAAATCGGTGTGAATCACACTAGCCGCTTGGGGAGCAGTTGACCCTTGAACCACAGTCCAGGCTCTGACTTCTTTTTGACCTGCAGTAAAGTATGTATGCAAATTTAGCATAGCATAGGCCGCACGAATAAGTTTTGCTGCACCGGGTTCGGTCAATCCCATATCATCTAAAAACAACTGGCGTTCTTCATAAGTGTCGAGTTCATTGATATCGGCTTCTGTCGAAACGGCGAGTACAAGAACATCGGCCTGTTCTGTTTCTGCAACTTGCCGAACTTGATTTACATAGGTATTTTCATTGACTGCAGAGGATTCATCGACATTACACACATAAAGCACCGGCTTGTCGGTCAACAATTGCATGGTCTTGACATAAGCCAAACGATCATCATCAGAAATCGACAAGGCACGAACTGAAGTCGCTGCAGACAGTCCCTGTTGTAGTTGATTGAGTACCTCTTGCTCTTTAATCGCTTCTTTATTGCCGGTTCGAGCTGCACGACTTACTTTTTCCAAGCGTTTTTCAACGGTCTCTAAATCTTTGAGTTGGAGTTCCAAGTCAATCGTTTCTTTATCTCGAATCGGGTCAACAGACCCATCGACATGCACAATATTATCATTGTCAAAACAGCGTAAAACATGCAAAATCGCATCGGTTTCGCGAATGTTACTCAAAAACTGATTGCCGAGCCCCTCCCCTTTACTCGCTCCACGAACAAGTCCGGCGATATCGACAATTTCCACAGTGGCAGGAACAACTTTTTCTGGTTTAACTAGAGATTCTAAGCGTTCCAAACGATAGTCTGGAACATTGACTACTCCGATATTTGGCTCAATGGTACAAAACGGAAAGTTGGCACTTTGCGCTTTGGCGTTTGATAAACAATTAAATAAAGTGGATTTACCCACATTGGGAAGACCAACAATTCCTGCTTTCATAAATTAACCTTCAGGGTGCATAAAGCGTTGCTTTCCTAACAAGGTTTCTTCTGACTCGATATGGTTGTCATCGGGGACACAGCAATCAACTGGACAGACAGCTGCACATTGGGGCTCATCATGAAAACCCTTGCACTCTGTGCATTTATCGGGAACGATAAAATAAACCTCGTCTGAAACCGGTTCTTGCGCCTCATTCGCATGTACCGCTTTTCCATTGGGCAATACCACATCTCCTGCCAAGCTAGTTCCATCAGCATAGGTCCAATCAAACGCACCTTCATATATGGCTGTGTTTGGACATTCAGGTTCACAAGCCCCGCAGTTGATGCATTCGTCTGTTATGATGATTGCCATTCTAAATTGTTTAGTTTTGCAAAAGTAAGTGCTATGAAGAACTCCGACAAATCTAAAGATAAAATTAATAACCTAATTGATGCTTTTGATTTTCTGGGCAAACAACTCAGGGGTCATATTGATTCGAAACCTCGAGCAGTCAAACCAACTACCAACTTGGACAAAGCGGTAGAGGTAGCTCGTAATCAGAATACTTGGTTTACCACTTCTAATGTTCATTCGGCTTTTCGTAGCTGGGGTGATGTATTACATCGCGAGACCATGGTGAATTGGCTTTCGGCCTACCCCACTACTGAATGGAGCAATCAAACCGTTGGACTTGTCTTAGCTGGCAATCTACCTTTGGTTGGCTTTCACGACGTAGTTTGTGTATTGCTCAGCGGGCATCGAGCGGTGATCAAGCTGTCTTCCAAAGACAAGGCGTTGATTCCTGCGTTTATCAATATACTTGAATCACGATTTCCCGAAATAAAAGAGAGAGTACGGTTTGTCAGTGACCAACTTGGCTCGGTTGACAAAGTCATTGCGACTGGTAGCAACAACAGTAGCCGTTATTTTTCGTATTACTTCAAAGACATTCCTCACATCATTCGAAAAAATCGGAACAGTGTAGCGGTACTCACAGGCGATGAAAGCGATAAGCAACTCGCTGGACTGGCTGATGACATCTGTTTGTATTTTGGGTTGGGCTGTCGAAGTGTTTCCAAAATATGGGTGCCCAGAGATTATGACTTTGACATCTTGTTTGGTGCATTATACAAGCATAAAGACATTATTCATCACAATGGTTATGCGAATAACTATGATTATAACAAAGCCATTTTTTTGATGAATCAAGAGCCTTTACTCGACAACGGATTCCTGATTCTCAAAGAAGACAATCGAATCTCCTCACCTATCGCTTGTTTGTATTATAGTTACTATGAGGATCGTCTAGAGGTCGAGCAATCGATTGCTGCCAATCGACAAGATATCCAATGTGTGGTGTCGTCTCGTGATGAAAGCAACCATGTTTTCTTTGGACAAGCCCAGTACCCCCAACTACATGATTATGCCGACAATATCGATACTATGGATTTGTTGTTAAAAAATTACAGAAAAAATTAACTGTAAAGTAAAAAGAAGCGAAACTGATTTTGTTTCTTTGCACAGAATTTTCAGCTATGAAAAAACACAATTTCAGTGCAGGTCCATGCATACTACCAGATGTTGTTATGCAACAAGCTGCCCAAGCCGTTCAAGAATTGGACGGATCCGGATTATCACTCATCGAAATTTCACACCGCAGTGCTGCTTTTATCGAGATTATGGATAAGGCCTGTGCACTCGCGCTTGAACTGTTGGGATTAACCGATAAAGGGTACAAAGCCCTTTTTCTACAAGGTGGCGCAAGCACACAGTTTTTGGCTACTGCTTACAATCTGTTAGAAAACAAAGGTGCCTACCTCAACACGGGAACTTGGTCTACAAAGGCCATCAAGGAGGCAAAACTATTGGGTGAGGTTGTTGAAGTCGCTTCATCGGCAGATGCCAATTTTAATTATATCCCAAAAGAATACAGTGTGCCAGTAGATGCGGATTATCTTCACATCACGACCAATAACACCATTTTTGGAACTCAGATTAAAACACTACCCGAAACCGATACGGTATTGGTTAGTGATTCGAGCTCGGATATTTTTTCCAGACAGCTCGATTTTCCAAAGTTTGGAATTTTATATGCTGGTGCGCAAAAAAATATGGGTCCTGCGGGAACCACGTTAGTTGTTGTCAAAGAAGAGGTGCTTGGCAAAGTGACCCACAAAATACCTTCGATGTTGGATTACGCTCTTCACGGCTCTAAAGACAGTATGTTTAACACCCCACCTGTGTTTGCGGTATACACATCGATGCTAACCTTAGATTGGTTGCAAAAACTTGGTGGAATCAAAGCAATTGAAGAGAAAAACAAAGCCAAAGCAGACTTGATGTATGGCGAGATCGATCGGAATCCATTGTTTAAGGGCTTTGCAGCGGTTGAGGATCGCAGTACGATGAATGCAACCTTTACTTTGGAGAAAGCCGAACTGAAAGGGCGTTTCGACAGCATGTGTGCTGATGCATTAATCAGCGGAATCAATGGTCATCGTTCTGTTGGGGGTTATCGAGCTTCTATGTACAACGCACTCCCACATGCTTCTGTTCAGACGCTTGTGGATGTAATGAAAGAATTGGAACGAACAGCTTAAATTAGAACAATGGCTAAAATACTTGCAAACGATGGGATATCAGCTTCAGGTGTAGAAGCGCTTAAATCGTATGGATATGAAGTGAGCACAACAAATGTTGCTCAAGAGCAATTGGAAAACCACATCAACTCCAATGAAATCGATGTTTTGTTGGTGCGAAGTGCTACAACAGTACGAAAAGACTTGATCGATGCTTGTCCGAGCCTAAAAATCATCGGACGTGGTGGAGTGGGTATGGACAATATCGATGTAGACTATGCTCGTGAAAAGGGCTTGCATGTCATCAACACGCCTGCTGCTTCATCTGCTTCAGTGGCAGAGTTGGTCTTTGCTCATTTGTATGGTGGGGTTCGCTATCTGTTTGATGCCAATCGTCAAATGCCACTGGAAGGCGATACCAAATTCAAAGTCTTAAAGAAAAATTATGCTGGTGGGTCTGAACTACGCGGTAAAACCATGGGTGTGATTGGATTCGGACGTATCGGGCAAGAAACTGCTAAAATCGCCCTTGGTGTTGGAATGAATGTTGTTGCGCATGACCCATTTATGGATAAGGCAGAACTGAAGGTGGTATTGGGTAATGGAGCTACTGTTGATGTTTCCATTGTGATGGATAGTTTTGAAACCGTTTTAAATGAGGCAGATTTTATCAGCTTGCATGTTCCTGCGCAGGACAAACCCGTTATAGGACAGAAAGAACTCTCTATGATGAAAAAAGGTGCTGGTCTGATTAATGCAGCACGTGGTGGTGTAATTGACGAAGAAGCACTACTCAATGCTTTAGATAACGAACAGTTGAGCTTTGCTGGTTTGGACACCTTTGTCAACGAGCCTAATCCTGCCATGAAGGTATTGATGCACCCAAGCGTATCGCTCACGCCTCACATCGGTGCAGCGACGCAAGAAGCACAAGACCGAATCGGCACAGAACTCGCACAACAGATCCATGCGATCTTAGGGGGAACCTGATGAAAAACTTAAAGCAACGTTGGGGCATTCGCTCCAACTTTCATTTGTTGATTATTTTCATTGTCTTCGGCATTACAGGCAGTGTATCAGCCCTGCTAGCCGAGCCTCTAACCCATTGGCTAGGGCTTACTCCAGAAAATACCAATCTATGGCTATACTGGCCGATCCGTATCTTATTGATTTTTCCAATTTACCAGGTGATTCTGGTGGTTTGTGGTTTTTTATTTGGAGAGTTCCAATTTTTTTGGAACTTTGAAAAGAAAATGTTGTCTCGTATGGGTGTGCCCATCCATAAATTCGACAAAAACAAATAATTACTTTATGCTTATCCGGTTTATTTTTACGCTCAGTATTTTTCTCCCAACTTTGGTGGTCTATGCTCACGAGCTATCTCACCATGAGCATCAAGAGTGTGAAAGTATAACTCTCCATTTTCACGATTATGAAGACGACTGTTGTTTAGATGATTTTATAGCAACCAAAATCTATAGTTTATCTGTAAATAAATATGAATATTTAGTTCTTATATTCAATTTCGAAACATTTGAAATTGAAGTTTTAAACCCAAAAAAAATTCTGCTTGATTTCTTCAAGAGAGGACCTCCCTTAGGTTAATATTTTTACCACATCTTATAGCTCTATATTTTATAGGCCAATAAACCTACATAAAACCTAAAAAATTTAAAAATGTTTAAAAGTACTTATTTTAAAGCAGCATTGCTTTCATCAATTTTACTATTTATTTCCTGCGACAAGGATGATGCTCCGGAAGCAGAAAATGAAATGGAAGTTTTTACAAAAGCCATAATCAAAGTAACCAATCTTTCAGACGATAGTTCGGAAACATACGATTTTGAAGTTGAAGAACACGATCATGATCATGATCATGGAGTACTTGTTCAAAATCAAGAGGGTGATGATCATGGGGATCATACTGAAATTGAACTTGAAAGTGGTTCAGAGTACAAATTTGAAATCTCTTTTTTAAATGAATCAGACCCAAATAATGTCATTGATATGACTGATGAGGTTATTGAAGAAAAAGATGAACATCATGTATTCTACGAGCTCGCTGGTGATGGAATTTCTTATGCTACAATGTCCGGAGATACATTAGATTCAGATGGTAATGCTCTCAATCTGGTGACCAAGTGGACAACAACAACTGAAACGGTAGTTGAGGTTGAAGCATACCTTATACATCAACCAACTTCAAAAGTAGGAACCACACGAGATGATTTTGGTGGAGCAACAGATGTCGAAATTGAATTTGAAGCGCACGTTGAAGCTGAATAAGTTTTATTTCAATTCTCTCTTTAAATCAATCTTATTTCCTACAGTAATAATTTATTTTATTACTGTAGGATTTGTTTTTCCACAAGATTGTAAACTAGATTTTGAGGGTTACATCATAAGTTCTGACTCGGGCCTTCCGTTAGAAGCAGCTGTAGTGGAGGTCATTGGCACTAATTATAATGCCATTTCATCAGAAAATGGATATTTTAATTTTAAAAATCTATGCAGTGAAATTATTGAGATAAGAGTTTCTCATATTAATTGTCCTGATTTTTATGCTGAAATCAATCTTAAGGAGTCAAGAAAAAAAAAATTTTTCTTAGATCATGAAATAACAACTTTAAATGAAGTGGTTTTGATTGATGAGAAAGTAGATGATCTTTCAACTAGTGCAAAATCATATTTGGTTTCAGAAATAGAAAAAGATCGATATAGTGGAAGTGGGTTATCAGCACTACTTGAGACTGTGAGTGGAGTAAACACTTTGTCAACTGGAAGTAACATAGCTAAGCCAGTAATTCATGGAATGTTCGGGAGCAGAGTTGGAATAATCTATAACGGAATAATGCTAGAGAACCAACAGTGGGGACAAGACCATGCGCCAAATGTTGATTTAAATGCATTCGAAAACGTTAAATTAGTTAAAGGAGCTAGTGTATTGAAATACTCTGGTAAAAATCCTGGAGGAGTTATCATACTAAAGTCCTCAATACCAAGAAAAATCGATTCCCTTTACGGAAAAACAATTTTAAATGTCAATAGCAATGGTGCTGGGGGTAGTATTGTTAGCACATGGGTTAAAACATATGAAAACGGAACATACTTAAAAACTCAGGGAACATTTAAAAAAAGTGGTGACCTAAGTGCTCCAAGATACATTCTTTCAAATACAGGAATGAATGAAAATAATTTGTCATTTACCTATGGTAAAAATAATATTGGTAATAGTTTAAAAATATTTTTCAGCTATTTTAATTCTGAAATTGGAGTTTTAAAAAGCTCTCATATTGGAAATATTAAAGACTTATTAAGAGCTATTGAAGACGATGAACCTGACGTTGCAAATGAATTTAGTTACAACATAAATTATCCAAAACAATCAAATGAACACTTTACTTCAAGTGTAGATTACACTCATATAATTAACGATAATAAAGAGTTAACGTTTAAATACAGTTGGCAGATAAATAATAGAAAAGAATACGATTTAAGGATTGGTGATTTTAAAAATATCCCATCTCTTGACTTAAACTTATCTACTCACAGTGTGAATTCAAGTTATACTTGGTCAAATTTTTCTAATGAATTTACCAATGGGATTTTTTTTGGAGTTAAAGATAATTATTCAACCCCAGGAACAGGAGTAAAAAGGCTAATTCCAGATTATTTAAACACAAATCTTGGAGGTTACTTTATTTCTACATTAAACTTAAATGAAGATCTAAATTTTGGATTTGGATTAAGATATGAACACAGTAGCAGTGATGTATACAAATATTACAGAAATTCACGATGGGAAAACGAAAGCTACCAAGATCGCCTTGGAGAATTTGTTATAGATGAAGTTTTAAGTCAAAAGCTAATTAGAAAAAAAGTAGTTTTTAATACTTTTTCTTCAAATACGGGATTTGTTAAAGAATTTGAAAAAAAATATTCATTAAGTATTCAACATAATTATACTGAGAGAGCACCAAATATAGCTGAGATGTTTAGTGGAGGCCTTCATCATTCATTAGCTTCAATTGAATACGGAGATCCATTTTTGAAAAAGGAAAAAACACACAAAGTCTTAGTTGATTTTGAAAAAAAGAATAGTAAATTAAATTATAGAATTAATCCATATTTATCATACAGTAAAGATTACATATTAGCTCAACCAGCTGGATTTGAACAAACAATTAGAGGAGCATTTCCAGTTTGGGAGTACTCCCCTATAACCTCAATTTTCAAAGGTGTGGATTTTGATATAATCTACAAAATTAAGGACAATGTTAGATTAAAAAATAGCATTAGTTGGGTTGAAGCAAAAGATTATCATACAGACGAGCATCTTGTCAATATACCTCCATTGGTGATTAATAATGAAGTACAATTTTCCTTAGGTGAATTCAAAAAATTTAATGCGATAATTGGAAATAAATTTGTAAATAAACAAAATTTATTTCCAAACAATAATTCGATAACTACTGTTATCGAAAACGGAAAAAAAATTGATAAAATTGTCGATATAAGTACCCCACCAAATGGTTTCAACCAATTAAGTCTAAATTTTAACTGGGGACCATATAAAATTAATTCAAGTATTGTTAACTTCAGTTTATCAATTGATAATGTAATGAACAGGGCTTACAGAAGTTATTTGAACAGACTTCGGTTTTACTCAGACGAGGTTGGGAGAAATTTTTTGTTCCAAATCAAAATAAAGCATTAAAGCTATGATAGCTTAGAATCAATTAATTTCAAAAACTCATTCCGCGTTTCCATTTTCTCAAACGTACCGCGAAATCCGGAAGTTGTGGTCAGGGAGTTTTGTTTTTGCACACCCCGCATCATCATACACATGTGAGAGGCCTCGATCACAACCGCAACCCCTTTTGGCTCCAAGGTAGTGTTGATACAATCTAGAATTTGTTCAGTTAGGCGTTCTTGCACCTGAAGTCGTCGTGAAAACACATCGACTACACGTGGAATTTTACTCAACCCGACAATATGTCCATTGGGAATATAAGCGACATGCGCTTTTCCGAAAAAGGGTAACATATGATGCTCACACAAACTGTAAAGCTCAATATCTTTGACCAGTACCATTTCGTTATAAGACTCTGCAAACATGGCACCACGAAGGATTTCGGCAGGATCCATATCATATCCCTGGGTCAGAAACTGCATCGCTTTGGCAGCGCGTTTTGGGGTGTCGAGCAAGCCCTCGCGATTTTGGTTTTCTCCAATATTGTGAATAATGTCTTTATAGTGCGATTTGATCGCATTGGTAATGCTAATGTCGTATGTGTCGATAGATTCAAATGTCATAATTCTTCTTTAAGCAATTGTGTATGTGATGTAATTAATTTTTTAACCTTGGGTGATATGACCGCACGACAATAGGGTTGTGATGGATTGAGATTGTAATAATCATGGTGCTCCACCTCTGCTTTATAAAAAACATTAAACGGAATAAGCTCAGTCACAATTGGATCATCAAAGCCATTAGCTTTTAATGCTATTATGTCTTGTGCAGTAGCCAACTGTTGTTCATCGTGATAGAAAATTGCAGAGCGATACTGCGTACCTACATCAGCTCCTTGTTTGTTGAGCGTAGTGGGATCATGGGTATCAAAAAAGACTTCTAACAGAGTCTGAAAATCAATCTGAGTATTATCATACTCCATTTGAACACACTCTGCATGACCAGTCGACCCGTTGCAAACCTGCAGATATGAAGGGTTTTTAATGGTTCCACCTGAATAGCCAGGCATGACCGAAAGCACACCACGCACACGGCTGAAAATGGTCTCTGTACACCAAAAACATCCATTCGCTAAAGTTGCCTTTTCTATCATTTTGTTTAACAATATTGTAACAAACTTAAACAAAAAAGTTGATTTTTCAAATGAAAGAAAACAATACCAGAACAAATTTGTAATTTTAAACGATGATTGAAGCCAAAAACCTATCCAAAACCTACGGATCACTAGCTGTTCTCAATGGAGTTGATCTTCAAGTTAAAACCAAGGAAATCGTAGCGATAACCGGGCCCTCTGGGGCAGGAAAAACCACATTACTCAACATCTTAGGAACATTGGATGTGGCTGATGTTCAGCCCTATCGAAAGCTATGGATTGGGGGGCAAGATATATTTTCACTGCAAGGAAAGGAATTGGCCAGATTTCGAAACCAGCAACTCGGTTTTGTGTTTCAATCTCATCAACTCCTTCCAGAATTTAGTGCCATTGAAAACATATGTATTCCAGCAATGATTGGCAAAACACCCCTTCACAAGGCACAGAAATATGCTATGGAATTGCTTGATTTTTTGGGTCTTTCCCAGCGAGCTGATCACAAACCCGCCATACTTTCGGGTGGTGAGCAGCAGCGCGTGGCTGTAGCAAGGGCTTTAATCAACAAGCCCAAACTTTTGTTGGCTGACGAACCCAGTGGAAATCTGGATAGCAAGACTGCTGACCAGTTACATAAGTTGTTTTTGTCACTCCGCGACAACTTTGACCAAACCATTGTACTGGTTACCCACAACAAAGAACTCGCTGCTCTTGGCGACCGCAGTCTCCAACTTGTCGATGGGCAATGGAGCTAAGTAATCGTGAGTTGCGTATTTTTCTCGATGAAAAAGCCCAACAGTACAACCATCCCGACTTTATTACTTCCGACCCGATCCAAATTCCCAAACGCTTTCACAACAAACCAGATATCGAAATTGCTGCTTTTCTCTCCGCGATCATCGCTTGGGGCAATCGAAAGAGCATCATTACAAGTGCATCCAAGTTAATGACCATCATGGGAGAGCAACCCCACGATTATATTATCAATTCCGCAAAATCAGACTGGGAAGCCATCGATCACTTTGTGCACCGCACTTTTAACACCATCGATTTGCGCTATTGTCTGCAAGCTCTTCAACATCTTTATATACATCATGGTGGACTACATGGTGCCTTTCTCCCAAAGGCAGACGAAGAATTTATGGATTCAGCCATTTGTCGTTTCCGAAATCGCTTTTTTGAACTCGACCACCCCAAACGCACAGGCAAGCACATCGCTAACCCCGCCAAGGGCTCAGCGGCAAAACGGATTCATATGTTTTTGCGTTGGATGGTGCGAAAGGACAAAAACGGCGTTGATTTTGGCTTATGGACGGATATTCCAACATCCAAATTATCTTGTCCTCTAGACGTACACACGGGAAATATCGCGCGAAAGTTGGGATTGCTCAAACGCAAACAAAACGATCAAAAAGCCCTTCGGGAACTCGACCAGCAATTGCGCACGCTCGACCCTGATGACCCAGTCAAATACGACTTTGCCCTCTTTGGTTTAGGGGTTTTTGAAAAGTTTTAGCCCGCTTTCGATAAGGTTTTCTATCTTTGCGTCAGTTTTAACACTCTTATCGAAATTTTTGGATGAATATACTTCTTAAGTCCGCAAAAATTATCGATCCTACCAGCAGCTTTCACGGCAATACCCTCGACATTCTTATTCGCAACGGTATCATTGACAAGATCGACAAGTCCATAAATGCAACCAAAGCAGGTGTAATCGAGCATAAAAACCTCTGTGTTTCTCTCGGTTGGTTTGACAGTAGTGTGTCATTTGGGGAGCCTGGTTATGAGGAACGAGAAACCCTAAACCACGGCCTATCGGTTGCTGCAGCTTCGGGTTTTACACAGATTGCCTACAATACCAACACCAACCCCCTACCCACATCAAAAGCCGATATTACCTTTTTGCTTCGGAGTGCTGCACACACACCAACAACACTTCATCCCAAAGGGCATATCACAGCACATGACAATACACTGCAACTCGCCGAACTTCACGACTTGTCGCAAGCAGGTGCCATTTGCTTTAGCAATCACAAACAACCCATTGACGATCCACACCTTTTGTTGCTTGCTTTACAGTATGCGCGTGGTTTTGATGGTCTTGTTGAGTCATTTCCCATCGATCCTCAACTTGCTGTACATGGAGTTATGCACGAAGGAAAGATCAGTACCTCTCTTGGCTTAACAGGGATTCCAAATCTTGCAGAAGAAATCCGTATTCGCAGAGATTTGGCCATTTTGAGTTATACTGGTGGTAAACTGCATATCCCCACCATATCCACTGCCGAGGGGGTTGGATTGATCAGACAAGCCAAAAAAGACAAACTCGATGTGACTTGCAGTGTGGCGGTTCACAACTTGATGATGACCGATGAGCAGCTTGACGGTTTTGACACCCGATACAAACTCATGCCACCACTGCGAGAAAGCAAAGACCAAAAGGCACTCTTGAAGGGGCTAAAAGACGGTACAATTGACATGGTGACTTCTGATCACCAGCCCATGGATATCGAACACAAGAAAGTGGAACTCGAACACGCTGATTACGGAAGTCTGGGACTCGAAACTGCTTTTGGAAGTTTATGCACCATGATGGATGCAGAGGACGCTGCCCTGCTTCTCAATCGGGGAAAGGAACGATTTGGCGTATCCCAGCAATCGATTCTAATTGGTGCACAAGCCGATTTAACCCTTTTTACTGCTGATGGGACAACCACCGTTTCGAAAGAGTCCATACTGTCGCGTTCAAAAAACAGTGCTTATTTGGGTAAGGAACTCAAAGGGACTGTCATTGGGGTGATCAACAACAACTGCGTTTTTCAAAATCCAAGCTAGTTGGCTGTTTTAGACTTTATCGTTCGCCAGCCAAAGACCAAAACAGAGGAAAACCCTCCTTTACTGATCTTGCTCCATGGGTATGGCAGCAATGAAAACGACTTATTTGCCTTTGCCGAATACCTTCACCCGAGTTTGATGGTGGTCTCACTTCGTGCGCCTCATTCCCTGCCGATGACGGGGCATGCATGGTATAGCATTCATTTTGATGCCGAACAAGGAAAATGGTCTGATGATGAGGAAGCCATTGGCTCTCGCGAATTGGTCTTGCAGTTTTTGGACGAGCTTTTGGAAATCCATCCTTATGATAGGTCGCAAGTACATTTGTTGGGCTTTAGCCAAGGTGCCATTTTAAGCTATGGTCTCGGGTTGACCTATCCCAAACGCTTTGCAAGTGTAATTGCCCTGAGTGGCTATTTCAATGAAAACATCACTCAATTGCCAGAGCCCAAAGATGCCCCTGCGCTTTATGCGGCTCATGGCTCCTTGGACGAGGTAGTACCTTATGACTGGGGACAGCGTTCGGCGGAGCTGCTCCAACAAAAGGGCTTTGCCATACAGTTTGACGCCTTCCCCGTAGGCCATACCGTTGGACAAGAGGGTTTTTATAAACTCCTCGAATGGCAAAATGCGTTATTCAATTCCTAGAACAACCAAAGTGGGGTTTCATAGGGTTTGGGTCTAATTATTATACAAATTTAGATGAAAATCCTTGGTGATTTATTGCAGTCAATAAATCGTTAGGGGTACATCAAATGGTTGAGCAAGCGAAGGCGAGGTTTGCCATTAGCTTTCACTTGGTATAAGAATAAGGCATCACCCCACTGGGTTCCATTGGTAAAATCGGCGAGAACCCATTGGTGATTGACCACATGGATTTTGTTAATAATCCAGTCAGATCCCAGAGAAGACAATAAGGGGTTTCCTTTTGGATTATCATTGGACAAAAGGATATAATCCTCAATTATGTTTTGCAAATCTTCCGGGCTAAAATCGGGGTGAGCTTGTTGGGCATCTCGATTGACTGCAAGCGAAAAATAAGCGTTATCGGTTTGTTCAACGACAAGCTGTGCGATAGAGTCTTTGAGTGTAACAACTCGTTTGCTCATCCGCTCTTGACTGACAGCAAAGGCCTCGGATTTATTCATATCACTCACAAAAAGGTAGAGTGCAATGAGAGAGATGAAAATCAATAAATATTGAATGATCTTGTTGCGCATTAAATCGTGATTGTTAGATTATCGTAAGCCAAATGTACGTTTTTAGGGAGATTTTGCTCGACTTCTGCATAAAAACCAAGATGATGGCTGATGTGCGTAAAGTAGGTGGTTTTCGCTCCGATTTTTTGTGCGAGTTGAATTGCCTCTTCCAAGTTGAGATGAGAATGATGCTGCTCTAAACGTAAAGCATTGAGCACGAGTACATCTAGATCATTGAGTTTTTGAATCTCATCTTCCGAAATGGTTTTGATGTCGGTGAGATACGCAAAGGATTCCATCCTGTAGCCCAAAACCTCCAAACGATTGTGATGCCCCATCACAGGCACGATAAGTTGCTCACAAACCGAAAAGGGCTGGCTAGGATTCACGTGATGAACATCTACTGCAGGTGCACCGGGATATTTATTCGAGCTGTTAAAGATATATCCAAATCGCTGGGTAAGTTTGTCAATCACACGCGGTAGTGCATAGATCGGAATATCCCCTTGACGAAAGAAAAAAGGACGAATGTCATCAATACCAGCTGTGTGATCGGCATGCTCATGTGTAAACAAAATAGCATCGAGATTAGCGATGGGGTGTAGTAGCATTTGCTGTCGAAAATCGGGCCCACAATCAATCACAACGGTACAGTCGTTCCACTGCACCATTACAGAAGACCGAAGCCGTTTATCACGGAGGTCATCACTTTGGCAAACGGGGTGATCACTACCAATAATCGGTATGCCCTGCGAAGTTCCCGTACCAAGAAAAGTAATCTTCAAAAAAAGTTTTGGGTAAAGATATCAATTCGGACTTACTTTTTTACCTTTGTAAAAACTCAAATATATGCCCGTTTCGCTTCTCGGCGATCAACCCTTCGAAAACACCCCCTCGTTGGAGGCAAAGGCACTACGCATCAATCTAAATGATAATATCTACGGCACCTTTGCGGAGATCGGAGCAGGGCAAGAAGTTGCGCGTCATTTCTTTCGTTGTGGTGGAGCATCTGGCACCATTGCCAAAACAATGAGCGCCTATGACAAAAACTTTAGCGACGCCATATACGGCAAAGGCAAAAGCTATGTTTCTGAAGAGCGTTTAAATAAAATGCTCGATTTGGAAATCAATCACCTTGAGAAAAGAATTTCAGAGGAAGATCGAGCCAAAAAAATCTTCTTTACTTACGCAAATACGGTAACCACCATCGACTTTGCCAAAAAGTTTAAAGGTCATGGCTGGATGGGAATCAAGTTTCAAACCGAACCTAATGGGCCCTACTCCATGATTAGCACCCATTTGCGGTTCCACGAAATCGATGCGCGTTCCCAACAAGAGTCTGTTGGTGTTGTTGGTGTGAACCTTATATACGGTGCCTTTTATCAGCATGACCGTCCACGAAAAATGCTGCGTTATCTATTTGATCATATCGATAAGTCTGCTATTGAAATTGACACGATCAATTTTACAGGTCCATTGTTTGAAGATGTGGATAATCGTATATTGAGTTTAGAACTCGTTAAAAATGGAATGACTGAGGCGGTCATGTTTGGCCCTGATGGCAACAATCTCCTACCCGCACGTGTACTTTACAAGAAAAACATCCTCGCCATTCGTGGGAGTTTTCGCCCTGTGACAAATGTAAACATGGATATGTTTACCAGCTCTTCCTCTCTGTTCTATCAAGACGAAGACGTGGAAGAGGACAATACCATGAACATCTTTGAAATTACCTTATCGAATTTGCGGTCAAACGGCACTGGTTTTATCGACGAGCAAGACTTTATGGATCGTGCCAAACTGTTGTGCGCCATGGGACTAACTGTAATGATTTCCAACTTTAAAGAATACTATCGCTTGGTGGAGTATTTTTCAAATTACACCACAAAAAAGATTCGGTTGAGTATGGGAGTGAGTAACCTGATTGAAATTTTTGACGAAAAATACTACCGAAATCTCAGTGGTGGGATTTTGGAGGCCTTTGGAAAACTGTTTTTCAAAAACCTATTGGTGTACCTCTACCCCATGATTGACCCAAACACAGGAGAAGTGGTCGACAGTACAAACGTACGTGTTTCCTCACAAGTAAAAGAACTCTACAAATTCTTTAAATACAACAAAAAAGTTGTTGATATTACCGACTATAACAAAGCATATCTCAATATTTACTCCAAAGAAGTTCTTGAGCTAATCAACAAAGGAAAACAAGGTTGGGAAACGATGCTTCCAGAAAAAGTATCGGAACTTATCAAAGAAAAAAATCTATTTGGCTATCAATCGGATAATTCCAAACGCCTTGACTAACCCTCTAAAATCTGAGAAGCGTGTACTTTGGTTTTCACCTTATCAATCACACGCTCAACTACTCCTTCCTCGTCCAAAATAAAAGTCGTTCTTAAAATTCCTTCGTACTCACGTCCTTGGAATTTCTTGGGTCCCCAAACACCAAAACCATTGATCAACACCTTGTCCACGTCAGCCAAAAGCGGATAAGGAAATGAAAACTTCATTGCAAATTTGGCTTGAGCGGATACGGTATCAGCACTAACCCCAAGAATTGAATATCCAGCATCTGTCAATTCTGAATAATGATCCCGCAAATCACAGGCCTCCAACGTACAGCCAGGTGTATTGGCTTTTGGATAAAAGAAAATAACCACTTTTTTCCCGGCAAAATCGGAAAGGGAAACCGTATTCCCATCATGGTCTTGAACTGAAAAATCTGGAGCTTTTGTACCCACTTGAAT
>PBNJ01000024.1 GCA_002723075.1 Flavobacteriaceae bacterium | reverse complement strand
AGAATTTGTAAAAAAAGAAAGAGAAATAGCAGAGCTTAAAAATAAGGGTAAGAAAAAATGTAATAAGTGTTTGAAAATATTAGATGAAAATGAATCGAACTTTTTAAAATACACTAATAGAAATGGAGAGTTTAGATTTATGGCAACCTGTCGCAAATGTAGAAAAAATTACTATGATGAATATTCCTCAAGACCTACTGTAATGGCTCGAATAAAAGAAAATAGAGCTAATCACTATAAAGAGAATAGAGATAGGTCACTAGAGATGTCAAAAAAATATTATTCAGAGAATTATGAAAAAATAAAAAAGAAAAGTAAAGAGTGGAATCTTAAAAATAAAGATAGAATTTCAGAATTAGCCAAAGAATGGAAAAGAAATAATGAAGAAAAATGGAATGAATATAGAAGGAAATATCACAAAGATAGAAGCAATTCTGATCCAATATTTAAGATGATTTCAAGGATAAGAAACAGATTATACAAGGCATTTAAAAATGATGGTTATACTAAACGTTCTAAAACCTTTGATTTAGTGGGTTGTTCTTATGAAGATTTAAAAAATCACATTGAATCCAAATTCAAAGATGGAATGACATGGAGTAATATTGATAAGTGGGAAATTGACCACATTATTCCTTTATCCTCTGCAAACTCATTAGAAGAACTTGAAGCTCTTTCACATTACACAAATCTTCAACCCCTTTGGGATCATGATAATTTAGAAAAAAGAGATAAATATGACCCAAAGGATAAAAAGATTTTCATGGATTGGTATAAAAATGAAATAAAAAAAATCTGAACAGAATCTGTCCACATTATTTTTCATTAGTTCTGTGTCAAAAAAAGTGTTCCTATTGGTAACACAAAGTGTTCCCTTCGGGAACACCCTAAAATTGTAAGTTATTGATAATCAATTACTTAAGAGGTGAGTTCGAGTCCAGTATGACCCACAATTAAGATGACTTATCAAGCTGAAATCACCCTAAAACCCTTTTCAAGAGGGTTCCATTTGATCACTGATGATATCATTACTGCACTACCTAATCTGACGGGAATTGTGCATGTCTTTATCAAACACACTTCGGCAAGTCTGACAATCAACGAAAATGCTGCCCCAAGCGTACGCGTTGATTTTGAAACTCATTTCAACAAAATGGTTTCAGAATCTGACGATCATTATACCCACACTTTGGAAGGTAAAGACGATATGACATCCCATATTAAAAGTAGTATTTTAGGTTCATCGGTGTCCTTTCCAATCAAAAATGGGATTCCACAACTCGGGATCTGGCAAGGAGTGTATTTGTGCGAACACAGAAACCAAGCAGGCGGCAGAACCATTTTTATCACCTGCATCGGATAGCATCTTTTTTATTTTTTAAAAAAGTAAATCAACAAGCTCAAAACAATACTGACCAGTATGGAAGTACCGAGTGGGAAGTAAAATGTCAAGTTTTCTCCTCCAAATCGAACGTCAAGTGGATTTTTAACACCATATTTTTCTCCCAATAGCAGTACGCCTCCGATGAGAACAAGAACCAGTCCGAGAAATAGAATGGCGCGCCCCATTAGTGAAAAACGTCTACTAATTTTTCGAGTGTGAAACTGCGAGACCCTTTCACAAGAATCGATGCTTGTCCAAGAGGAGTTTTTGAGAAATAATCTATGGCCTGATCAACAGTAGAAAAGTACTTGTCAGATGAAATAAAAGGTGCGAAAGCAGAGCCTACCCAATAGCAATCATCAATCGAAGAGGCCTTTATCCAATCTACAAGCCGTTTGTGTTCTATTTCTGTGTGCTTTCCGAGTTCATTCATTTGTCCAAGAACCGCAATCTTCTTCCCACCTTTTTTAGAGAAACTCGCTAGGGCAGCTTGCATACTCGTTGGATTAGCATTGTAGGCGTCTAGGGTGATGTGGAGATCTTTTTTGCGAATGAGTTGAGAGCGGTTGTTGTCAGGAATATATGATTCGAGGGCTCTTTTCGCGTTTTGTGGGGATACCCCAAAGTGTCGACCTATTGCATAGGCAGCCAAGGCATTGTATCCATTATAAGCCCCGCTGAGTTGGGTTTGTATCTCTTGTTGATCAACCTCAATTCGAATCGCATCGTTTTCCGTAAGAAGTGTTGCAGATACCCTTGCTGTTGTTTCTGTCCCATAGGTGATAGGATCTTGACCTTTGAGTTGTACCATGATTTTTGGATCGTCGGCATTGGCAAAGATCAAACCATTTGTTGTTTTGAGATAGTCAAAGAGTTCTGATTTGGCTTTGACAACTCCTTCCAGGCTACCAAAACCCTCAAGATGGGCCTTACCGAAATTGGTAATCAGCCCAAAATCTGGCTGAGCGATATTGGCCAAAACTGCAATCTCTCCAAGGTGATTAGCGCCCATTTCGACGACTCCGATTTCGGTGTCTTCTTGAAGCGAAAGCAGGGTGAGAGGAACGCCAATGTGGTTATTGAGGTTTCCTTGTGTAGCTACAGTAGTATAGGTCGGGCTGAGCACCGAATGAATGAGTTCTTTGGTCGTAGTTTTTCCATTGCTTCCAGTCAAAGCAATAATTGTCGTTCCCAGCTTTTTTCGGTGTTCTGTCCCTAGCGTTTGGAGTGATCTTAATGTATTTTCAACGCGAATTACTCGGTCATCGCTAATCGAGACATCTTCATCGACTACCACGGCAATCGCTCCTTTGTTAAGGGCTTGTTTTGCAAACTGATTTCCATTAAAATTTGGCCCACTGAGGGCAAAAAAAAGTTGACCAGATTGAAGGGTTCGGCTGTCAGTACTGACTCCCGCAGCGTCTCTAAAGATGTTGTAAAGCGCTGACATCAAAGTTGGTTAGAGAATTGTGTGTTTAGTTTTTTGGAATACCCCGTGGTTTACGGTCTTCACTTGTACTTCCAAGATAGGACATTGCACATCGGAAGCCAATATAGTCCGCAGCCAAAAATTCAGGCATATAACGTCGTTGCGCTGGGTCGAGCCAATAGGCACGGTCTTTCCAAGATGCACCCTTGATGACACGAGTGGTGTTAGATACAAGTGTGAGACGTTTTTCTTCTGCAATTCGTGTTTCATCGAAAGCATTGGTGTACATCTCTTCACCGTCAGGATTCCCTTTTTCTCTTTGATATAGTTTGTCGCCATCGGCATAGGCTAGGTTGTCAGCGGCTAATCCATTCGTATTTAATAATTGCTCATTAGTAAATTCAGAATCAAAATCATTTGGAACTATATTTTGTTTTTGGATAGAACCAGGTAATTGGCTGTATACACTACGGCCATTGGGGTTGTCATCATAATTAATGACATCATTATTCACAGAAGCTTTTCCATCCTCAGTAATATAAGTTTGAAACAGATTGCCACGAAAATAATTCATATCGCTAACCTCATTATTCGTAAGGGGTCGATAGACATCAGCTACCCATTCGGAAACATTTCCTGCCATCCCATATAATCCAAAATCGTTTGGTGGATATTGGTACACATCCGCAGTAATTTCAGCATCGTCGTTTGACCAGCCAGCAACTCCGCTATAATCCCCACGTCCTTGCTTAAAGTTAGCGAGTTGATCCCCAGCATTTCGACTTTGTGTAACCCTTGAGGTGTCACCCGACCAAGGATATTTCTTTTTCCCCTGATACGAATTATACTCACGAATCCCTGCAAGTCCAAGAGCTGCATATTCCCATTCGGACTCAGTTGGTAATCTGTATTCTGGTAGAACAATCCCATATTCCACACTTGCATTGGTTACTTTTACATCGTCCTCTTCTGTACCTTCTCCACGCACAGTAATTTGGGCACGGCGACCAACAAATGACTGTGTTTGATCCTCTGTGTCGTTTTCAGCTGCTCTTACGTTGTCAGCAGTATAGTTTTCGCCATATACAAGATCGGGTCGTTTTAGATAGGTTTCTGTATCAAAATTGACTCTTCCTTTAATTGCATCAGATGTTCTGGCTCCCTTAGCTATCCAGCCTTTTTCTTCTAAAATCAATTCGTTTACTCGATTTGTTCTCCATTTTGCAAAGTTGTTTGCTTGTTGCCAACTTACTCCAACTACAGGGTGTGTTCGGAATGCAGGATGACGAAGGTAGTTGTTGACCATATCGTCATAATAACCAAGTTGATTCCGCCAAACAAGTGTATCAGGTAGAGCAGATATATAAATAGGATTGGTTCCATCTTCCTGTACAAAAACACGTTTTAGCCAATCTAAATATTCAATATACATCAGGTTTGTAACTTCTGTTTCGTCCATGTAAAAAGATCGAACTTGCATCCTTGTAGGCGCATTGTTCCAGTCTTTCATTACATCATCTTGGACACGACCTTTCGTGAAAGTACCCCCGTGGATGAGGATGAGATTGGGTCCTTGAATTTGGTCTTTGTAGTCTTTGCCTTTATAGTCAAAACCGCCATTTTCACCAATTTTCCAACCGGTAGCGGAAGATTCACCGCTTTTAACGGATCCGTTTCGGCTACATCCAGTGAAGACAATGGTGATTGATGCCAAAACAGTCAGTGTGAATATGCATTTGCGCAACATACAGATTCTATTTTGGACTGCAAGATAGTAAATATGTGTAAATTTGACTTTCAAGACTTATAATTTATATCCCAAAAACGATTATAATGCTCTTTTTATTATATTTTTTTATTTCAAACACTATCTTACAAACTTTTTCGTTATTGATTTAGTATGCGACTATTGACCCTTTTCTTTTTACCTCTTTGCCTATGGTCTCAACAGATTGATGTACAATGGAATTGGCAAGGTGTCGAACGGTTACATGTTGGAGATCAGTTAAAAAGAGTACCCAAAGCGATAGGTCAAACCGTTTTTTATGATGAAGAACATCAGCGATTTGCCATTAGCATTTCAAAACAATTCGCAAACGATTCTGGCGTGGAATTCTCTATCGAAAATGTACAAACACTAGAAGTTGATGTTGATCTTGATGTAAATCTTGATTTGGATCAATTTGCTGCTCGTCCTCATACCATGGTATACAAAACCAAAGGAAGAGATGTCCACCAAGTTGTTTTTCAAATCGAACCTTTTATTGTAAAAAACAACAAACTTTATGTGGTTACTGGATTTACCATTATCCCACATACAGTGAATCGGTTTACCAGCAAGCGTGTCCAACAGCTAACTTCAACTGACTCTATGTCTCCTCAATCTGGCTATAGATTTGAAGTCAATCGGACAGGTATTCACAAAATCACAGCTGAGTTTTTACGTGACTTGGGTATGCCAATATCCAGCATAAATCCAGAGACTTTAAAAATATTTGGTAGGGGTGGTCAAATGATTCCCTTGATCAATTCGGAAATGAATGGAGTCAATTATGGGTTTTCCGAAAACCCGCTCCAACTTGTAGGTATGGACGATGGAAGCATAGATGATGAGGATTACATCTTGTTCTATGCTTATGGATCTTCCGAATGGAGTGATGATAGTCAAACAGCAGTGAATCTTTATCATGACCATGCGCATTATGTTATTTCTTACGGTGGAGAAAATGGACTTCGGGTAAATACTCAATTATCATTGGCAGTTACCAATGACCATCAAACGAGCGCTTCTGTAAATCTACATTTCGAAGAAGATTTAGTCAATATTGCGCAAATGGGTAGAAAGTGGTTTGGAAATCGCTTTCTCCATAATTCAACTGCTAATTACGCTTTTCAGCTGACCGACCGAAAAGCTGCAACCGGTGTGGATATTAAGCTTGCCGCAGCGGCTTCAGCCATAAATGGCAGCTATTTTGATTTAAGTGTAGAAAACGCCAATAAGTTCCTTAATTTGGCAGCAACACAAACACTTACAAGAGCATCAGAGGGAACAATAAGTCTATCAATAAATCCGTCTTCAAATGAGCTAGATGTGCATTTGCGCTACGATGCGTCGGGATTTAGTTCTGCGGTTGGTTATTTGGATTACATACAAGTTTCTTATGAGCGAATTCTTTCTGGAGATCGCGGACAATTTGCGTTTACAACGAATAATTCAAATAGTTATCAAGCATCAGATGTCGATGCAATTTGGGAATTGAATTCCGATGGCACAATTCAAGTTTTCCAATCCGACAATGATCGAGAGGTATACTTTTACTCCAATGAGACTGCCGATCGCTATCATGTATACAGCGCTAATGATGTGCTTGTGCCACAACGCAGTGAATATGGAGATACATTTAACTCACCCCAATTGCGTGAACGACTATCCAATGAAGCAGAATATATCATTATCACGCACGATGATTTTGTTGAGGAAGCCAATAAGCTTGCTGCACACCACCGTTCGCACACGGGATTAAAATCTTCGGTTTTGACCCTAGCTGAAATTTACGATGATTTTAGTGCCGGCAATGTTGATATCATGGCAATTCGCAATGCGATTCGATACGCATACCTCAACAATTCTGATGACAACAAACCCAAGTATGTTTGTTTATTTGGAGACACAAGCTACGACTACAAAGATCGGATCCCAAACAACAATATGGTCGTGCCAACCTATCATTCTTTGAATAGCTTCCATTTGGCCAATAGCTATATGTCAGACGACTTTTATGCGATGATGGACATCAGCGAAGGAGCACTCAGTTTTTACGACCGTATGGACTTGGCAGTTGGCAGAATTCTTTTCGATACAAAGGCGGGTGCTCTCGCGATGGTGGATAAATCGATTGATTACAGTTTGGCCAATGGAGACTGGCAAAACACATTTACGATTCTGTCTGACGACTCAGATGCAGAATGGGAAAATATTATTCAGGAACGACTAGATGAATTGGGAGAGGAGGTGATAGCCAATAAACCATTCTTAAACCTACAGAAGGTGCATTCTGATTCTTTTGAGCAGGTCATCTCTGCTACAGGCGACCGTTATCCTGGGGTCAATCAAGCATTGGAAAATCAATTCGTTCAGGGCACACTTGCTATCAATTATTTTGGTCATGGTGGAGAAAGTGGCCTAGCTTCTGAGAGAATATTTGATAAAGAATTTGCTGACCGTCTCTACAATCCAGGAAGATTTCCTCTCTTTATCACATCTACTTGCGAATTCAGTCGTTTTGACAACCCCGAGGTTTACACAGCAGGAGAGGCAAGTTTTGCCAATCCAGCAGGAGGTGTGATTGGACTAATTTCCACCACTAGACAAATTTACGTGGGCAATGGCATCACCTACAATAAAATTATTGCTGAGCATTTATTTGCCTACGAATTGGATGATTACCCAACAATTTCAGAAGCCTTGCGCTTGTCAAAAAATGACTTCTTCGGCACATCTCAGAAGCGAATTATATTTTTTATCGGCGACCCAGCTCTCAAACTTGCGATTCCACAAGGTCGCGTAGACCTGACGCATCTCAATGGTAATGAAATTGAAGGATTAGGTGATGAAAACAAACAATTACGTGCCCTTGACCGTGTGAATCTCGCCGGTCAAGTTTCAGACAAAAATGGAGAACTACTAGATGATTTTTCAGGAGAGGTTGTGTTGACAATCTTTGACAAAGAGCTAGAAAAAACAACACTTGGCAATGATGGTAATGGAACCTTTACTTTCAACGCACTAGGCAATGTGATTTTTAAGGGAAATGCGGAAGTGATTAATGGATTTTGGAATATCGAGCTGGTCATACCCAAAGACATTTCACTTCCACTTGGTCAAGCTCGTATTAGCATGTATGCTGTTTCGAGTGATAGTACGAGCAAAAAGACGGGCTTATTCACCGATCTTCTTATTGGGGGAATCAATCCAAATCCAGAAATTGATACCCAAGGGCCTGTAATTGAACTTTTTTTAGATAATGAATCATTTGAAAGCGGAGATATGACGGGAACCAACCCGATTTTAATTGCAAGATTTTCAGATGAAAATGGCATCAACACTTCTGGCGGGTTAGGGCATGAACTACTGGCTATTTTAGATGGAATGACACAGCACCCAATCATCTTAAATAATTTTTATCGCACAAACCTTGGAGACTACCAGTCGGGCTCTCTGAACTACTTGTTCAACAATCTTTCTCCAGGGCCTCACACTCTCTCTGTGACAGCTTGGGACACCCATAACAACCCTTCTACACAAACTATTGATTTTGTGGTTTCAAGCGAAAATAACATTTTAATCAATGCGATCTACAACGTGCCCAATCCTTTTGAAACCCAAACTACATTTTGGATCAGTCACAACAAACCCCGTGAGCTTATTCAGGCAAACATCACCATTCACGACATCAACGGGAAAAAAGTATGGGAGCAAAATAAAACATTGTACTCTGGCACAAACACAAATAGTGAGATTGTGTGGAATGGTCAGTCGAATGACGGCACATTAGTAAATAAGGGAGTATATTTGTGCACGATTACGTTAAATTCTACGTTATCCAATACAACACACACTGAGACACATAGAATAATAAGGAATTAATAAAGTATGAGAAGTTTTTTTTCATTTGTATTCGTATTTATAGCAATCGCATTAAACGGACAAAACCGAGTGATCACCACTGGTGTTCCATTTCTTTTGATCACCTCTGATGCGAGATCAGCTGGTATGGGTGAACAAGGGGTTGCAACTACGCCAGACGCCTTTTCCCAAAATTGGAATCCATCGAAGTATAGTTTTGCTCCAAGCGAGTCAGGAATCGGTGTAAGCTATACGCCCTATCTAAGTCAATTGGTCAATGATATCTTCCTAGCGAATGTGTCTTATTATAAGGTTGTTTCGGAACGAGCAGCTTGGGCGACAAGCTTAAAATATTTTAGCTTGGGTGAAATAGAGATTGGTCAAACACCAGCTGACTTTATCAATCCACTCATCGAACGACCAAATGAGTTTGTTTTAGACTTTTCCTATGCGTTAAAACTCAATGAATCGTTTTCTTTAGGAGTAACAGGTGCTTTTATCAATTCTGATCTCAAGCTTGGCTCTGCAACTGATGATGCCTCAGCTGCGAGTACAGTCGCTTTTGGGGTTTCGGGTTACTATCAGTCTGCGCAACGTGACTTTAGCAATTTTGAAGGCAAGTGGCGTGGCGGATTTAACATCAGCAACCTTGGTCCAAAACTCACTTACGAAGATGACGGTTTTGCAGATTATTTGCCAACGAACTTAAAAGTCGGTGGTGGCTTTGACTTTGTATTAGACAGCTACAACATTCTCAGTTTGGGCTTAGAAATCAACAAGCTACTCGTTCCTACGCCAAGTCAGCCCATCAAATCAACCAATGTAGAAGGGGAAGAAATCATCACTGGGTATATCCAACCAGACGTGAGTTTTCTCAGTGGAATTTTTAAGTCATTTGGAGATGCACCAGATGGGTTTAGTGAAGAATTGCAAGAATTTACTTGGGCGTTAGGTGCCGAATTCAATTACAACAATGCCTTCGCCTTACGTGCAGGATATTTCAATGAACACGAAGACAAGGGTGCTCGAAAATTTATTACCCTTGGTGCAGGTTTTAAGTACAATGTCGTGGACATCGATCTCTCGTATTTAATTTCAGCAACAAAATTGATTAATCCTCTCGAAAACACCCTCAGATTTTCACTTACATTTAATTTTGGCGATTCTTTAGAGAACTAGCAATTGCCATTATTGTTTGAATAATCCCATTTCCCGTTTTTACAAAAAGTGGGAAAGCATTACCTTTGCAGTCAGATATCATTGGAAACAAAAGATATTGATTCTATGAAAGAAGTAACCAAAGAAACTTATTTGAGCTGGTATGAGAATATGCTCTTCTGGCGAAAGTTTGAAGACAAGCTTGCCGCTGTTTACATTCAACAAAAAGTACGAGGATTTTTACATCTATACAATGGGCAAGAAGCAGTTCTGGCTGGTTCCCTTCATGCGATGGACCTCACCAAAGACAGGATGATCACAGCCTATCGCAACCACGTTCAGCCCATTGGGATGGGTGTTGACCCCAAACGTGTGATGGCCGAATTGTACGGTAAAGCAACGGGAACTTCCCAAGGTCTTGGGGGCTCAATGCATATTTTTTCTAAAGAACACCGCTTTCATGGGGGGCACGGAATTGTCGGGGGTCAAATTCCTTTAGGAGCTGGAATGGCATTTGGAGATAAATACCATGGAAGCGACGCTGTAACACTCTGTTATATGGGTGATGGAGCTGTTCGTCAGGGCTCACTTCACGAAACACTCAATCTCGCCATGTTATGGAAACTTCCAGTTGTGTTTATCGTGGAGAACAATGGCTATGCCATGGGAACTTCTGTTGAGCGCACAGCCAATCATACGGACATCTGGAAACTAGGTCTTGGCTATGAAATGCCATGTGGACCCATTGACGGAATGGATCCTGTGAAGGTGGCAGAGGGGATTTCTGAAGCGATTAAAAGAGCAAGAAAAGGGGAAGGCCCTACCTTCTTGGAAGCAAAAACATACAGATATCGTGGACATTCGATGTCAGACGCACAACATTACCGAACCAAAGATGAAGTCAATGAATACCGTAAAATTGATCCAATCACCCAAGTTCGCGAGCACATTCTGAAAAACGAATTTGCTTCCGAAGATGAACTCGGAAGTATCGATGCAGATGTGAAAGTTCGGGTTCAAGAATGCGCAGATTATGCAGAGTCTTCGCCCTATCCTGAAAAATCTGTGATGTATGATGCTGTTTACGAACAAAGCGATTATCCATTTTTAGCACATAAATTATAATATGGCGATTGTAGTAAATATGCCGCGATTGAGCGATACTATGGAAGAGGGAACAGTCTCCTCATGGCTCAAGAAAGTTGGAGATAAAGTTGAGGAGGGCGATATATTAGCCGAAATTGAAACAGATAAAGCCACTATGGAGTTTGAGTCTTTCAATGAGGGCTTTCTACTTCATATCGGAATTGCAGAGGGTGAAAGCGCTGCTGTTGACAGTTTACTTGCCATTATTGGGGATGAAGGGGAAGATATCAGTGCTCTAGTTAATGGGGATACAACCACATCTGCTCCAGAAAATACCTCTGAATCAGAAGAAAGTCAGTCAGAATCCATAACAAAAACTCAAATCTCCGCTATACCTGATGGCGTGGAGGTGGTCAAAATGCCACGCTTGAGCGACACCATGGAAGAAGGAACTGTCGCCTCATGGCTAAAAAATGTTGGAGATGCTGTTGAGGAAGGTGAAATTCTAGCTGAAATCGAAACAGATAAAGCTACGATGGAATTTGAATCTTTTTATGCAGGGGAATTATTGCATATCGGGGTTCAAGTCGGTGAATCAGCTGCTGTCGACAGCTTACTTGCAGTCATTGGGCCAAGTGGTACTGATGTCGCCTCTGTTTTGGCTGCATCGTCAAATGCGAACTCAGGCAGTTCCCCAGCAATCGAGAAAGAAGCAGCGCCAGTTGATACCCCACCCGCTGCAACTGCGGAAACTGCCGTTCAGACAACTGCAAGTCCGGTCGTATCTTCTGCCAATATAAACGAAAGAATCATGGCATCCCCTCTAGCCAAAAAGATGGCTGCTGAAAAGGGGATTGACCTTCTTCAAGTTCAAGGAACAGGGGAGCATGGAAGGATCGTAAAGCGTGATATCGAACAGTTTGTTCCGGGTTCAGCTGCTGCGAGCACACAAGCTTTTGTTCCGAAGGGACAGGAATCATCAGAAGATATTCCAAACTCACAAATGCGAAAAGTGATCGCCAAACGACTTGCCGAGTCCAAGTTTAGTGCTCCTCATTACTATTTATCTGTAGAATTTGATATGGATGCAGCTATTGCATTCCGTAAACAATACAACGAGCTGCCCAACACCAAAATATCATTTAATGATATCGTCGTAAAAGCAACAGCTTTGGCGCTTAAAAAACATCCTCAAGTCAACTCGCGTTGGTTTGACGATCGTATGCAGCTCAATCACCATGTACATATTGGAGTCGCGGTGGCTGTTCCTGATGGATTGGTTGTTCCTGTTGTCCGATTTGCTGATGAAATGGATTTACCTCAAATCGGTTCGCAAGTCAAAGACTATGCAGCTCGAGCTCGTGATAAAAAACTTGCGCCAGACGAAATGGAAGGAAGTACGTTTACCATCTCCAATCTTGGGATGTTTGGAATCGATGAATTTACATCCATTATCAACCAACCCAACTCTGCTATTCTATCGGTCGGTGCAATTGTACAAAAACCAGTGGTAAAAGATGGAGAAATAGCAGTTGGTAGTACAATGAAGCTTACACTTGCCTGTGATCATCGTACGATTGATGGAGCTACTGGTGCGCAATTCCTTCAAACATTACGGGAATATATCGAACAACCCTTGCGCTTGGTAATTTAAGATCATGCACTCACCAAAACGTGTTATCGTAACGGGTGCCAGTCGTGGGATTGGACGTGCTTTGGTTGATGCCTTTCAAAATTTAGGACATGAGGTTTGGGCTTTATCTCGAAACATAGATGAACTCAAACACATAATGGGGATTCATGTGGTTTCTATTGATTTATCCGATGAGCAACAAATATCAGATTGGGTTGGATCGTGTGGAGTTGATCATTTCGATGTATTAATCAACAACGCTGGTATGCTTATCAATAAACCATTTTCTGTCACCACTTCTGAGGATTTTGAAGCGGTCTACCGTGTCAATGTTTTTGGTTCTGCTCAATTAATACGTCATTTACTCCCATTGCTATCTACAAGCAGTCACATTCTCAACATCAGTAGTATGGGCGGTATAAATGGGTCTGCCAAATTTCCAGGGCTTGCAGCTTATAGCAGTAGCAAAGGAGCTCTTGGAATTTTGACCGAACTATTAGCGGAGGAGTTTAAAGACAATGGCCCACGTTGTAATGCCTTGGCCTTAGGTGCGGTTCAAACGGAAATGCTTGCCGAAGCTTTCCCGGACTATAAAGCTCCTGTTTCTGCCACAGAAATGGCATCTTATATCGCAGATTTCTCGCTCAATGGCCACCGCTTGTACAACGGCAAAATTCTACCGATTAGTCAATCCACACCATGAGTGCTTTTGCGACGTATTTGCCTGTTAATGCGCGTTCTCAATGTCTCGATTTGGTTCAGAATCAACCAGTTACCATTCGGGTTGTCAGCCCAAGGCGTACAAAACACGGAGATTTTCGAAAGTTTCCAGATGGACGATTTCAGATTACCTTAAATAAAATGGAAAATCCCTATCGATTTTTAATTACATTTATTCATGAGTGGGCGCATTGGTTGGTTACTCAAACACAGCCGTATAGAACCCAACCACATGGTGCTCTATGGAAGCAAACGTTTAAGGAACAAATGCTTCCTTTTCTTCAAGATCAAATTTTTCCTAATGATGTACTCGGCTTGTTGGCAAAACACTTGAAAAACCCAAAATCAACTCTTGATGCAGACCCTCCATTGGCTCTTGCGCTCAAGCGCTATGACCCTGCTAACGATAAATCTTTTATTTTTGAGTTAGAAACCGGCACTCGCTTTCGAGCAGAAAATGGCAAAATCTACGAATTGGGACAATTGCGTAGAACATGCTATGCTTGTGTTGAGCTTGCCACAAAAAGAACCTATCTCTTCGCTGCGCACAGTGAAGTTCAAAGGGTTTAAAATTAAAGATGTCTGCGTAATGGAATCTAAATTTGACTTTGTAGAAGAAACCAATGCTGCTAAAGCAGAGGTTCAACAGGGAGCGAAAGGGTTTTTAAAAAGTCTGTTTGGGTTTGTATCAACCCTGCTGTCCATCCGTAAAGACACTGATTATCGGGCAACAATTCAGGCCATACAAGACGATATTTCCTTTCGTGGCGCCACCGCTTGGGTATTGATTTGTTCAATTTTCCTTGCCTCAATTGGATTGAATGCCAACTCGACTGCTGTGGTCATAGGTGCGATGTTGATAGCGCCTTTAATGGGCCCTGTTCTTGGTGTTGGGGTTTCTTTGGCGATTAACGATCTAGCCACATTACGCCGTTCCTTGGTCAATTTTGGTGTCATGGTATTGCTCAGTGTACTTACGGCATTTCTTTTCTTTGCTCTTTTTCCGCTTCGCGAAGAGTCCAGTGAGCTTTTGGCTCGTGTCAGCCCTGATATTCGAGATGTGTTGATTGCTTTTTTTGGTGGTTTGGCTTTGATTATTGCTCGAACCAAAAAGGGAACCATAGCCTCAGTGATTTTTGGGGTTGCCATTGCCACTGCCCTTATGCCACCTCTTTGTACAGTTGGTTATGCACTGGCACATTCAAATATTTCCTATGCGCTTGGAGCGTTGTATTTATTTGCGATTAATGCCAGTTTTATTGCCCTTGCTGCGTATCTGGTTGTTAAACTTTTGCGGTTCCCTATGACAGAGTATGCCAATCCCAAGAGCCGCCGTCGTATTTCGCGTCTGGCAACACTATTGGCCTTACTCATGGCGATCCCCGCTGGATTTACTTTTGTTGACGTATTACAAAAGAGTCGTTTTCAAGCGGCTGCACAATTGTTTTTGGACAGTGAGCTTCAAGGGATTGATAATGCCGATTACTTGCGCCAAACAGCAAGCATCGTTTTTGATGATTCACAACCAAAAGTGATTATCAATAACTTTGGCGTGGCCCCTTTAGAACCAGCTGTTGAGCGCTTGTTAAGGGAGCGAATTGCTTCCTATGAATCTCTTGAAAATACAGCACTTATTGTAAACCAATTGGAACAAGAAACCAAGCGTTTTGATCAACAGCGTTTTCTGATTGAATTACGAAAACGTGACTCACTGGAACTTCTTCGTCAACAAGCTGAAATTCAAGCATTACAAACACGTATTGGCGAACTTAACAATCGATCAACATCCCAAATCTCATTTGATGAAATACTCTCCGAAATGAGGGTAATTAGTCCTTTTGCTCGAGAAGTTCGCTATGCACAAACCTATATTTCAAACTTCGAAACGATAGATACAATAGCGGTCTTTCGTATACAGTGGGACTCTTCTTTGGACTCTTTAGCCATTGCATCCGAAGAAAAACGTTTGCGAAATTGGTTGGTAATTCAACTTCCTAATCGTGCCTTTGTCCTCGAAAGCGATTAATCCTCTAGGTATAATTTTCTCACTTTTTTGAACAAGTTTGAGGAATAAACAAAGTCTGTAACGGCTTCGTTATCGGTTTTAAATATATTTTGGTTTGACCCCTCCCATTCTTTAGTACCATTCTTTAAAAAGACAATGGTTTCTCCGATTTCCATGACCGAGTTCATGTCATGGGAGTTGATGACGGTAGTGATATTGTACTCTTTAGTTAATTCCTGAATCAGGTTGTCAATCACAATAGCTGTTTTTGGATCCAATCCAGAGTTTGGTTCGTCACAAAAAAGATATTTGGGTCGCATCACAACTGCTCGTGCAATCGCAACTCGCTTTTGCATCCCACCTGAAATTTCATTGGGAAGCTTGTTTTTCGCGTCGATGAGGTTGACACGCTCAATGACGGTCTCTGCTTGCTCTATCCTTTCGGCTTCTGACAATTTGGTTAGCATGCGCATGGGAAACAATACATTTTCAATCACACTCATCGAATCAAATAATGCACTCCCTTGAAAGACCATTCCGATTTCCCTGCGTAGGGTTCTGTGTTCGTCGTCTGTCATTGAAGAAAAAGGAATTCCGTCAAAATAGATTTCGCCTTTATTGGGAGTAAATAAACCAAGAAGAATTTTGAGTAAAACGGTTTTTCCAGACCCACTTTGTCCAATCACCAAGTTTGTTTTTCCTCTTTTGAATTCAGTTGTAATCCCTTTTAAAATTGGCGTATTATCAAACTCTTTATGTATGTCTTTTATCTGAATCATTCTAGGAGAAAAAGAGTTGGGTAATAAAATAGTTTACAACAATAATGACAACAGAGCACCAAACAAAGGAAACCGTGCTGGCACGACCAACATCAAGTGCTCCCCCTTTCATATAATAGCCGTGGTAGGAGGGGATTGTAGCTAAAATGATCGCGAATAAAAAAGTTTTTACAAAAGCATAAAAGACATGAAATGAATTAAACTCCAATTGAATGCCCTCGATGAATGAGGCGCTACTCGAAAAGCCCCCATATATGGTGGCAGCCCAGCCACCAAAAATGCCTAAAAACATAGAAAAGATAATGACGATTGGCAATAAGGTCATGGCCAAAAGTTTGGGGAAAACCAAAAAGTTTACCGAATTAATACCCATAACTTCCAAGGCATCGATTTGTTCGGTTACGCGCATGGTCCCAATACTTGATGTGATATAGGACCCGACTTTTCCAGCTAAAATAATCGCCATAAACGTGGGTGCAAACTCAAGAATAATGGATTGTCGCGTTGCAAAACCAACCAGATTTTCTGGGATAAAAGTGCTGTCGATATTCAAAGCTGTTTGAATGGAGACAACTCCGCCCACAAAAAAAGAAAGAAAACATACTATGCCAAGTGAACCTAGTATCAAATCCTGAATTTCTTTCATAACGAGTCCATACATAATCGATCGTTTGGTAGGTTTGATAAACACCAACCGAATCATCAAAAAATAGGCACCAACGTGTTTGAGTATATTCACTTGACGAAAGTAAAAAAATAATGTTTGCTTACAGAGGTTGTCTCTCAAAAAAATTATATTTGAAATTTTCAATCGATACACATGAAAAAAATTCTACCTGTTTACATTATCTTACTCAGTGTTTTGGCTTGTTCCCCTACAAATCTAGAAAAGCCGCCTAAGCTTGTAATCGGAATCGTGGTTGACCAAATGCGATACGATTACATTACTCGTTATTGGGATGACCTCAGTCCGAATGGCTTTAAACGCTTTTATAAGGAGGGTTTTGTGGCTCACAACCACCATTTTAATTATTATCAAACTCTAACGGGTCCAGGACATGCTTCCATTTCAACTGGAACGACACCTTCTGTCCATGGAATTATCGGAAATGAGTGGTATGACCGCAAATCAAAAAAAGAGGTATACTGTGTTGGTGATAATGATGTGGAAGGATTGGGGTCTGCGACCAAAGGAAGAAAATCTCCGAAACATCTTATTACAACCACTTTTGCAGATCAATTTCGACTGCACACACAGTTTCGAAACAAAGTGATTGGAATTTCCCTAAAGGATCGTTCTGCTATTTTATCAACAGGACATTCTGCCAATGCGGCATACTGGTTTGCAGGAGGTGATGAAGGCGTTTTTACCACAAGCACATACTATATGGACTCTCTGGCCAACTGGGTGTCTGAATACAACGCTAAGAAATACCCTCACCAATACGCATCATCGGTATGGAACACCTTACGGCCAATAGAAACGTATACCGCGAGTGGGCCTGACGATACACCCTATGAAGGGATTTACAAGGGAGCAGACCGACCAACATTTCCCTATGATCTTTCAACCCTATCGCCAGACTATTACAAAGACAAGGGCTTGGACATCGTTCGCAACACTCCTTTTGGAAATACCCTTGTAACTGATATGGCTCTTCTTGCTCTTGCGCACGAGGACCTTGGGAAAGATGATCAAACCGATGTATTGATGATCAGCTATTCTTCAACTGACCATGTTGGACATCAATTTGGATTGACAGCAATCGAAACCCAAGACACTTACCTTCGTTTGGATTTGGAATTGGAACGATTATTTTCTGAAATCGATCAAATGGTTGGAATGGATGATGTTACCCTATTTCTGACCTCAGATCACGGTGCAGTTCATGTTCCCAAATACCTCAATGACCATAATTTTCCCGGCGGGCATGATAAAAGTAAGGGGATAAAAGACCAAGTCAATCAAGTCTTGTTTTCGAAAACAGGTATCGATAATTTGGTGTTGCATATTGGCAATGATCAGATGTATTTGGATCATGAACAAATTGAAAAAAATAGACTTCACCTTGATGAATTGGCAGAAGAAGCAATCCGCGTGATTCTCCGCTTTTCTACCATTGAAAAAGCATTTAAAACTGTCGATGTCCCCCAATTGAGTCCATCTGAAAAACTGCATAACCTCTTGCTTCGTGGAAATCATATCAAAAGAGCGGGGGATGTTTATATGATACCCAAACCGGGTCATATCGATTATGGCCATACGGGAACAACTCATGGCACTGGCTTTTCCTATGACACCCATGCTCCACTGCTGATGATGGGTCGTGGTATCAAAGCAGGCCACACTTTCGAAGAAACATCGATTACGGATATAGCTCCAACAATGTGCGCTTTATTGGGTACCGCTTTTCCAAATGGGATGACAGGAAATGTAATTTCGAAAGCTTTGCTTAAAGCTGATAAGTAATTGCATTGATATTCATTCCAGCACCAACACTAGCAAACAAGATCACGTCACCTTTGTTGAGCTTGTGATCTTTAAGTTGACCTTTACGCACCAAGTCGAATAGAGTCGGTACCGTAGCTACTGAACTGTTTCCATAGGTTTGAATGTTCATCGGTAAAATATCTTCTGGCATTTGGGTTCGGTATAATCGATAGAAACGTTTCAGAATCGCTTCATCCATTTTTTCGTTGGCTTGGTGGATAAATACTTTTTTGAGGTCTTCAATTTGCTGTCCAGAAGCATCAAAACAGTCTTTCATTGCTTGGGGAACATGGTTTAACGCAAACTCATATACCTTTCGACCTTCCATTTTGATGTATTGGGTGTTGTCATTTTTGGGATTGCAGTATGAACCACCTGCATAAATGTAATAGGTTTCATCAGTTGTATAGGTCGCAGTATTGTGGGATAATAATCCCCCATCTCCTTTTATTTCTTCGATAATTGTTGCGCCTGCTCCGTCTGCAAAAATCATGGAATCCCGATCGTTGCGATCCACCACCCGTGATAAGGTCTCTGCTCCGATAACAAGACAACGTTTCGCCATGCCAGCTTTGATAAAAGCTTGTGCTTGGATAAGCCCTTCGACCCAGCCCGGGCAACCAAAAATCAAATCATAAGCAACACAACTTGGACTCTTTATCCCGAGTTGATGCTTGACTCGAGCGGCAAGAGCTGGTAACATATCTGATTGGTTTTGGCCGTGAGTAACGTCCCCAAAATTATGGCCAACGATGATATAGTCTAATTGCTCTGGATCGATACTGGCATCATCAATTGCTCGTTCGGCAGCAAAAGTTGCGAGGTCACTCGCGTTGTGATGATTTTTTGCGTACTTCCGCTCAGATATCCCAGTAATCGATTGGAATTTCTCGATAATCGTCTCATTGGTAACCGTAAAGAGCGAGCCATCTGCTTGAAAAAACTCATGTTTAAGAAAGTCCCGATTCGAAGTAACATTTTCGGGAATATAACACCCTGTGCCTGTAATTTTAATGGCCATGATTCATGGTTTTATTCAAAGCTAAATACATTCTAATGACCACACCAAATAATAATAAAAATACTACGACACCCAAAAATAACATAAGAATTCGAAGGGAGCAATGGATAGCTGAAATTTAATTTATAAATAACTTAAAATGAGTTATTTAAATTTTATCTTCCGTTGTCTGATATTCTTCAATGGGGGCACATGTACAGATCAAATTACGATCCCCAAAGGCCTCATCGGTTCGTCTTACACTCGGCCAAAATTTATTTTGTCTCACAAAATCAAGCGGATATGCGGCCTCACTCCGACTGTAGGGAAGTTCCCATTCATCAGCTGTTAGTAGTGCTAGAGTGTGGGGAGCATTGTGTAAAATATTATCTTTTTGGTATGCATCACTTCCTTCAATTTCGAAACGAATTGAAATCATTGCATCGCAGAATCGATCTAATTCGGACTTATCTTCGCTTTCAGTTGGCTCTATCATCATCGTACCAACTACTGGAAACGAAACTGTTGGAGAATGGAATCCGTAGTCCATTAATCGTTTTGCGATATCTACGACTTCGATACCTTTTTCCTTAAATGGTCTGCAGTCAATGATAAACTCATGTGCGGCACGTCCAGACTCTCCTTTGTACAAAATCTCATAGTGTTTATCCAATCTTGCTTTGATGTAGTTTGCATTGAGAATCGCAATTTCTGTCGCTCTTTTCAAACCTTTTGCACCAAGCATTCGAATATAGGCATAAGAGATGAGACAAATCATGGCCGAGCCCCAAGGAGCTCCAGAAATAGTGACAGATTGTTTATCTTTTGAAAGGAAAGGATGTGAAGGTAAAAATGACGCTAAGTGCTTTGCCACACAAATTGGCCCAACCCCAGGACCACCACCGCCGTGCGGAATGGCAAAGGTCTTGTGTAAGTTGAGATGGCATACGTCCGCTCCAATCAACGCAGGGTTTGTAAGACCCACTTGCGCATTCATATTTGCACCGTCCATGTAGACCTGTCCGCCACAGTCGTGGATCACTTTGGTTATTCGCTGGATGGAAGATTCAAACACCCCATGAGTTGAGGGGTAAGTAATCATCAAAGCAGCTAGATTTTCGGCATGTGCCATGGCCTTTTCGCGTAACTCATCTTCATTGATATTTCCGTGTTTGTCAGTACCTACAACTACAACACGCATACCCGCCATGACTGCCGAGGCTGGATTGGTTCCATGAGCCGACGAGGGAATCAAACAAATATTTCGATGCCGATCACCACGCGCCTCGTGATAGGACCGAATAACCATCAAACCGCTAAACTCCCCTTGAGCACCTGAGTTGGGCTGGAGTGAAGTAGCTGCAAAGCCAGTAATTTCAGACAAATCGTTTTCGAGCTCCCTCAAAATATGCTGATAACCCTGTACCTGATCCGTGGGAGCAAAAGGATGAATATTCCCCCATTCAGGCCTACTGATTGGGAGCAATTCTGCGGCTGCATTTAGTTTCATCGTACAAGAACCCAAAGCGATCATACTGTGGGTAAGCGATAGATCTTTTCTCTCGAGTTGTTTGATATAGCGCATCAAAGCAGACTCGGACTGATAATTATAAAATACGTCTTGTGTGAGGTAGGGGGTAGAACGCTGCATGGAAGTTGGGATTCCAACTGGTTCCAAGGGAACTTTGGGAGAAGTTGTTTTACTACTGCTGATAATCTGAATTAACTCATCAATGTCAGAATCGGTTGTAAGCTCACTAATCGATATGCTCATGCGATGATCGTCAATGATATTCAGATTTACTCCACGACTGAGCGCTTCCTTTTGAACGACTCCAGTCGAACAACTGATCTGCAAAGTATCAAAAAAGGTAGTGTTGCATACATCAATACCCAGCTTAACCAAACCATTATAGAGTGCAATGGTGTGATTGTGTATACGTCTGGCGAGTTGACTAAGACCTTCAGGTCCATGATGAACGGCATACATCCCAGCCATAACAGCTAAAAGGACTTGTGCGGTACAGATGTTGGAAGTCGCACGATCTCGTTTAATATGTTGCTCACGAGTTTGCAATGCCATTCGCAAGGCACGATTTCCCTGCTTGTCTTGGGTAACGCCAATAATACGACCTGGAACACTTCGTTTATATTCTGTTTTAGTTGCAAAATAACCAGCATGTGGACCACCAAAACCCATCGGGATACCAAAGCGTTGGGTGCTTCCAACAACCACATCTGCACCATAAGTGCCCGGTGCTTCAAGAAGTGCTAAGCTCAAAATATCAGCGGCTACTGTGGTTTTAATATCCAGACTTTTTGCTTTGTCGACTGCAGCTCGCAAGTCAATGAGTTGTCCATATTTGCCGGGGTATTGAAAGATTGCACCAAAACAATCAGATGTTGGTTGCCAATCATCAACGTCTCCTTGAACCAACTCGATACCGATAGGGGTCGCTCGACTTTGTAAGACAGCAAGGGTTTGCGGTAAAATATTGTTGTCAACAAAAAACTGATTTGCTTCCGTTTTTTTTTGGGTAGATGTTCGGAGACTATACAGCATGCTCATCGCCTCAGCTGCCGCTGTACTCTCATCCAACAGGGAGGCATTTGCAAGGGGCATAGCTGTCAATTCACAAACCATAGTTTGAAAGTTGAGAACGGCCTCAAGCCGTCCTTGTGCGATTTCGGCTTGATAGGGTGTATAGGCGGTGTACCATCCGGGGTTCTCAAGTATATTTCTCTGTATCGCAGCAGGAAGATGGGTGGGATGATACCCCATACCAATATAGCTTTTGTGTACTTTGTTTTTTGAACCCAATGCAGCAATGTGTTGGATACAATTGGCCTCACTCATTGCATCGGGAAGGTTCATTTGATCTTGCAGTCGAATATTTGCAGGTATCGTTTCTGCACAAAGCTCGTCCAATGAGTTTGCTTTGATGGTTTTGAGCATGTCTTCTACCTCATCTACCCTAGGCCCAATATGACGGTAAGCGAAGTTTTCCGTTTTCAATGCAAAATTCTTAACACTACAAATTTAATGTTAACTACACAGCTTTTGTGTTTTTCTAAGTTGGATATTCACAAAGTTTTTAACTATCGTATGCCTATATTTGTCAATAATGCTTGTCTCATTGATTACTAAACTTTTTCGCTTTTATGTTCTGTCGAGTACTCATGTTGCATTTGCCCTACTTTCACTACTGTATTTAACCCATTTGCATTTTGAGCTATCTTGGCAAACCAATCTGTTTGCCTTTATCTTTTGTGCGACTGTAGGGACTTATAACTTTATTCGTTATTATGCTTCTCCAGACACAAGGTCAAGTTTCAATACGCCGATTCTTGTCTTTTCGCTCATCTCCGCCTTGGGCATGGGCTTATCAGCAACAAAACTCACTTCTCAAACGCTCCTCGTTGCCTTGCTTTTGGGAATGATGTGTTTGACCTATGTACTTCCTAGCAATCGTTTTTTTGGGGGATTACGCTACTTGCCTTACCTCAAGTCATTTGTCGTAGCAGCATGCTGGGCTTCAGTGGTTGTTTTGTTGCCCTTGCTCAATCATCAAATCGAATTTGATAGAGTGATTTGGCTTCTGTGGTTTCAAATGGCTTTGTGGACTTTCTCCACTATAATTCCTTTTGAAATCCGTGATGCCCACAAGGATAGCAAAAGCATGAAAACGATTCCTCATGTATTTGGTGTTCGAGGTTCTAAAATGATTGGCACCTTAATGTTGTTTGGGGTAGTTATCCTGTCATATTGTTTGTCGCTAAATCGCTATGATATGATTCCAACTTTAATCGCTTGTGGATTGGCACTCGTCTGTTTATGGAAGTCAACCATTCAACAAAGCACTTATTATGCATCGTTTTGGGTGGAGGCACTTCCCATGGTCTGGTTGTTGATGGTTGTGATTTGGAAAAGGATCTAAGAATTAATCTCTTTTCGTGATGCCTCTACTTTTTGAGCAAGACCATCTTTATATGCAACGATCTTATTTTGGAGTTCTTTGTTAGAAGTAGCAAGAATCTGAGCAGCAAGAATCCCCGCATTTTCTGCACCATTCAACGCCACAGTCGCCACGGGAACACCACTAGGCATTTGCAAAATCGAAAGTACAGAGTCCCAACCATCAATCGAATTTCTCGATTTGACAGGCACCCCAATTACAGGAAGAGGACTTGTAGCAGCAACCATACCAGGAAGGTGTGCAGCACCACCAGCGCCAGCGATAACAACGCCGATTCCGTTTTGGTGGGCTGAGGTCGCAAAGCGCATCATATAGGAAGGTGTTCGATGAGCAGAAACGATATCCACTTGGGTTTCTACACCAAACCCCTGTAAGATTTTGATGGCGCCTTCCATAACAGGCATGTCGGAGGCACTTCCCATGATAATGGCTACTTTCATAAGTTTCTTTTTACAAAGATAACGAAAAGGGGGATTATCTCTTTATGACTTCTTAGATCGGACGTTTACCCGCTGTTTGACATTTTTTGCAGTTTCACGAAGTATTTTAATGTTAGATCCGACCAAAGTAATATGTCCCATCTTTCGCATTGGTCTTGTTTCCGCTTTGCCATACAAATGAACATGAAGTCCAAAAACGTTCATCAAATCATCCATGCCCTGATAAATAACAGGACCATGAAAACCTTTTTCGCCTACTAAATTTATCATAATCGCATCATGGAAAAAATGGCAGTCACCAAAAGGCAAGCCGAGTATGGTTCGGAGATGCTGTTCAAATTGGGAAGTCATAGCAGCTTCAATCGTGAGGTGACCACTGTTGTGTGGGCGAGGAGCAACTTCGTTGATCAGCAAAGCACCTTTTTCGTTAAGAAAGAGTTCAACAGCCAAAAGTCCAACATGCTCAAGACCGTGAGCGACTTGCTCAGCTAATTTCTGCGAATCCACCAATTGCTTCTCATTCAAGCTAGAGGGAGTAAACACAAATTCTACCTGGTTCGCTTCTGAATGGAATTGCATTTCTACAGGACGATAACTCACACATTCTCCTTTATCGTTTCGTGCAACGATGACCGCAATCTCTCTTGCTATGGAGACACAGTCTTCTAAAATACAAGGTACATCTGGAATGGATTCCCATTCTGATTGGGTTTCAATTTTTTTTACACCAAAACCGTCATAACCAAACCGGCTGGCTTTCCAGATACATGGGGTTTCAATGTCCTTCCAGTCAGGTTTATGTGCAAACATTTTAAATGGCGAGCTCGGGAACTGGTTGTCGACATAAAATTGCTTTTGTCGGGCTTTACTTTGTATGATTTCGAGTGTAGCAGGTTTTGGATAAACTTTTTTTCCTTGTCTTTCAAGGGAATACAAGGCCTCGACATTGACATTTTCAATTTCGATGGTGACAACATCTGCTTGTTGTCCAAAGTCAACGACAGTTTGATAATCCATCAAGTCTCCAACGATAAAATCGTCTGCTAAAAGGCGTGCAGGGGCTGTTGGACTCGGGTCGAGAACCTTAGTAAACAAATCCCATTGCCGACATTTGACGAGCATCATTTTGCCCAGTTGACCACCACCCAATATGGCTAGCGTTTGCTTGGACGAAAAAACAGCGTTCCTCATGCGTGCAAAAGTAGGGTTTTTCACAATATGCTAAACCCTTCTGTTCGATCATATTTAGGCGATTTTATATCTTATCAAATTGATATTATGGTATCTTTGCTTGTCTAAACTGATGATGAAAAATATAATACTTTTCGGAAAACCCGGTGCTGGAAAAGGAACACAAGCCGTTTTGTTGCGTGATGCTTTTCAATTGGTTCATATATCAACAGGTGATTTGTTTCGTTACAACATTGGAAATAATACCTCTTTGGGTGCCTTGGCCAAATCCTATATGGATCAAGGTGATCTTGTCCCGGATGAGGTAACAATTAAGATGTTGGAAGCAGAAGTTGATGCGAATCCAGATGCAGGGGGTTTTATATTTGATGGCTTCCCTCGCACTGCCAAGCAAGCGGAGGCACTCGATGAGTTTTTGCATTGTAAAGACATGAACGTTCACGCAACAATTGGTCTCGAAGTAGATGAGGAAGTTCTGATTAAACGACTTTTGAATAGGGGAAAAGATAGTGGTCGTGCAGATGATCAAGATGAGGAAAAGATTCGCAATCGGTTTGAGGAATACAATAATAAAACAGCCCCTCTGATCAACTACTACAAAGCACAAAATAAATTTCACAGCATTACAGGTGTAGGAACCGTGACAGAAATTTCTGAACAACTCATTGCCTTGCTAGACTCACTATAAAATGACAGAGGGTAATTTTGTCGATTATGTTAAAATTCATGCTTCCTCTGGCAAGGGTGGAAAGGGGTCGACACACCTACACAGAGAAAAATATATCACAAAAGGTGGGCCTGACGGAGGAGATGGCGGGCGAGGTGGTCATGTTATTTTCAAAGGGGATCCAAACTTGTGGACACTTTTGGATTTTAAATTCAATCGTCATTTTAAGGCCGAACACGGAAAAGATGGCAGTAAAAATAGAAGTACAGGAGCTGATGGGCAAGATTGCGTGATCCGCGTTCCCTTAGGAACCGTAATTATCGATAACGATAGTGGAGAAAAGTTGACCGAAATCATAGACGAAGATGAGTTTGTAGCAATTCGAGGCGGTAAAGGTGGACGTGGAAATTGGCATTTTAAGAGCCCAACCAATCAAACCCCTCGCTATGCCCAATCGGGATTGCCTGGAAAAGAGGGCAATTTTACGTTAGAACTTAAGGTTTTGGCTGACGTGGGGCTTGTTGGCTTTCCCAATGCAGGGAAATCCACACTTTTGACAGCACTCACTGCAGCCAAACCAAAAATTGCAGATTATGAGTTTACCACACTCAAACCCAACTTGGGGATCGTGAGACAACGCAATTACAGTTCTTTTGTGATGGCTGATATCCCTGGAATCATTGAAGGGGCTTCTGAAGGCAAAGGTCTTGGGCACTATTTTTTACGACATATCGAACGAAATGCCGTTTTACTATACCTTATACCCGCTGATGCTGATGACCTGCTCGAGCAGTTTTCCATACTTCGAGGAGAGCTCAAAACCTATAATCCAGAGTTACTTGATAAAAATTATGTCATTGGGATTTCGAAAAGCGATCTTTTAGATGATGAGCTTCAACAGGAAATGAAAACCCTTGTCGAAAAAACATTTCCCAATGATGACATTTTATTCATTTCATCAATCGCTCAAAAGGGGTTAACACAACTCAAAGACCGCTTATGGGACGCTCTCAATACATAGGATTTCTATTGTGGACTATGGTGCTTTGTGCGCAGCGACCACCAAATGAACTGTTTCCGCTAACTCCGTTAAATCAGGAGCAGCAAATGGTCATGGACAAGCTTTCCAATCGCTCTGTTTCTACACTTTCTGATGCAGAAAAACTGACTTTAGCCAATATCTATCTTCAGGATCGCAGATATTCTGAAGCACTTTCTTTTTATGACGAACTCTGTGATCGAAATCCAAACCGATTCGACTATCAATTTGGACGGGGTGCCTCTGCTGGGTTTTTGTTATCTGGCACACCAAGTTTTCGTTCTTTGCGTTATGTCGTACAACTCCGAACGAGCTTCGAAGCAGCTGTTCGACTGCAGCCAAATGCTATTGACGCTCGACGCGCATTGCTCAACATCTATCTTGGACTCCCTCGTTTGTTAGGGGGAAGCAAAGCCAAAGCAATGCAACAGTTAAAAGCCATTCAGTTGATCAATCCACTCGAGGGTGCTTTAGCAGGGGTAATCTATGCCATAAAGACCAACGATCAATCTGTTTTCGATCAACAAGCTCAAATGGCCTTTCATGATTCCAAACATCAATTTGAAGTCAATGACAGTCGGTACGAGCTTGCGATGATTTCCGGTCATTACTTTGATGACAACAAACGTGCGAAAAAATTATTGAATGATTTTCTGGCCAACGCCAACCCTGGAGATCAATATCCACCTGTATTTGCCCGCTATCGTCTGGCTAAGTTTAACAATGACAACCCACTGCTGCTAAATCCCATAATTGAAGAAGTCGCTGAAATCGATACTTTTCTAGAAACCTATGACCCTTTATCTTCCTATATTCGTAATATAAAGCCAAACTAATGCGGATACATTTTATTGCGATCGGTGGTAGTGCCATGCACAATTTGGCCATTGCATTACATCGAAAAGGAAATCGAGTGACGGGAAGCGATGATGCGATTTATGAACCTTCTCGTTCACGTCTTGAAAAAGAGGGCTTGCTTCCGCATTCTTTCGGTTGGGATGCTAGTCGGATTGACGAGAGTATTGATGTCATAATTTTAGGGATGCACGCCAAAGCAGATAACCCCGAACTTCTGGCAGCTAAGGCATTGTCTCTTCCTGTCTACTCCTATCCAGAGTACCTTTACGAAGCGACCAAAGAGAAAACAAGAGTTGTTATTGGAGGCAGTCATGGTAAAACCAGCATTACCGCCATGATCCTTCATGTGCTGGATTATTGGGATTTGTCTGTGGACTATATGGTGGGAGCCCAGCTAGAGGGATTTGATATCATGACGCATCTCACGGAGGATAACGAATTTGTTGTTTTAGAAGGAGATGAATATCTCTCCTCTTCCATTGATCGTCGACCGAAATTTCATCTTTATAAACCCAATATTGCATTAATAAGCGGAATTGCTTGGGATCATGTCAATGTATTTCCCACCAAGGCAGAGTACGTAGAGCAGTTTAAGCTGTTTATCGAGACCATGACAGCTGGAGGAATTTTGATTTATAACCAGGAAGATGAAATCCTTGAAGAGTTAGTTGCCACTTCCAAACATCCGATTCGAAAGATTCCTTATCAAACGCACCCATCCACTGTGGACAATGGACAAACCCAACTGGAGTCAGATGAAGGACCGATACCATTGCAAATTTTCGGCCAACACAATATGAGTAATCTCTCTGGAGCACTTCTTGTCTGCACCCAATTGGGGATTGAGCCAGTTATGTTTTATGAGTCTATCCCTTCCTTTTCTGGTGCTTCAAAACGATTGGAGCTTTTTGCTGATCGTCCTGGAAAGCGCATATATCGTGATTTTGCACATGCTCCCAGTAAGGTTCAAGCAACGACGAAAGCTGTGCGTGAACAATTCCCAAATGACCTTTTTTTAGCTTGTTTGGAGCTTCATACATTTAGTAGTTTGGATTCCAGTTTTATCCATACCTACGCCAATTGCCTTGTCCATACAGATATTGCAGTTGTTTTTATCGATGACGAGTCTCGAAAAGCCAAGGGGAAGGATCCGCTTGATGAGGAGACAATCCGCAATGCCTTTTCCCACCGATCACTATATGTTTTCTACAATAAAAAAACCCTATTAAACTGGCTTCAACAACAACCCGCATCAATCGTATTGATGATGAGTTCTGGGCATTTTGGAGGTCTTGATTTTCACAGTTTGGTTGATTGACAGCGGATTTTTCTATCTTTAAGCAAAGTAAGTCCCCAATGAAAACACGTTTTCCCATCAGCCGGTGGGCCACCGATGATCGACCAAGAGAAAAGTTGGTCAAATTTGGTCATAAAAGTCTTACTAGTTCTGAACTCCTCGCAATTTTGCTCGGTTCTTGTACGCCCAATGAGTCCGCGGTTATGCTTGCCCAACGCATGTTGGCTCAGTACGATAATCATCTTGATCAGTTGGCACAATGTAGTTTAGAAGAGTTGTGCGAATTTCACGGAGTTGGACTCGCCAAGGCCACTCGTCTCGCAGCGGCTTATGAATTGGTACGCCGCCATAAGCAACCCCCCTCAACCGCATTCATCTCAGCAGCAGCCAGTCGGTTTTTGATTTTCTTCAACCTCATCTTGGAAATCTTCAGCATGAAGAATTTTGGGTAATCTACCTCAACCAACAACATGCAGTACTTAGCCATGAGCAACTCAGTCGTGGCGGCATAACGCAAACTTCAGTTGATATGCGACTTGCCTTTAAGCGGGCACTTGCACTTCAGGCCGTTGCCATGATACTTGCGCATAACCATCCCTCGGGGCATCCAAGACCAAGCCAGTCGGACCACTCATTGACCAAAAAATTTGAAAAAGCTGGAAAAAATCTTGACATCCGCCTCCTTGATCACCTTATCATTACAGAAAACACGTATTTTAGCTTTGCCGATGAAGGACAGCTGTAAATGATACTGATCTATACCCATCAATTGAATGCTCGTATACGCTATGTGTTTACACATTTTTTTGAAACTTACACGAACAATTCTATTCAAATTACGAATGTGCTGGAAACATTTATTGCACATAATGGACCTAAGTTTTCATACACGAATCAAAAGCTTGGTAACGAATTTTTTGTTCAAGCAAACGCTTTATTGTTTGAGCAGGGAGTAAAGGAACAAGACATCAAAATCAGTCGTTGGCAAACAACGCCTGTCTTTTTTTCATGTGATAAAGAAAGTTCGATACCCTATGATATTTTTGCAGCTACTTTCTATTTGTTAGCTCGCTACGAAGAACATATCCCGCACTTGAAAGATGATATGAATCGGTTTTATACCAGTGGTTCTCTAGCGGGCAAACATAAGTTCGCAAATAAACCTGTAGTTGATATATGGGCACGACAATTTTTGGATTGCTTTACAGAATTTTTTCCAGAAATTCTTGTCAAACCCCCAACACGAAGACTTCAAACCATTCTCGAGGTTCCAGAGGCTTTTGCTTATAAATCAAAAAGCATGCTTCGAACTTTAGTTGAAAGTGGGTTTGATTTTTTTAACCTTCGCTTTGTTAAACTTTTTGAACGTTTTGCTGTACGCCTATCGTTTCGGCCAGACCCCTATGATATTTATAAATCTTGGATTGCCTTACATCAAAAAACAAATATACCAACTAAAGTGATGTTTATGTTTGCTCAGCCAAGTGCACATGATCGAAATATCTCGATTTTCAAACATCGATTTCTAGAAAAGATTAAAGATGTTGCGGACTATGTATCCACATCTCTTTTGGCCTCCTATCAATCCACTGATCAACCCCAACTGCTTCAGATTGAAGTCAACCGATTGAGCGAAATCATACATCATCCTCTAAAAGATATCCGACAATATTTGGTACGCCTTCGCTTTCCAACAACTTATGACCAATTTGCGAAATTGGGATTTGCCAATGACTACTCCTTACAGTTTGTAGATTATCTCGGCTATCGAGCGGGAACTGGCTTTCCTTTTCAGTTTTATAACCTCAGTAAAGAGCAGCGGTCAAACTTATTCATCCATCCTGTTGTCGCTCATGAGGCTATACTTCGAGCAAATCGTTCTCCACGTAAAGCGAGACGACTACTGGAACAGTGTAAAACCTACAATAGCGAGTATGGCACACCATTGACCCTAGTGCTGACTAATACGATTATGGATGAACGGATGAAAAATAAGGCGTGGAAGAGAATGTTTACCGAATTTTTGGAAAGCTATGATCAATAAAGAAACCATTACCGATCTTTTTTTTGATTTAGACCACACCCTCTGGGATTTTGAAAAAAACTCTGCACTCACTTTTGATCAGCTATTAATCGACTATCAAATCCCTGTCAGATTAGACGATTTTTTAAAGGTTTATGTGCCATTAAATTTAGAGTATTGGAAAGCTTTTAGAGAACAACGAATGGACAAAGAAACCCTTCGATATCGACGAATAAAAGACACTTTCGATCAATTGGAAATTTCTATTGATGACGACATGGTTTTCACTTTAGCAGATGCCTATATTCAAAATCTTCCTGAACACAACCATCTTTTTCCTGGTGCTATCGAAGTGTTGGATAAACTCAAAGAACGGTATTCGTTACATATCATTACCAATGGATTTCGCGAGGTACAACACTTCAAGATGAGAAATGCGGATCTTACGCCATACTTTAGTACTGTGACAGATTCAGAGTCTGTTGGTGTCAAAAAACCCAACCCATTAATTTTTGAAAAGGCACTGCGTGATGCAAACTGTGAACCATCTAGAGCTGTTATGATCGGGGACAGCTATGAGGCAGATATACTTGGTGCGCTGCAAGTCGGAATGCATGCCATTCATTTTGCAGTAGCAGGGGAAACCCCACACAATGATTGTGTAATGATTGATGATTTAGAGAGATTACTAGAGATCCTTTAGGATTTATACTTGTCTTTCCAGCGCGATTCAAGAAAAGATTTCATCTCGTTTTCTCTCGGATTGTTTCCTGGAATATACAATTTATGGCCTAAGAGCTGTTCTGGCATAAATTCCATATCGACAAAATTCCCATCATAATGATGAGCATAATTATAGTCTTTGCCATAGTCGAGTTCTTTCATCAGTTCTGTGGGTGCATTTCGCAAGGGTAGGGGAACTGTCAAATCTCCTGTCTCAGAAACAAGTTTTTGGGCTTTTAATATCGCTTCATAACTGCTATTGCTTTTTGGAGAGCTTGCAAGATAAATGGCACATTGACTCAATAGGATTCGAGCCTCTGGCATTCCGATTGTGTGTACTGCCTCAAAGCAACTTTGTGCCAAGACAAGAGCTGTTGGGTTGGCATTTCCAATGTCTTCACTGGCCAGAATCACCAAACGACGGGCAATAAACTTGATTTCTTCTCCTCCTTCAAGCATCCGAGCAAGCCAATACACTGCCGCATTTGGGTCACTCCCACGTATAGATTTGATAAAGGCAGAAATGATATCGTAATGTTTCTCCCCGCCTTTGTCGTATTGGGCTGTATTTTGTTGGGCGATTTGGGCAACAAACGTATTTTTTAGTATTACTTTTTTAGTTCTACTGGCTAGCACACACAGTTCAAAAAGGTTGAGCAATCGTCGTGCATCACCACCTGAATATCGAAGAAGAGCATCTGTTTCTTTAAGTGCAATCGATTTCTGTTGCAATTGCTCGTCTTTAGAAATCGCTTGGTTTAGAATCGAAATGAGGTGTTTTTTGGTCAGTGGTTCGAGGATGTATAACTGGCATCGTGAACGTAGTGCTGGAATAACCTCAAAACTCGGATTTTCGGTCGTTGCTCCGATAAGTGTAACCCACCCTTTCTCAACGGCTCCAAGCAAAGCGTCTTGTTGCGACTTGCTAAAGCGATGAATTTCATCGATAAATAAAACTGTACGTTTTTCAGCTGAAAACAAACTATCTTGACGCTTGGCCTGCTGGATGACTGCCCGCACCTCTTTAACTCCTGATTCAATTGCGCTGAGCTGCTTAAAAGGACGATCTTTAGCGATGAGTTGAGCTAAGGTCGTTTTACCCACGCCTGGTGGCCCCCAAAAGAGGAGGGAAGGAATCAGATTTTGATCTTTATACGATGCCAAAACTCCCTTTGGACCGACCAAATGCTCTTGACCTATAAAATCATCGAGTGTTTGCGGGCGCATGCGTTCTGCAAGAGGAGAATTCATGTACTAAAGATAAGGATTTAGGACTTCAGCCGCTGTCTCATGGTTTCATAGAGAAACATTCCGGCAGCTACCGAAACATTATAGGAATTCATGTTTCCAAGAATGGGAAGTTTTGCTGTATGTGAACAGAGTCTTCTAACCCCTTGTGAAACCCCTTTATCTTCAGATCCCATAACGATTGCGATAGAGCTTGTTAAGTCGAAGTCAAAAAGACTTTGCTCTGCCTTTTCATCGGCTACGATCGATTGGATATCGTAGGACTGCAATAGGTAGAGTGCGTCTTTGAGGTGACTGACTCGACAAATGGGAACCTGAAATACCCCACCTGCGGAGGTTTTAATAGTTTTTCCAGTGATTTGCGCCGATCCACTGGTTGGAATCACGACGGCAGAGGCTTTGGTAGCTGCCGCCGAGCGAATGATCGCTCCTATATTTCGGGTGTCCGTAATCCCATCTAAAAGAACGAAGAGTCCATTGTTTTGATGAGTTTCTACAAGATCTTCTAGTGAGTGAAATGAAATTTCACTTAGATGAGCAACTACACCTTGATGGTTATGAGGAGTGAGCTTGTTGAGTTTTTGAATGGGAACATAGGAATAGGGGACTTTTGAATTTTCCAATGTACTGATGAGCCGTTCGGCACTGCTCTTATTTAGGCCTCTTTGAATAAAAACCTTTGAAATGGTTTTTGATGCTTCGACAGCTTCAATGACCGCTTGGCGGCCAAAAATTAGTTTGCTGTTTTTCATATTCAAAAGTATTAAAATTAATTTTTTATATTCGAAATCAATAGAACATATGAAAAGACTAGTTTTTATCCTATTTTTGTTTACAAGCACTGTTTTTGCTCAAATCATTGAAAAGTCAGCTAACTTAGAAGAAACATTTGCATCTGCTTCAATTGTCGTCAGTGGTCAAATTGTTGAGAAACAATCTTATTGGGATGTTGATCGACAAATGATATACACTGTGCATAAAATTAAGGTTTCCAAATCTTTTAAAGGAAAAAATAATGAATATCAATATTTGTTAACAGAGGGTGGGGCAATCGGGCTAAAAGGAGTTGTAGTAAAACCAACTGTAAATATAAGATTGTATTCGGTTGGATATTTAATGCTTAAAAATTCTCGTAATGTAAGACTTGACGGCTTTGAGCATAATGATAAATTGATGGAATTATTTGATCATCAAACAGGATATTATGATTATGACTCAATTTCTGACAGCGTAATGTCTAGCAACAATTTCAAGTTAGAAAAACAGGTGTTTGAGAATAACCTTGAGCAATATTCAAAAAAAAAATCAGTATATGTAGACCACGAACTGGATAAAAAAATATTTAGGGCTATCGGTATTTCTGAACAATCTCAAGTATTTGATATATCCCCTTCCACAATTATTGCTGGAAATAAAGAGGTTCTTACAATCACTGGTAATGGTTTTGGTGATTTTATATCTGGAAACAATAATGGCTATGTTTCATTTAAAAATGCTGATTCTGGAGGCTCACAATGGCAATCTTGTTTAAAATCACAAATTGTTTCATGGACTGATACCGAAATAAAAGTAGAAGTACCGTCTGATAGTGGTTCTGGAGCAATCCGAGTGACAACTGCTGATAATCAAACTTTTCAGTCTTCGCAGCAGATCATAATTCCATATAGCATAAACACATTTGTATATTCTCTTAGTGGAGATTCGGATGATAACACTGAATACCCAATTTACCATACAGGAAGTATGACTGGAAATTTACAAAACCCAAATGCATCTTTGCAAGATAATATCGTTGATGGTGCATACCTATTTACGTTGAATGAAGACTTTTATGAAAATGAATTTGCCAGAGAATCATTTAAGGATCTACTAACAGATTGGGTTTGCACTACAGGACAAAATTTTGAGATCACTGATGATGTTACTGATATTTCAACTGCTTCTGACGATAACACGAATGTAATAACTTTTGCGTCAACCAGTGCGTTGGGAGTAACTTATTCTTACTACGACGGCTGTATTGTGAATGGGAATGAGCTTCAAATTGCATGGAGAGAAATCGATATTATTTTTAACAATGCTGTGAATTGGGGATATGAAAATGTAACAAACGCTCAGTATGACTTCAATTCGACTGCCAAGCATGAGCTTGGTCACGCATTAGGATTTGGTCACAATATCGATAGTCAATCTTTGATGCACTATGCTAGCGGTACAGGGCCTGGCACCGTTTCTATTGATCAATATTTATCAGGGTCTGAAATAATTTTAGCTAGAAATATTTCAACTTCATTGTGTGATTATTTAGACCCACACCAGGTCTCTGACTGTAGCTCCATTGATCCTAACACTGATACAGATGGTGATGGAGTTAATGATATTTTTGATGATTGCGAAAACACTCCTTCTGGACTTGTTGTAGACAGTAATGGATGTGCACTCTCAGAACTAGATTCAGATAGTGACGGAATAACAGATGATATTGATATTTGTGAAAATACGCCCTCAAATGCTGATGTTGATGAGTTTGGGTGTGCTGATATTGATAGTGACGGAGTAAATGAGAATCTCGACCAATGCCCAGGAACACTTTCCGGTTTCCAAGTAGATGTTAACGGATGTGCTGATTACCAAAAAGACTCTGATGAAGATGGAATTTCCGATGATTTAGATTTATGTGAAGATACAATAGCTGGTAAAAGTGTTGATATAAATGGCTGTGAAATATTCCAGCTACCCTTCGATAATTTTGAAATAAATGTAACGTCTAGAAGTTGTATTGGTTCCAGTGAGGGTTCGATAATTTTATCTGCGTTAGACCAAGACTATAACTATGAAGTTCACATAAATTCTGAAATTGTATTTCTAAATCAATCAAATAATTTTAGAGCAAATTTAGGTGATTTAGGAACAGGCGAATATGATATTTGTTTTTATGTAGTTGGTATTGACAATTATAGTCAATGCTATTCTGTAAAGATCACTGAACCTTCACCACTTGAAGTCCATTCTGTAAAAAACAATGAAAATGTAACTTTTTTCATTTCAGGTACTTCAAATTTTGTAATTACTCACAACAATAATAAGACCTCTGTCAATGGAAACATGTATGAGTTGTCCTTAGAAAAAGGTATAAATATTGTTAAAATAAATACTGATTTGAATTGCCAAGGAATTTATGAATCTTATTTTTTCATTAGCCATGATGTTTTTCATTATACCTCTGCCACTCATAATGATGTTGTTTTTTCTTTTGGCGGATCAGATGACAGAATTAATCTAAGTATACATGATATTCGTGGAGTTCAGTTAGGGAGTTCTGTTTTGACTCTGCTAAATAATAGAGAATATAATTACAATTTGAAAAATTTTGATAAAGGAGTCTACTTTTTCAAGTTTAGCTCTAAAACAATTGATAAAACAATTAAAATACTGAAGCGATGAGTATAGTTTTAAAATCTTTTAGTAAGAACTTATCTATTTTGTTGATTCTGTCGTTATTTTTAAATTGTTCAAAAGATGATGGTCCAAAGCTACCCGAACAAGCTGAGCTTTTTGTGCCTATCAATGGAGAGAATTGTCAATATGGTAAGGTTATTAATTCGAATCAAAAAGAAGTTGAATTTTCTTGGAGTGATGCGAAACATGTAACTTCCTATAATCTTTTTATCAAAAATATAATTACATCACAAACTGTTAATAGAAATTCATTGGTAATAAATTCATCGTCTGTTTATTTGAAGCCGGGCTTCCCATATGAGTGGAACGTAACTTCTATTTCTGAAGATTATCCAGAAGAATCTGCACAAAGTCAAACTTGGCGTTTTTACCTTCCTAGTGATGATCAAACAAATAGCCCTCCTTTTCCTGCATCTTTAATTTCACCATCCTCAGGAGAAACAATTTCTCTATCAAATAATTCATTTACTTTAGAATGGGATGGTTCAGACCCTGATGGAGATGTTTTAAGATACGATTTATTTGTTGACAAAACTGATGGATTTCAGCCCACAGTAGATGAGCTAAAAAATTTATCAAATACTTCAAAATTTGTTATTCTTGAAGAAAATTCAGAATATTTTTGGAGAGTAATTTCTGAAGATTCAAATGGCAATAAATCATCATCTCAAGTCTATACGTTTAGAACAAATTGAGAATATTATTGAATTATAATTCTCTTTGCTAAGCTTTTCCGAGAATTTTTCATCTTTAAAAAATATACACCCGGGCTTATCATTGAAATGTTATTCTCACCATTTGAAACTTGAATTATTTTTTTTCCGTTAATATCATACAGCGAAGCCTGAAAATCTTCATTCAGACCTGTTATATAAATTGAATTTCCACTAACAGGATTAGGATAAATCACGATATCAGAAAATAAATTATCCTCAAAATTTAAAGAAGTTGAGCTTTCATGACCTGTAATAATTATCGAAAAATCCTGTTTATTGTTCGTTAGATTTCCTTTGTGCGTAACATTAACCGAATAATTGCCAGCAACTGGGTTAGCAATTCTAATCTGCTCTATGTTGTCAACACTATTATCTCCGTCTGTTGATGCCCAGCTCCACAATTTATCATTACTGTTGTAATTTAACCTGTAGGGGTAATATATATCTTGCCCTTTTGTAATGGTAATATCAATATCGTTCACTAAAACTGGCGTTTGCGAATTAGTGGAACTAATAATTGGCCCCGATGGATCAGTCCAACAAACTGTTACAGCAAACTCGGGGGTATTTGCTGGAATAACGAAGTCGTATTGCAAGTTTTCACCATTATTGATTGTCATTTCTGACATACTAGCTTTGGATTTATCAGTTGCAATTAGTTCAGCTGCTTTTTTTGAATTTAATATTCCCCAACCAAAAATTGGATCTGGACCAGGATTTCCCTTATCAGTTGCTGTATGACATACTAAACCTTTAAGGGTCGCTGAACGCATGAATTTAGAGTTTAGCTCATTGTAATACTGCTGTAGCAACAGCAATGACCCTGCTATATTTGGTGAAGCCATGGATGTTCCTGTAGCTGATCTGTATAAACTTGTTTTTGATGGGTCATTTGGATCAGAATCAGTCGAATACACACCAGTACCGTTGCCAGTAATATCCGGCTTTATTCTTCCATCATCCGACGGACCTTTACTACTAGATGAGTTTATTGTAGTGTAGACAAACCCATTAGAGTAATATATTACATCATTAGCGTTTGCAACAACTAAATTATTTTTTGATACTTTTTCTCCAATAATTTGGTCAAAACCATTTTGCGTTGGGTTGATATTTTCTTCTGATCCATCATTGCCTGCTGATGCAACTTGAAGATAATATGGATATGCGTAATGAATACCATCCCATGCTTTTGCCTCGGAATTATAAGTTCCTATGCCGCTCGGGGGCACATTTGTTGATCCATTTATGAAAATAGGGGTTCCATATGAATGGTTTGAAATAAGTAATCCGTTTGAAGCCTCAAGGTTGACCTCATTTAAATCATCACCCCAGTCATAACTAACTGCCGATGCCATTGGAGCCATGCCCTTAGCGTTACTACGTACTCCTCTAGAAATCATAGTGCCTAAAACATGAGTTGCATGGTCATCATTTGATGATAAATATGAGCTCTCTGCTGTCACAACAGAGTTCCCATTCTCATCAATGAACTCTTGGTGACCGCCATGGGCAACTCCAGCATCCCAAATCCCAATGATCATGTTTTGTCCTTCTACATTAATTCCAAGCCCACCATCATTATGTAAATATTGAGTTTGTGTGCTATTTGCTGCAGAAACATTATCAGTCGAATAGTAGATGGGTTCACCTTTTGGGCTTACTCTTAAAAGCTCGTATTTTACTCTCCCTATCTTAAAACTTTTTTTCAACCCAATTGATACTAAACTATCAACAGCTTTTCTTTGTTTGCCCATATAGTCTTGTATTACAGATGTAATTTCGTCAGAATTCCCAGAGTTGATATATGATTTTGAAATCTCTTGACGTTCCCTTAACGTTTGAGAATACACATTAAAGGAAAAGAATATTATTGTAACACAAAATATAGAATTTGTGATTTTCTTTTTCATAATGCAATTATACAAAAAAAAAGGCTCGAAAATTATTTTTCGAGCCTTTAAAACGTAGCTAAAAACTACGAAATAATTTATGGTGTATATACTACATCAACCGTAAATGGTGAGCTAAATAAAGCTTGACTTAATTTAAGTGTAATTACACCTGTACATGCATCATATATTCCAGTTCCACCTGAGTAGAAACTTTCTCCTACAACCGTAACAGTACCATCATCGTTGACAGTCATTGTTGCTGGATAAACATACAAACCGTCATAACCACTGTCTCCTGTCAAAGCTGAAACCATAGTTGTACCCCATGCAGTATCCAAATCATATGTCAATCCATCATCAGCTGCAGTTTCAGTAAGTGTTACTGTAAAGTCAGGTAAAGCACCCATATCAATTCCGAGATCCGCGGATCCAGCTTGAGCTGAAAATGATGCAGGCAATGCATCTGGGATTGGACAAGATTTAATAATATCGATTGATATTGTACCTACGGTACCTACAAATACGCCAGCAGATGCTGCTAAATCAAGCACTAAAGTTTTACCATCAAAAGATGCATTATCAAAATTTGCAACTATATCTACTGAACCAGATAGTTCACCAGCTTTTACTGTTACAGAACTTGCTGACATAGTATAGTCATCTGCGGCAGCAGTTGAACTATCAGACATACTAATATCAAAACTTACATCTGAAGATGATTGTTTTGATATTGCAACAGAAAGGCTGTAGCTGTTTGTGCCTTCAGCAGTGGCAAAAATAGTTGCTGATGAAGCTGTAAACCCAGCAATCGTTTCACGGTTTTCCATGTATGACTCATCTCCAGTGTCAGGCTCACAACTTGCAAAACTGAAAATGAAAAGAGCCGATATAATAGTGTAAAATAAATTTTTCATTTATATTAATTTTTAGGTGTGTAAGTAGAAACTCCAGTTTCTCCATATCCAGTACAAGTCCATGAAATAATTATGTTTCCTGTTGCAGGGTCATAATAACTCGCAGAATCTCCATATACAATGTTTCCTCCAAATTGGTCTGAAGCTTCCTGATCCCAGGAGATATTGTTGCATATGTCTGAAATTGAAACAGATCTTGCCGAAGTACCATATGCACTTGCATATAAATCACCCCATAATCCACCTGTAAAATCCCCAACGATCTCATAGGTATTTTCTGTAAGAGCTACAAGCTCAACAGAAATTATGCTTGGATTAAAATCTGGTAAAAAGTCATGATATCCAAAAACGGTAGTCATTACGTATTCACCAGCGAGGTTTGATTCACAAAGTTTGTAAACATTAACGGTAATTGTAGTTCCAGTTGGTGACATATTGTCAACAGCACTAGCACCAGTTTTTAGTTTTAAAACCAGTTCAGTACCATCTTCAACTGCGTTATCGAAATTACCATTAAGGGTAATCGTACCTTCATAGCTATTCGCAGGAATAGTAAATGAATTATTAGCAAGTGACGCATCTCCACTTGAAGTTGAATTTTCAGAGTCAATTTCAACTTCAAAAGTTCGATCATTTGAAGATTTAAAGGTTGAAATTACTTTAATATCAACAGTTGATGTATTGCTTTTTACAAAGAAATTGGCAGTAGAGTTTTCAAAATATATTACTTCGCCTCCAGTGTAAGCATCTCTATAGTCTTCTTCATCGCAACTAACCACCAAGGCAGTTGTAATGAAAAGAGCTAAAATTAATTTTATGTTGTTCATAATTATTATTGTTATTAGTAATCAGGGTTTTGTTGAAAGGAAGTGTATATATTAATCTCGCTTTGAGGAATAGGAAACACCATTCTGTAATCACCAGCTGATAGAGATCTTGCAGTTTGAATTGCTGGGGTACCTGTACCATCAAAAAATTCACCTTCTGTTTCAGACCTGGATACTCCCAATCCCCACCTTCTTAGATCAAAAAGCCTGTGACCTTCAGCTGCTAACTCTACTCTTCTCTCATATTGAATAGCTTCTATAAGAGCTTGTCCAGTTTCACCTCCAGATGTAAATGGGTCGTATCTTTTGACACGAAGCTTATCCAATTCAGCAAGAGCACCTGCCTCATCACCAGTAAAATACATTGCTTCAGCCTTGTTCAAAGCAACTTCCGCTGCTCTTAGAACTTTAGCATCAACTGATCCATTTTGTTGGCCAGCTTCACCATACATTTTGATAATCGCATTGTATAAATTCCCTTTAGAGTCAGGTATGTTGTCATTGTATGCTGTAAGTCTTATATCGCTTGCAGACAAAGAAGAAGCAAATTCATAAGACCAAACATATTCTGGTATAATTCCAGAAGATGATGACTGACTCCATTCAATCCCTACACCAATATCATCGATAGACGCATTCTGGTCGAGTTTAAGAATTACACCATCAGCAGATGAGTCAGTCCAAACTTGTGGAAAAGTTGCACGTGACGCAATTTCAGTTGTAACTTTATTTGCGGCAGCAATAGCAGCAGCATAATCTTTGTTGTAAAGATGAACCCTTGAGAGTAACGCGTTAACACCATCTTTGGTAAACCTAGATTTTGTATCTCCACTACCAATTAAAGGTTCTGCATCATTTAAATCTGAAATAATACTCGATAGAGTTTCGGCAACAGTAGGGCGAGGGGCCTCATACGTTGGATCTAAAACAGTAACATATGGCATTCCTAGTGATGATCCATCTGAAACTTTAGAGTACACTCTCAATAGGTCAAAGTGAGCCAAGGCTCTGACTGCATGCGCTTCACCTAAAAAGTTGTTCTTTGCATCGCCATCAGGGAGATTTCCAGCTTTATCAATAATCTGGTTTGCTCTGTTAATGACTACATAAGCAGATCCCATCATGTTCCATGCAGAGTTTGCCTTGTATCTCCATTCATAGAAAGATAAATTTGATTTTCTTCCCTCTTGAGCTACAATAACATTGTCAGTCACAATATCTGGTCTGCTCAAAAACGAGCCACCATAGTATGATCCAGAAAATAATCCGGAATATAATGCACGAGTTGCAAATTCAAAGTCTTGACTTGTTTTGTAAAAACTTTCAGGTGCAAAAGCATTGTTAGGTAACTGATCGAGTTCATCCTCACAAGAAGTGAAGCTGAATGCTATCGAAAATAAGATTCCAAATAAATAAATTGATTTTTTCATTTTTTGTCTAATTAAAATTTAATATCTATTCCAAATTGTAAACTTTTCAAAATTGGAATACCAAAAATTGAAAAAGTACCAAATTCACCGTCGCTAGATTCTCCAACTCCGACACCTACTTCTGGATCTAGCCCAACATAATGAGGGGCATATGTCCATAAATTTTGTCCAGTCAAATAAACTCTAACATTTTCTAAACCAGAAGATTCTACTATTGAACTTGGAATTGTGTATCCAAAGTTAAGGTTACGTAATCTGATGTAATCAGTTTTGTACAAATATCTAGTAGAAGTTTCAGAAGCATCAGTGTATTGTGCTGATGGTTGAACATTAACATCACCAGGTCTTTTCCAGTAATTAAATGCTTCAACAGCCATGTTATCACTTATGTTAGCTGGATCAAGAATATCTCTGGTGTTATACGAAATACTATACCCACCTGCTTTGCCATAGAAATCTGCTGATAAATCAAATCCTTTATAGCTTGCAAATAGATTTAAACCACCATCCATGTCGGCTAAAGGTGACTTTCCTGAAAGATAAACCTCATCATCAGTTGAATAAGTTGCGGTTATATTACCATCTTTATCGTACCAAAGGGGTTGACCATTAGCGGGATTAACTCCAGCCCAACGTACAAGTTTAAATGTAGCATACTCTTCGCCTGGTTTAATGTATACACCACTTCCCCAGTCAATTTCAGCGCCTTCAGGATAAGAGGCAGAAGGTACTAATTTAGTTACTTCGTTGTCAACAGTTCCAAATGTAGCTGATACATTTACATATAGGTCGTCAGATCTGAGTACATCATAATCTAACTCAATTTCAACTCCTTTATTTACCATTTCACCAACGTTACTTAGTATACTACCGTCTGGCTCACCACCCAAAGATAGAAGAGGTCTGTCAAGTAGTAAGTCAGAAGTCACTTTTTTGTAGTAATCAATTGCACCTCTAAGTCTATCATTGAACATCGTAAACTCAAGACCAATATCATAAGTGTAATTTTCCTCAAATTTTAATTTTGGATTACCATTATCAGTTGGTGCAGCAGTTGATTGAGAATTAAAACTACCAAACCCGATAACAGCTAAAGACTCATAGTAACCGATACCTGCTTGGTTACCACTTACACCAGCTGAAGCTCTTAACTTTAAATCGTCAAAAGGAAGGCCTTGCATAAAGTCTTCTCTTGCAATGTTCCATGCAGCACTTGTAGACCAAAAGGTTCCACCTCTATTTTCTTTTCCAAATACTGAAGCTTGGTCATATCTCAATGAACTTGTAAATAAATATTTACCATCAAAGTTATAATCCAAGAAACCTCCATAGGATAAAAGAGTTCTCTCAAACAGGTCTGTGCTTGCGTCTGTTGCTTCAGCAGCTACACTTTGTACTGAAAGGTCACCAGATGCAAAACCAATACTCTCCAAACTATACGTCCTTGAGCTAATTTTATTGAACTCAAATAAACCAGAAACCGAAAAATTATGATCTCCGATACTGTTTTTGTATTTCAATACATTACTAATATTGTAGTCTGTGAAAAAAGAACCATTGTCAGTTTTTCCACCAGGTGCATTAGCATCACCTACGAAATCATCTAATCTAGAACCAGGTTTGTAATAATATTCTCTTCTAAATTTTTGGTTGTTAATACCAAAGTTAGTGGTATTAGTCAATTTGTCTGTAATCGTAGATTCTAAGTTTATATTTGCTAACAACGTTGTGTTACCCTCAAATTCTGGGTTATTGGCAAGCGCCTCAGTAATACTCCAACCAAATCCAACGAAATTATACTGCTTTTGACCATTTTCGTCTAAAACAAGATCACCGTTGTTGTCTCTAACATACTCAGTTTCGTATGGTAAGGTGGTGTATGCAGCGTATATAGGGCTTTGCAGATTATATCTATCTCTTGGCTCATCAGATTTTGTGTCGGCAACAGATACATTAACACCAATGTTTAACCAATCCTTAGCTTGATAATCTACATTTAACCTAGCCGATTGACGTTGAAATCCAGTAACCTGATCAATAATTCCTTCATTTCTATCTTCACTTACACTTAGATAGTACTGAAAGTTTTCTTCTCCACCAGTAACAGAAATTTGGTTAGTGACAACCTCGCCGTCTCTAAGAAGAGCATCTTTCCAGTTAAAGTTGATTGCAGCTAGTCTGTTGTACTCATTTAAACTAGAAGTGTATCCTAATTGAGCTTGTGCGGGTACATATCCAAGTAAACCTAACTCTCTCTCATATTGAAGCTTTTCAGAACTAGTCATCATCCTAAAGCCGTGTTCTTCAGTCTGTGATGTGTAACCAAATCTTGAAGTAAACTCCACAGTAGCTCTTTTATTCTTTTTACCACGTTTTGTTGTTATAATAATAACACCATTAGCAGCTCTCGAACCATAAATTGCAGAGGATGCAGCATCTTTAAGTACTGAAACAGACTCAATATCAAAAGGGTTTAGATTTTGGGTCCCAGGGGCTTGCACACCATCAATTATGAATAGAGGTGCACTACCAGCTGTTATTGAACCAATTCCACGGATGCGAACATAAGCACCAGAACCCGGTTTACCGTTAGTAGCAACTACCTGTACACCTGCTGCTTTACCTTGTAGCATATTAGAAATGGAGGTTGATGTGTTTAGATTTGTTAATTCTTGTGTGTTGATTGTGGATACTGCAGCAGTAATCTCAGATCGAGTTTTCTTTTCAAAACCTAAAACAACTACTTCGTCCAACTCAGTTGAAGATACAAGTTGGATATCGATTGAAAAATTAGATCCAATTTTTACCTCCTGTGATTCATATCCAACATAGCTGTAAGATACAACATCACCAGATGAGGCACTTATAGTGTAGTTACCATCAAAATCAGCAACAACTGCGTCGTTTGTAGATGTATTTAGAATAGTTGCTCCTGAAAGAGGAATACCTTCCTCAGATGTAACCAAACCACTTACATTATTTTGCGCTATAAGTACTGTTGATGATAGTAAAAACGTCACCAATAATATAGTATAATTAGTTATTTTCATTGTTATTTAATATTTGTGTAAGTACAAATGTGTTAAAAAATTGTTAATAAAACAAAAATACGTTTCAATTAATTTTGAATTGCCCAAAAATTAATTTCAAATCTTGGTGATTTCTAAGCTTCAAAGAATTCTGCTTTATGAATTTTTTTAAATCGCTAATGTTCGAATCGAATATTGATTGCAAAAATTTCAATTTTGGTTTAAAAGGGATTGAATTTCCATTAATGTTAATTAATACAGATTTTTTTATATTTATTAAATTGTTGCTTGGTTTTTCATAACCAACAACATAAGGTTGGTCTTTAATTTCTAAATAGTATTTTTCAAAAAGAGTAATATTTTCGTCTTTGAAAATAATTTTGACAAATTGATTATCATCATTTCTTATGTATGTAAAATCACCTACATCAAACGATGTGACTTCACTTGAATCAAGCAAATAAACATCACCTTCTTCATATATAAAAAACTTCATATTAAGAAAATTAAGGTTAAATGTTGCATTAACAGATACACTTTTCATTTCTCCAATAACTATACTGCCCTTTTTTTCATTTTTAAATAAATAAGGCGATCCATCATAATCATCAATCTTTTCAGATGAATTAATTTTACTTAACATCTGTTGTAAATCTGTATCATTCATCAGTGACAAATTAAATGATTCAACCTGTCCAAAAATTGGAGCTGATATGTTTATAAAAATAATAATTAATGAAACTGATAGAATGGTATTTCTTTTCCAGATTTTTACGCCCATAGATCTATTATATATTGATTTTTTTTTCATAAAACTTAAAATTGGGCGCAATTTAGCTTGTTTTTTTTGGATGTAAAAAATTTAACACTACATTTGCAGCCCTAAAAATAAGGGAAGAAATTAATTTAAAGTATGCCAACAATTTCGCAACTTGTTCGTAAAGGAAGAACAGATCTCTCAAAAAAGAGTAAATCTGCAGCTCTTGATTCATGCCCACAAAGACGCGGGGTATGTACTCGGGTCTACACAACCACTCCGAAAAAGCCGAACTCAGCGATGCGCAAAGTAGCTCGTGTTCGCTTGACCAATGGAAATGAAGTGAACGCCTACATTCCTGGTGAGGGACATAACTTACAAGAACACTCAATTGTTCTTGTTCGTGGTGGTCGTGTTAAAGATTTACCTGGTGTTCGCTACCACATTGTTCGTGGAGCTCTAGACACTGCAGGCGTTGAGGGGCGCCTACAACGACGTTCGAAATACGGTGCCAAGCGACCCAAAAAATAAAAAGTTTTAGTTAAACAATGACGTTCAAGCTTGCTTGAACCACTCAATTTAGAGACATGAGAAAGAGATCGGCGAAAAAACGCCCATTGTTACCAGACCCGCGCTTCAATGACCAACTGGTCACGAGATTTGTAAATAATCTAATGTGGAGCGGTAAAAAATCAATTGCATTTAAAATCTTTTATGACGCTATTGACATCGTCAACGAAAAGAAACAAGACGATGAAAAGTCAGCGCTCGAAGTTTGGAAAGAAGCTTTGACCAATGTGATGCCACACGTCGAGGTACGAAGTCGTCGAATTGGTGGGGCAACATTTCAAATCCCAAATCCCATCCGTCCAGACCGTAAAATATCTACAGCGATGAAGTGGTTGATTTCATTTGCACGAAAACGCAATGAAAAATCAATGGCTCAAAAACTCGCTGCCGAAATTCTCGCCGCTTCAAAAGAAGAAGGTGCAGCTGTCAAAAAACGTGTTGACACACACAAAATGGCTGAAGCCAACAAAGCATTCTCTCACTTTAGGTTTTAACATATATTATAATGTCAAGAGATCTTAAATACACACGAAACATTGGAATTGCTGCTCACATCGATGCTGGTAAAACAACAACGACAGAGCGAATTCTCTATTACACTGGTGTGAGTCACAAAATTGGTGAAGTACACGACGGAGCTGCTACCATGGACTGGATGGAGCAAGAACAAGAGCGTGGAATTACCATCACCTCTGCTGCAACCACATGTGAGTGGACTTTTCCTACCGAACAAGGGAAGCCAATCGATGGAGCAAGAGGCTATCACTTCAATATTATTGACACGCCTGGACACGTAGACTTTACCGTTGAAGTTAACCGATCACTACGAGTTCTGGATGGACTCGTGTTTTTATTTTCAGCCGTAGACGGCGTTGAGCCACAGTCTGAAACAAACTGGCGTTTGGCCGACAATTACAAGGTTCCAAGAATGGGATTTGTCAATAAGATGGATCGACAGGGTGCAAACTTCTTAAATGTTTGTACGCAAGTACGTGAAATGCTCAAATCCAATGCTGTACCCATTGTATTGCCAATTGGCGATGAAGATAATTTTAAAGGTTGTGTCGATTTGGTAAAAAACCGCGCTATCATTTGGCATGAAGAAAACATGGGTGCCACTTTTGATGTGGTTGATATCCCTGAAGACATGAAGGATGAAGTTGAAAAATTTCGTGGCGAGCTGATTGAAGCCGTTGCTGAATATGACGAAAACCTTCTAGAAAAATATTTCGAAGATCCTGATAGTATTTCCGAAGATGAGGTACACAATGCACTTCGAGCAGCTACGCAGGACATGAGTATTATCCCAATGATTTGTGGATCTGCCTTTAAAAACAAAGGCGTTCAGTTTCTGCTCGATGCGGTTTGTCGTTATTTGCCTTCTCCTGAAGACAAAGAGGCCATTGAGGGTACTAACCCTGATTCGGATGAGATCATTTCGAGAAAGCCAATGGTTTCTGATCCATTTTCAGCTTTGGCATTTAAAATTGCAACAGATCCTTATGTTGGCCGATTGGCATTTTTTAGAGCTTATTCTGGTCGTTTAGATGCGGGCTCTTACGTATTGAATACGCGATCTGGAAATAAAGAACGAATTTCGCGTATTTATCAAATGCATGCCAATAAGCAAAATGCAATTGAGTTTATCGAAGCTGGAGACATTGGTGCTGCAGTCGGATTTAAGGATATCAAAACAGGAGATACCCTATGTGCTGAAAAACATCCAATCATTTTGGAAAGTATGGACTTTCCTGATCCAGTAATTGGTATCGCGGTTGAGCCAAAAACCAAGTCTGATGTCGACAAATTGGGTATGGCACTTGGTAAGCTTGCTGAGGAAGACCCAACCTTCCAAGTAAAAACTGACGAGGCATCAGGCCAAACCATTATTAGTGGTATGGGTGAGCTCCACCTAGATATCATTGTTGACCGTTTACGTCGCGAATTCAAAGTTGACGTCAACCAAGGTCAGCCACAGGTTGAGTATAAAGAAGCAATTACCCAGCTAGCCGATCACCGAGAGGTTTACAAAAAGCAAACAGGTGGACGTGGAAAGTTTGCCGATATCGTATTTACTTTAGAACCTGCAGAAGAAGGAAAGCAAGGACTCGAATTTGTCAATGAAATCAAAGGTGGTAACGTTCCAAGAGAATATATTCCATCTGTAGAAAAAGGATTTAAGGACGCCATGCAAAATGGTCCATTGGCGGGATTTGAGGTCGATGCGATGAAAGTAACTTTGAAAGATGGTTCCTTTCACCCCGTTGATTCTGATTCTTTATCATTTGAGTTGGCTGCCAAGATTGGCTATAAAGAAGCCGCCAGGGCAGCTGGCGCAGTCATTATGGAACCAATGATGAAACTTGAGGTATTGACCCCTGAAGAAAACATGGGTGACATTGTTGGGGATCTCAATCGCCGCCGAGGACAAGTTAATAGTATGGATGATCGAGCAGGATCAAAAGTCGTTAAGGCAATCGTGCCGCTTTCAGAAATGTTTGGGTATGTTACCTCATTGCGAACATTGTCATCTGGTCGTGCAACATCAACGATGGAGTTTTCTCACTATGCAGAGACACCAAAAAATATTTCAGAAGAAGTAATTTCCGCAACAGTCGGATAAAGAATTAGAAACGATGAGTCAGAAAATTAGAATTAAGCTCAAATCCTACGATTATAATCTAGTCGATAAGTCGGCTGACAAGATCGTAAAGACCGTAAAGACAACAGGAGCTGTGGTCACAGGACCCATCCCACTTCCAACACACAAAAAGATATTTACTGTGTTGCGTTCACCTCACGTGAACAAGAAGTCTCGCGAACAGTTCCAGTTGAGCTCATACAAGCGGTTGTTGGATATCTACAGTTCGTCTTCTAAAACGATTGATGCGTTGATGAAATTAGAGCTACCGAGTGGAGTAGAAGTTGAAATTAAAGTATAATGAGATTCTCATTTATGAGAAAAACTAAATAAACCAATATGTCAGGGTTAATTGGAAAAAAAATCGGCATGACGAGCATCTTTGACGAGAATGGCAAAAACTTGCCATGTACGGTCATCCAAGCTGGACCATGTGTTGTTACGCAAGTACGTACACAAGATTCGGATGGTTATGATGCATTACAACTTGGATTCGATGAAAAATCAGCCAAAAACAGTAACAAAGCCGCAGAAGGACATTTCAAAAAAGCGAATACCTCGACCAAGCGAAAACTGGTTGAGTTTAAAGGCTTTGAATCTGACCACAAACTCGGAGACACAATAGGAGTAGATCTATTTGCTGAAGGCGAGTTTGTTGACATTACTGGAACCTCTAAGGGGAAAGGTTTTCAGGGAGTTGTCAAGCGCCACGGCTTTAGTGGTGTTGGTCAAGCCACTCACGGTCAGCACAATCGTTTGCGTGCCCCTGGATCAATTGGTGCGGCATCATACCCAGCTCGTGTATTCAAAGGAATGCGAATGGCAGGTCGTATGGGCAACGAAAGAGTAACCGTTCAAAACCTTCGTGTTTTGAAGGTTGTGCCTGAGAAAAATTTATTAGTTGTCAAGGGATGCGTTCCCGGACACAAAAACAGTTATATCCTAATCTCGAAGTGATGAAAGTATCAGTAGTAGATCAAAAAGGAAAAGATACAGGGAGACAAGTTGACTTGTCTAAAGATGTATTTGGAGTCGATCCAAACGAGCATGCTCTGTATTTGGATGTGAAACAATATCTAGCACATCAGCGACAGGGAACACACAAAACTAAAGAACGAGCCGAGATTAAGGGGAGCACCCGTAAAATCAAAAAGCAAAAAGGGACTGGTACTGCCCGAGCGGGAAGTTTAAAAAATCCATTGTTTCGTAGTGGTGGACGCGTGTTTGGTCCACGAGTTCGTTCATACGATCAGAAAGTAAACAAGAATGTCAAGCGATTGGCGCGTAAGTCTGCTCTGAGTTTGAAAGCCAAAAACAAATCTTTAACTGTTGTTGAGGATTTTGATTTTGATACGCCAAAGACAAAGTCGTTTACAGCAGTACTGGATGCTCTTGGGGTCTCTGATAAGAAGTCTTTGTTGGTGCTAGGATCAGCATCCAAAAACGTATATATGTCAGCTCGTAATTTACAACGTGCTGAGGTTGTTACAGATGCAGAGCTCAGTACCTATAAAATTGTCAATGCGCAGCATTTGATTTTGGCAGAAAGCGCTGTGAATTCTATCAATTCTAATCTGAATACAAAATAAAGAACTCATGAGTGTATTGATAAAACCTGTCGTAACAGAAAAAACAACCAGCGAAAGCGAGTTGAGAAATCGCTACACGTTTTTGGTAGATCCAAAAGCCAATAAAGTAGAGATCAAAAAAGCAGTTGAGGCCACTTATGGTGTGACTGTTGACAAAGTACGAACGTTGATTTACGGTCCAGAGCGCAGAACACGCTATACAAAAACCGGGATTCAGCACGGGAAAACCAATGCAACCAAACGTGCGATAGTACAGGTTGCGGAAGGGGATCAAATCGATTTTTATAGTAATTTATAATCAAATAGGATGTCAGTTAGAAAACTTAAACCTATAACTCCTGGACAGCGCGGTAGAGTGGTCAATGGATACGACGCCATCACCACTGATAAGCCGGAGAAAAGCTTGCTTGCTCCGAAAAAACGTTCAGGTGGTCGTAACAATAGCGGTCGAATGACTGTTCGCTATCGTGGTGGAGGTCACAAAAGACGCTACCGTATCATTGACTTCAAGCGTAATCGTTTTGATAGCCCTGCAGAGGTATTGAGCATAGAGTACGATCCGAATCGATCTGCTTTTATCGCCTTGACTCAGTTTAAAGACGGTGAAAAGAGATACATGATTGCGCAAAACGGATTGCAAGTAGGCCAAAAGGTCGTTTCAGGTGAGAAAGTTGCTCCAGAAATTGGAAATGCAATGGCACTCGCCAATATTCCACTTGGTACAATTATCTCCTGTATTGAGCTTCATCCAGGAAAAGGTGCTGCAATCGCGAGAAGCGCTGGATCATTTGCACAGCTAATGGCTCGTGAAGGAAAGTTTGCAACGATCAAACTTCCATCTGGTGAAACCCGCTTGATTCTCACAACTTGTATGGCTACAATTGGAGCAGTTTCTAACTCCGATCATCAGTTACTTGTTTCAGGTAAAGCAGGTCGGACACGTTGGCTAGGTAGACGCCCACGTACCCGTCCAGTTGCTATGAACCCTGTCGATCACCCAATGGGTGGTGGTGAAGGCCGTGCTTCTGGAGGACATCCTAGATCTAAAAACGGAATTCCTGCTAAAGGGTACCGTACAAGAAATAAAACAAAAGCATCCAACCGGTATATTGTTGAACGTAGAAGAAAATAAGCATGGCTAGATCACTAAAAAAAGGACCTTACGTACACTATAGCTTGATAAAAAAGCTACAAGCAAACCTTGATTCTGGTAAAAAGAACGTCATTAAAACATGGTCACGTGCATCGATGATTACACCAGATTTTGTTGGTCAAACAATAGCTGTTCACAATGGTAAGCAATTTATTCCTGTGTATATCACAGAAAACATGGTTGGTCACAAACTGGGTGAATTTTCACCCACGCGTAATTTTAGAGGCCATGCAGGTGCAAAAAATAAAGGTAAGAAATAACTATGGGAGTTCGTAAACGCAAATCCGCAGAAGAGTTGAAAGAAGCACGCAAACACGTTGCATTTGCTAAGCTTAACAACTGCCCAACATCTCCACGTAAGATGCGTCTCATGGCAGACTTGATTCGTGGTGAAGGTGTTGATAAGGCCCTATCGGTTCTCCGATTCAGCCCAAAAGAATCATCAGTTCGATTGGAAAAGCTGTTGTTATCAGCAGTAGCCAACTGGCAAGCTAAAAATGAAGACGGTGATGTAGAAAAAGCCGGCTTGTTTGTGAAAGAAATTCGTGTGGATAGTGCACGTATGCTTAAAAGATTACGTCCGGCTCCTCAGGGTCGTGCGCATCGAATTCGTAAACGCTCAAACCATGTTACACTGGTGTTAGGAGCTCAAGATAACGCTCAAAGCTAATTAAGGACTATGGGACAAAAAACAAATCCAATTGGGAATCGAATAGGAATCATCCGCGGATGGGAGTCCAACTGGTATGGTGGTAGAGACTATGGTGACAAGTTGTCTGAAGACGATAAAATCCGTCGCTATGTACATGCTCGCCTTGCTAAGGCAAGTGTTTCTCGAATTTTTATTGAAAGAACACTTAAGCTTGTTACTGTAACAATTACAACGGCTCGTCCTGGGATTATCATCGGTAAAGGTGGGTCTGAGGTTGACCGTTTAAAAGAGGAGCTAAAGAAAATCACAGGGAAAGAAGTTCAATTGAATATTTTTGAGATCAAACGCCCTGAACTCGAAGCCCAGCTTGTTGCCGCGAGTATTGCACGTCAAATAGAAAGTCGAATTTCTTATCGCCGTGCCATTAAGATGGCCATTGCTGCTTCCATGCGCATGAATGCAGAGGGAATAAAAGTTCAAATCTCAGGTCGGTTGAACGGCGCCGAGATGGCTCGTTCCGAAAGCTATAAAGATGGACGAATTCCATTATCTACCTTTCGCGCTGATATCGATTATGCTTTGGTTGAAGCACGAACTACCTATGGTCGAATAGGAATCAAGGTATGGATCATGAAAGGCGAAGTATACGGAAAGCGAGAGCTATCTCCACTTGTTGGTATGAGTTTAAACGCTTCTAAAGGTAAGAATGATAAACGTTCTGGCCGAGGAGGTCGAAGAAGAAAGTAAAGCATTATGTTATCACCTAAAAAAACTAAATATAGAAAAATGCAGAAAGGCCGCATGAAAGGCCTCTCACAGCGCGGACACCGACTGTCAAACGGAATGTTTGGCGTTAAAGCGCTGGACTCTGTGTTCGTCACCTCCCGACAGATCGAAGCTGCACGTATCGCAGCAACTCGTTATATGAAGAGAGAAGGGCAGCTATGGATCAAGATTTTCCCAGATAAGCCCATCACCAAAAAACCCTTAGAGGTCCGAATGGGTAAGGGAAAAGGTGCTTTGGATCACTATGTTGCTGTGGTAAAGCCTGGACGTATATTATTTGAGATTTCAGGAGTGCCAATCGATGTTGCTAAGGAAGCATTGCGTTTGGCATCTCAAAAATTACCTGTGAAAACGAAATTTGTAATTGCGCGTGATTACGACGCTTAATAGTAGAATGATGAAGCAAAAAGAAGTCAATACCATGACATTGGATGAGCTGCAAGACAAGTTGGCTCAACTGCAGAAAAGCTATAAAGAAGCAAAGTTTACGCATGCACTTTCTAATTTGGAGAATCCCTTGCAATTGCGTTCGCAGCGAAGAATCATCGCAAGATTGCAAACAGAATTAAATCGACGTAAAACGCAAGAGGCCTAATTGATTATGGAGACAAGAAATTTAAGAAAAGAGCGAATTGGTGTGGTGACCAGCAACAAAATGCAAAAGTCAATTGTTGTTAGCGAGGTCAAGCGTGTAAAACACCCGATGTATGGGAAGTTTGTTTTGAAAACAAAAAAGTACGTAGCTCATGACGAGAAAAACGACTGTAACATTGGTGATACGGTTCGTATAATGGAAACCCGCCCACTCAGTGCCTCTAAATGTTGGAGACTGGTGGAAATTATTGAAAGAGCAAAATAATGGTACAACAAGAATCGAGACTTAAAGTTGCGGATAACACAGGTGCCAAGGAGGTACTCACAATCCGTGTTCTAGGAGGAACCAAGCGCAGATACGCTTCTATTGGAGATAAAATTGTCGTTACAGTTAAAGACTCCACCCCAAATGGTACGGTAAAAAAGGGGCAAGTATCAACTGCTGTTGTCGTACGAACCAAAAAAGAAATTCGTCGTCCTGATGGATCATACATTCGTTTTGATGAGAATGCTTGTGTGCTGCTCGATCCGAGTGGTGAGATGCGTGGTACTCGTGTTTTTGGGCCTGTTGCTCGTGAATTGCGAGATAAGAAATTTATGAAAATTATATCCTTAGCACCTGAGGTTTTATAAGTATATAGGTATGAAAAAAATAAAAATTAAAACGGGAGATACAGTTCGAGTCATTGCTGGTGACCACAAAGGGTCTGAAGGTAAGATTCTGAAGTTTGTCACTGATAAAGACAAGGCAATAGTAGAAGGTGTCAATTTGGTGAAACGTCACACCAAGCCCAACGCACAAAACCCACAAGGTGGAATTGTAGAAAAAGAAGCAGCAATTCATATCTCTAACCTATCGCTGCTGACGACTGACGGTGAAACTACACGCGTAGGATACCAAATGAATGGAGATACTAAGGAGCGGATTTCACGAAAAACAAAAGAAGTAATCTAATGGTACCTAGACTAAAAGAAGAATATAAACAGCGAGTTGTTGGTGCGATGACTGAAGAATTTAGTTATCGTAACCTCATGGAAGTTCCCAAACTCCAAAAGATTGTAATCAGTCGAGGGGTTGGAGCTGCTGTTGCAGATAAAAAATTGGTAGAGCATGCGATTGAAGAATTGACCTTAATTTCAGGTCAAAAAGCAGTTGCAACACTCTCCAAAAAAGACGTTTCCAACTTTAAGTTACGAAAAGGGATGCCAATTGGTGCCCGCGTGACATTGCGCGGAGACCGCATGTACGAATTTTTAGACAGGTTGGTTACTTCTGCACTTCCACGAGTTCGTGATTTTCAAGGAATCAAAGCCAGTGGTTTTGATGGACGAGGAAACTACAATCTCGGGGTTACTGAGCAAATTATTTTCCCAGAAATCGACATTGATAAAGTCGCTAAAATTGCCGGAATGGACATCACTTTTGTGACGTCTGCTGAAACAGATAAAGAAGCAAAATCACTATTAGCTCATTTGGGCTTGCCTTTCAAAAACAATTAATATGGCTAAAGAATCGATGAAGGCCCGCGAGGTCAAACGTGCAAAACTCAATGCGAAATATGCTGCCAAGCGAAAGGCATTGCTTGAAGCTGGGGATTACGAAGCTTTGCAAAAACTTCCGAAAAACTCATCGCCTGTGCGTATGCACAATCGTTGTAAATTGACTGGACGTCCAAAAGGATATATGCGTCAATTCGGAATTTCACGAGTGATGTTTCGCGAAATGGCAAATAAAGGTTTAATCCCTGGCGTAAGAAAAGCCAGTTGGTAAAAAAATAAGTATGAACACAGATCCAATAGCAGATTTTTTAACACGTATCAGAAATGCCAATAGCGCAGGACATCGTGTTGTTGAAGTTCCCGCATCAAAGCTGAAATTAGAGATTACCAAAATCCTTTTTGATCAGGGCTACATTCTTAGCTATAAGCATGAAAATGAAAGCGCTCAGGGGACGATAAAGATTGCATTAAAATATGATTCAATCACGAAAGATCCTGTCATCAAAAAGCTACAACGCGCTAGCACGCCGGGACTTCGTAAGTACACTGGCTCTGTCGATATTCCGCGTGTGCTCAATGGACTTGGTATTGCCATCATGTCTACATCACATGGAGTCATGACTGGAAAACAAGCAAAAAAAGAAAATGTAGGGGGAGAAGTACTCTGCTACGTATATTAAAAGAACAGTAAATAAGTACAAATGTCACGAGTAGGAAACAATCCGATAACAATTCCAGATGGTGTGGTCGTTGATATTCAAACTGACCAAATTACCGTCAAAGGGAAATTTGGTGAATTGAGTCAGCCATATGACACAGTTACATTCACACAAGAAGATACTGTTCTGACAGTAAGCAGACCCTCTGAAGCCAAGCCGCATAAAGCAAAACACGGCTTGTATCGCGCTTTGGTCAATAATATGGTAGAAGGGGTTTCAAAAGGCTTTACTAAAGAATTGGAACTTGTCGGGGTTGGATATCGTGCTTCGAATCAAGGACAAAAATTAGATCTTGCTCTAGGGTTTTCTCACAATATTGTTTTTGAGATTCCTAGCGAAGTGAAAGTGGAAACGATTTCTGAGAAAGGTAAAAATCCAATTGTCAAGTTGACTTCACATGACAAGCAATTGTTAGGTGCTGTGGTTGCAAAGATTCGCTCTTTCCGCAAGCCAGAGCCTTACAAAGGTAAAGGAGTCAAGTTTGTTGGTGAACAAATTCGTAGAAAAGCAGGTAAATCTGCGTAATTAAAAAGGTATGAAACAATCGAAAACACAACGAAGATTTCGCATCAAACGTCGATTTAAGGCAACCGTTTCTGGCTCGTCTGATCAACCACGCATGTCTGTTTTTAGAAGTAATAAGGAGATTTATGCACAAATCATCAATGATGAAACTGGTGAAACTCTGGCTGCTGCATCATCTCGGGATAAAGATTTGACTGGTAAAGGGTCATCGAAAACCGAAAAAGCTGGTTTGGTTGGAAAGCTGATTGCTGAGAAAGCGTTGGCTGCTGGTGTGACTACGATTCGATTTGACCGTGGTGGATATCTGTATCACGGCCGTGTTAAATCGCTTGCAGAAGGTGCTCGCGAGGGAGGATTAAAATTTTAATTGAAGTATGTATCAAAACTATAAAAATATAGAATTTGTCAAACCAAGTGGTCTGGATCTTAAAGATCGCCTCGTTGGTGTTCAGCGTGTGACAAAAGTAACCAAGGGTGGTCGTGCTTTTGGATTTTCTGCGATTGTTGTTGTAGGCGATGAAAACGGAGTTGTCGGACATGGACTGGGAAAATCTAAGGAGGTTAGCGAAGCAATCGCAAAAGCGGTTGAAGATGCAAAGAAAAATCTAGTTCGCATTCCGATTCACAAAGGAACGCTTCCACACGAACAAAAAGGAAAATTTGGTGGTGCTCGCGTATATTTACAACCTGCATCTACGGGTACGGGAGTAATCGCTGGTGGTGCTGTTCGTGCAGTACTGGAGGCAGTTGGGGTACATGACGTACTCTCTAAGTCTCAAGGATCATCCAACCCTCACAATGTTGTTAAGGCAACCTTTGATGCGCTTCTACAGTTGCGTAACGCAAACTTGATCGCCAAACAACGTGGTATTTCTCTTGATAAAGTTTATAATGGATAAAGACATGGGAAAAATTAAAGTAACACAAACACGCAGTTACATCAAGCGTCCTGAAAACCAAAAGCGAACGCTTAAGGCATTGGGATTGAAAAACATTGGTCACTCTGTTGAGCACGATGATTCTGCTGCTGTGCTTGGAATGATAGATAAAGTGAAACACCTTGTTTCTGTAGAACAACTGTAAGTCATGGAATTAGGAAATTTAAAACCCGCTAAGGGAGCTGTAAAGTCTGGAAACAAAAGACTGGGTCGTGGACAAGGATCGGGGTCTGGTGGAACAGCAACTCGTGGTCACAAGGGAGCCAAATCTCGTTCTGGTTATTCCAAAAAGATCGGATTTGAAGGAGGTCAGATGCCTTTGCAACGTCGTGTTCCGAAGTTTGGATTTACCAACATCAATCGAAAGGAGTATCAAGGGATTAACCTCGATACCCTACAGCAGTTGGTAGATGCTAAAAAAGTTAAAAAAGAGATTTCTCTTGCTCAATTTGTTGGATTGCGACTGGCAGGAAAAAACGATTTGGTTAAAATTTTAGGTCGCGGTACACTGTCAGTACCATTGAAAATAACAGCACATAAATTCACAGCTTCCGCTAAAGCTGCTATAGAAGCGGCAGGTGGAGAAGCGATAGATGCTTAATTGATTATGAGACAATTTTTAGAAGCAATAAAGAATATTTGGAAAATTGAAGAGTTGAGAAACCGAGTGGGCCTCACTTTGGGCTTGTTACTTGTCTATCGTGTGGGTGCACAGGTTGTTCTTCCGGGAATTGATTCGGTTCAACTTTCCGAGCTCGCCAATCGTACTGATGGAGGTGGGCTTTTGGGGATTTTAAATGCCTTTACTGGAGGTGCATTTGCCAATGCTTCTATATTTGCCTTGGGAATTATGCCCTATATTTCTGCTTCTATTGTTGTTCAATTGATGGGAATCGCCGTTCCTTATCTTCAGAAATTACAAAAAGAAGGCGAAAGTGGCCGCAGAACAATAAATCAGATAACACGTTGGTTGACCATCGCGATTTGTGTTGTTCAAGCACCGGCTTATCTCTATGGATTGGGTGCGCTTGGGGTTCCAGACTCTGCTTTCTTGCTTGGTAAAGGACCTACCTTTATTATTACCTCGGTAATCATATTGGTAACAGGAACCATATTCGCGATGTGGCTGGGTGAAAAAATTACTGATAAGGGAATTGGAAATGGAATTTCTTTACTGATTACCGTTGGTATTATCGCTACAATGCCATTGTCCTTTGTGCAAGAATTTGTTTCTAGAGTAACTGAAAACAATGGTGGTCTGATCATGATACTAGTCGAGTTGGTGATTTGGATAATTGTCAATGGCCTATGTGTGCTTTTGGTTTTGGCAGTTCGTCAAATTCCAGTTCAATATGCTCGTCGTACAGCAGCTGGAGGATATGCAAAAAATCAAGGAAGTGCACGTCAATATATTCCATTAAAACTCAACGCATCAGGCGTTATGCCAATTATCTTTGCGCAAGCGATTATGTTTGCACCAGCATACCTTGGACAAGCAATTGGCAACAACGCTGTCGGTCAATGGATGCAGGCATCCTTCTCTGACATCTTTGGTCTTTGGTACAATGTTCTCTTTGGAATTTTAATCATAGTGTTTACTTATTTCTACACTGCGATTACAGTTCCTACCAATAAGATGGCTGATGATCTAAAACGAAATGGAGGATTTGTTCCTGGAATACGTCCTGGTGGAGAAACGGCTGACTTTTTGGATCGTGTGATGTCGCATATCACTTTTCCAGGGTCGTTGTTTTTAGCAGCAATCGCTGTATTGCCAGCTGTTGCATACCAATTGTTGGGATTGCAGCAAGGATGGGCACTCTTTTACGGGGGAACTTCATTACTGATTATGGTTGGAGTTGCTATCGATACGATTCAGCAAGTCAATGCGTACTTGCTTAACCGTCATTATGACGGATTGATGACAACGGGAACGAAAAGAAAAGGATAATCATGGCGAAACAACCAGCTATAGAGCAAGACGGACAGATTATTGAGGCTTTATCCAATGCCATGTTTCGGGTGGAGCTAGAAAATGGTCACGTTGTTACGGCACACATCTCTGGTAAAATGCGTATGCATTATATCAAGTTGTTGCCAGGAGATAAAGTAAAACTTGAAATGAGTCCGTACGACTTGACAAAGGCGCGGATTACATATAGATACTAGTTTATGAAAGTTAGAGCATCATTAAAGCAAAGAAGCGCAGACTGTAAGATTGTACGTCGAAAGGGTCGCTTATATGTCATTAACAAAAAGAATCCACGATTCAAACAAAGGCAAGGGTAATTATGGCAAGAATTTCAGGAGTAGATATTCCAAAACAAAAACGAGGTGAAATCGCCTTGACTTACATTTTCGGTGTAGGTAAAAGTAGAGCACAGCAGATTTTAGAAAAAGCTGGGGTGGATGTAGACAAAAAAGTTTCGGATTGGAATGACGACGAAATCGGAAGAATTCGTGAAGCGGTTTCAGCATATACGATTGAAGGAGAACTTCGTTCGGAAATTCAGATGAGCATCAAGCGATTGATGGATATCGGTTCATTCAGAGGCATTCGCCATCGAATTGGGCTTCCTCTCCGTGGGCAGAGAACTAAAAATAACTCTAGAACACGTAAAGGAAAACGAAAAACTGTTGCAAACAAAAAGAAAGTAACCAAATAATCATTGATTTATGGCGAAGACGAGTTCTAAAAAACGAAAAGTTGTTGTTGAATCATTTGGAGAAGCACATGTTACGGCTTCCTTCAACAACATTATTATATCTCTAACCAATACCAAAGGAGAGGTGATTTCTTGGTCGTCTGCTGGTAAAATGGGTTTTAGAGGTTCGAAGAAAAACACACCTTACGCTGCTCAACTTGCTGCTGAGGATGCCGGTAAAGTTGCGTTAGAAGCAGGTTTGCGTAAAGTAAAAGTATTTGTGAAAGGTCCCGGAAATGGTCGAGAATCTGCCATTCGAACCATTCATAATTTGGGGATTGAGGTAACGGAAATCGTTGATGTTACCCCACTTCCTCACAACGGATGTAGACCACCGAAAAGAAGAAGAGTGTAAAAATTAAAAGAAGGGAATTAGTTTGACGAAGGATAGACCTTAATTCTCATTCCCCTTCAACTAAAATAAAACTATGGCAAGATATACTGGTCCAAAAACAAAAATAGCCCGAAAGTTTGGTGAAGCGATTTTCGGCGAGGACAAAGCTTTTGAAAAAAGAAACTATCCACCAGGGCAACACGGAAACAACCGCCGTCGCCCCAAGAAGTCTGAATACGCAATTCAGCTTATGGAGAAACAAAAAGCAAAATTCACGTATGGGATTTTGGAGCGTCAATTTAGAAATCTATTTGATCGTGCGAGCCGAAGCAAAGGTGTAACAGGTGAGGTATTGCTTCAATTGTGTGAATCTCGTTTAGATAATATTGTTTATCGATTGGGGATTGCGCCCACTAGAAGTGCAGCGCGCCAATTGGTGAACCATCGCCATATCACCCTAAATGGTTCTGTGAATAACATCCCTTCAACTCATATCAAAGAAGGTGATGTTGTAGGTGTGCGTGAAAAATCAAAATCACTTGAGGTTGTGGAACGTTCAGTTGCTCAATCTAGTGCGGTTCAGGAATGGCTTTCATGGAATGAAGCCACTCTTGAGGGAACCTTGGTCTCTGTACCATCACGTGAGCAAATCACAGAAAACATAAAAGAACAATTGATTGTAGAACTTTATTCAAAATAATTTAGAATGGCATTATTTAATTTTCAAAAGCCCGACAAAGTAATAATGATTGAATCCACAGAGTTTGAGGGGATTTTCGAATTTCGACCTCTTGAGCCCGGTTACGGATTAACAATTGGTAACGCGTTGCGCCGAGTGATGTTATCCTCTCTTGAGGGATTTGCCATTACTTCTTTGCGTATCAATCAAGTTGATCACGAATTTTCAACTCTTCCTGGAATCGTTGAAGACGTCACCGAAATGATTTTAAACTTTAAGCAAGTCCGCTTAAAGCAGCAAATCGATGCAATAGATGATGAGACAGTAAGTGTTGCACTTTCCAATCAAGAAAAACTAACAGCTGGAGATTTACAGAAGTTTATCTCTGGTTTTCAAGTTCTCAACCCAGACCTGGTGATTTGCAATATGGACAAGAGTGTTAATCTCAACTTTGAATTCACAATCGATAAAGGTAGAGGGTATGTGCCAGCTGAAGAAAATAAAAAAGCGACAGCACCCATTGGAACCATTGCTATCGATTCTGTTTACACACCAATCAAAAACGTGAAATACAGTATTGAGAACTTCCGAGTTGAGCAGAAAACAGATTATGAAAAACTTGTTTTCGAAATCGCTACCGACGGTTCTATTCACCCGAAGGATGCTTTAACGGAAGCTGCCAAGACTTTGATTCACCACTTTATGCTTTTCTCTGATGAACGTATCACTTTAGAGGCAGATGAAATTGCGCAAGCTGAAGTATATGACGAGGAGTCTCTACACATGCGTCAGTTATTGAAAACAAAACTTATTGATATGGACCTTTCAGTTCGTGCGTTAAATTGTTTGAAAGCTGCTGAAGTTGATACCCTTGGAGATTTAGTTTCTTTCAACAAATCCGATTTGATGAAGTTTAGAAACTTTGGAAAGAAGTCATTAACAGAACTCGAAGACCTGGTTGTTTCAAAGGGACTTAACTTCGGAATGGACTTAAGTAAATACAAATTAGACAAGGATTAAGCCCTTGTAAAGAATCGTATTATGAGACACGGAAAAAAGATTGCACATCTGGGTAGAACAGCCTCTCATCGAAAAGCGATGATGGCCAATATGGCATCCTCTTTGATCGAGCACAAGCGTATCAACACCACTGTTGCAAAAGCCAAAGCGCTTAAAAAGTTTGTCGAACCACTAATCACTAAGGCCAAAAGTGACACGACCCACAATCGTAGAGTTGTTTTTTCGGCTTTGCGCAACAAATATGCGGTAAGCGAACTTTTTCGCGGCATTGCTGAAAAGGTGGCGGATCGTCCCGGTGGATACACGCGGATCATCAAAGTAGGAAGTCGTCTTGGAGATAACGCTTCAATGGCTTTGATCGAGCTTGTTGACTTTAATGACACCTATGTTACTGAAAAGCCCACCAAAAAGCGCTCACGTCGACGCGGCGGTAAGAAAAAAGTAGAAACAGCACCAGCTGCTTCTGAAGCTGATATAGCAGAAGACGTTGTTGAAGAAGTAACTGAAGAAGTCGCTGCACCTGAAACAGAAGAAGTCGCAGTGGAGGAGACGCCAGCTCAAGAGGAATCAGAAGAGGAGACGAAAGCCGCAGAGCCGGCAACTGAAGAAGTTACTGAAGATCCCTCAGAAACCGTTTCTGAAGCTGATGAAAATCAAGAAGATTCAAAAGAAGAAAAGTCAGAATAGTATTGTGTAAATCTTCAAGATTTTCTTAATAACTAATAGGGATAGACCATTGTGTTTATCCTTTTTTTTGTGCTATTTTTGTACCAACTAAAAATCAAGATGAGTAAGTACAGTATGCGTCCTAAAGCATTTATTTTGCTCGAAGATGGAACTGTTTTTTTTGGAAAATCCGTTGGTATTGGCGGTACCGCAACTGGTGAGGTGTGCTTTAACACTGGAATGACTGGTTATCAAGAAATTTTTACTGACCCTTCTTATTATGGTCAACTTATGGTTACCACCAATGCGCATATCGGCAATTATGGCGTGAATGATGAGGAGGTAGAGTCTGCTCAAATTCAAATTGCTGGACTGATCTGTAAAAATTTCAACTTTGAACATTCGCGTCCTGCTGCTGATAAATCTCTTTTAGAGTTTTTTGAGAAACAAAAATTGGTTGCCATCTCCGATGTGGATACACGGGCATTGGTGAGCTATATTCGAGATCATGGTGCCATGAATGCATTGATTTCAACAGAAGTTGATGCGATGGATAGCTTGCAAAAAAAATTACAGAAAGTACCATCAATGAAGGGACTTGAATTGGCATCAAAAGTCTCCACTGATGAGCCTTATTATGAAGGAGACCCTTCTGGTCCAATCAAAATTGCTGCTTTAGACCTGGGAATTAAAACGAATATTTTACGAAATTTTGTTTCTCGTAATGCGTATGTTAAGGTGTTTCCATATGATACGGATTTTGATACCATGTCTGCATGGAACCCAGATGGATACTTTCTATCGAATGGTCCTGGAGACCCTGAACCATTGACTGGTCCAATTGAAGTTGCAAAACAAATTCTTTCTGAAAACAAACCCCTTTTTGGGATTTGTCTAGGACATCAAATTATTGCCCTTTCACAAGGCATACCAACGTATAAAATGCGCAATGGACACCGTGGAATCAATCATCCGATATTAAACCTTGAAACAGGAAAAGGAGAAATTACATCCCAAAACCACGGCTTTGCCATTGACCGTGATGCAACTGAAAAAAATGATAATGTATCTATCACGCATCTTCATTTAAATGATGATACCGTCGCTGGTATTCGAGTAAAAGGAAAACCTTGCTTTTCTGTGCAGTATCATCCAGAGGCAAGCCCAGGCCCGCACGATTCATCCTACCTTTTCGATCAATTTATCCAACTTATTCTAGACCAAAAAAATAAACTATGAGTATTATTATTGACATCCACGCAAGACAAATCTTTGATTCCCGTGGAAACCCTACTGTTGAGGTTGATGTGACTACAGAAAACGGAGTTCTCGGTAGAGCTGCGGTTCCCTCTGGGGCTTCAACCGGAGAACATGAAGCTGTTGAACTGAGAGACGGGGGTGATGCTTTTATGGGGAAAGGTGTTCTGCAAGCAGTAAGAAATGTAAATGCGATTATTGCAAAAGAGTTGATTGGAAATTCCGTTTTTGAACAAGAGGATTTGGATCAACTTATGATCGAACTTGATGGAACAACAAACAAGTCAAAACTTGGAGCAAATGCAATCTTAGGTGTTTCTTTGGCGATTGCCAAAGCAGCTGCAAATGAGTTGGGGATGCCGCTTTATCGTTATATCGGTGGAACAAATGCAAATACCCTTCCTGTACCTATGATGAATATTATCAATGGCGGTTCACATTCTGATGCTCCCATTGCTTTCCAAGAATTCATGGTTATGCCAATTAAGGCAAACTCCTTTTCGGATGCACTTCGAATGGGAACCGAAATTTTTCACCATCTCAAAAAAGTATTGCATCAGCGAAATCTAAGTACCGCTGTTGGCGATGAAGGTGGATTTGCTCCCGCACTTGATGGCACTGAAGATGCGCTTGACACCATATTATTAGCAATTCAAAATGCGGGTTATCAACCTGGTGAAGAGGTGCGAATTGCTCTTGATTGCGCTGCTGCTGAATTCTTTGTCGATGGCAAATACGACTACACCAAATTTGAAGGAAATCAGGGCAAGATAAGAACACCAAAAGAGCAAGCTGATTATCTTGCGGAGCTGTCCTCCAAATACCCGATCGTGTCGATTGAAGATGGTATGGATGAAAATGATTGGGAGGGTTGGAAGTATCTCACCGAACAAATTGGAGACAATGTTCAGCTTGTCGGAGACGACTTATTTGTGACCAATGTCAATCGTTTGTCAAAAGGGATTGATCGGAACATTGCAAATTCAATTTTGATCAAAGTCAATCAAATCGGAACCCTTTCTGAAACAATAGCAGCAGTTGATATGGCTCACCGCGCTGGTTATACTTCTGTCATGTCCCACCGAAGCGGTGAAACAGAAGACAATACCATTGCAGATCTTGCGGTAGCCCTCAATTCCGGTCAAATCAAAACAGGATCAGCGTCACGAAGTGACCGTATGGCAAAGTACAATCAGCTACTGCGAATCGAAGAGCAGCTTGCTAATGTTGCTTATTTTCCTCAAGAAAAAGCGTTTAAGGTTTTTAACTAGCGGATATTTAGTCAACTCTTCGCTTTTTTGCTAATCCTATTGTATTTTTGCAAGACAAAGCTAGCAAATGTCTTCAAAAGCCAAGATTGAATTTAATGGAAAACAAATTGAACTTCCTGTTGTAAAAGGAAGTGAGGGTGAATACGCTATTGACGTGAAATCCTTACGCCAACAATTGGGATTAATCACACTTGATCCAGGATTTAAAAATACAGGGTCATGCGAGAGTAAGATTACTTTTTTAGATGGCGAGGAGGGCGTACTGCGTTACCGCGGCTTTGGAATTGATGAATTGGCTGAAAAAGCCAACTTTTTAGAAGTTGCTTACCTTCTGATTTTTGGAGAATTACCCACTCAAGAACAACATGATCGGTTCTTGCACGACATTAAAGAAGAGTCATATGTCGATGAAGATCTTAAAAAAATATTGGAGAGCTTTCCAAAAAGTGCCCACCCTATGGGCGTTCTATCATCACTAACCAGCGGACTTACTGCTTTTAATCCGAGCTCAGTTGATGTCGATGCAGATGATCAAATCTACAATGCAATAGTTCGAATCATGGGTAAGCTTCCGATTCTTGTCTCTTGGGTGTATCGCAAACGAATGGGGTTGCCTCTGAAATATGGGGACTATGCACTTGGTTATGTGGAAAACATTGCCCGCATGATGTTCCGCAAACCCAATAAAGAATATGTAGCTAACCCAGTTATTGACAATGCCCTGACTAAATTACTCATACTTCATGCAGACCATGAGCAAAACTGCTCAACCTCAACAGTCCGAATTGTTGGGTCATCTCATGCTGGGTTGTTTGCTTCAGTAGCAGCAGGGATTTCTGCCTTGTGGGGGCCGCTTCATGGTGGCGCAAACCAAGCAGTAGTTGAAATGCTTGAGGACATCAAGAATGATGATGGGGATGTTCAGAAGTATATCGATAAGGCCAAGGACAAGTCAGACGCTTTTCGCCTTATGGGATTTGGACATCGCGTGTACAAAAACTTTGATCCACGAGCTCGAATCATCAAAAAGACAGCAGACGAGGTTCTCAACGATTTAGGCGTAGTTGATCCTGTATTGGATATCGCAAAAAAACTTGAACAAGCGGCTCTCGAAGACGATTATTTTGTGAGTCGAAAGCTCTACCCAAATGTTGATTTTTACTCTGGTATCATTTATCGAGCTATGGGTATTCCTGTTGAAATGTACACTGTCATGTTTGCTTTAGGGCGCTTACCAGGATGGATTGCACAATGGCGCGAAATGCGAAAGCAAAAAGAACCGATTGGACGCCCACGTCAAGTTTATACCGGAGAGCTGCTGCGTCCTTTTGTACCAATTGATAATAGATAAAAATATGATATGCTTGTTCCATCAGTCAGCAACGAAACAAACCAGCTGCAATATGTATTGCTAGGTGTAGCTGACCAAAGTGGACCGATCCCCAAGTATCAAGAGGCCTACGACCCAAAATCTCGCTTACATATTGCAAAAGGAACATACCCCGAAGAACAAGATCTGATTGATCAACTCGATTTTATGGAGAATGTTTTAAAAAAACATGGCGTTGAGGTCTTGCGCCCTGAAATTGTCAATAATTGCAATCAGATTTTTAGTCGTGATATCGCTTTTATCGTTGAGGATCGCTTATTCATATCAAACATTCTGCCCGCTCGTGATAAAGAAATCGATGCGATTCAACATATTCTTGCACAAATTCCTAAAGAAAATATCCATAAAATTCCTGAAGATGTTCATGTAGAAGGTGGTGATGTAATTGTTCATAACGAATACTTATTTGTCGGGTTTTACGATCAGCCAGACTACGCAGACTATGTAACAGCAAGAACTAATGTGAAAGCGTTGACGTATTTGTCAAATCAGTTTCCTCAAAAAACTATCATTGGCTTTGAGCTCACTAAGTCCAATGACGACCCTTATGCCAATACTCTCCATCTCGATTGTTGCTTTCAGCCCATTGGAAATGACCTTGCTATTGTATGCCCTGAGGGGTTTATGCATAAAGAAGAAGTTAAGTGGATCGAAAATCATTTTGGTTCAGATAACATTTTTGTCAGCGATAGGCAAAGTATGTTTGAAATGCAATCCAACCTTTTGAGTATTCGTCCTGATCTGGTCATTTCAGACCCTTCCTTTACAGCAATCAACAAGTGGCTGACTAGGAAAGGAATCGAAGTTGAAAGGGTTCCATATGATCAAATATCTAAACAAGGCGGCTTGTTTCGCTGCTCAACACTTCCCCTAATTCGAAAAGCATGAATATGCAAACCACTGACCAGCTGTTGATGATTCGACCAAGTTGTTTCTACACCAATGAACAAACGGCTAGAAATAATTATTTTCAAAATCAAACAGATGAAAGTCAGCGTTCCACGACTGCTAAGGCGCAGCAGGAGTTTGATGATTTTGTTGATGAACTTCGCTCTCATGCAGTTAAGGTTTATGTTTGGCAAGATCCTGAAGAGCCACAGACACCAGACGCTCTATTTCCAAACAATTGGGTTTCTTTTCACAATCCACTGACATTGGTTACCTATCCAATGTATGCTGTCAACCGTCAAATGGAAATAAGCAATGCACCAATCAAATTCTTGGAGTCAAAGGGGCTTTTTTTTACAAAAAAGCTAGATTTCACTTCACATATTTCATCAAATGTATTTTTAGAAGGAACAGGAAGTATGGTATTGGATCGCGTAAACAAGATTGCTTATTGCGCACGTTCGGAGCGAACCAACCCGATTTTAATCGATATGTTTTGTCAAAAAATGGGATACTCCGCCGTGGTGTTTTCATCTTTACAGTCAGTCAATGGACAACGGAAACCGATTTATCACACCAATGTGATGATGAGTGTGGGTCTTGACTTTGCTTTGGTCTGCTTAGACTCTGTTGATGATACCAATGAGCGAAATGTTCTGATTCGTAGTTTGGAAAAATCAGAAAAAAAAATCATAGAGTTAACGGAAGACCAAATTCATCAATTCGCAGGAAATGTTTTGGAGCTGCAATCAGCAAGTGGTAATCGTTTGCTTGCGATGAGTTCTACGGCCTATTTTGCGCTGACGGATTCTCAAAAAGAGGAATTTTCATCTAATCTCACAATGCTTCATTCTCCCTTACCAACAATCGAACGCTTAGGCGGTGGTAGTGCACGTTGTATGATGGCAGAGTTGTTTACGTAGGGTTTTCCATATAACGGGCTTTAAGCCCCATAATCTTTGAAAAAAACTTGGTTGCGCCCCTACTAGCTTGAAGCTCGATTTTTTGTCCGTCAGAGTGAATTGTGTAGGAGGTAGATGCTCCTTTAAACACACTGAGTTTGTAAAAAGGAATCACCAGTGCATAGGTTTCGAGTAGACTTCGAAATCGAAGAATGATGCCTTTGGGTCGGATTTCGATATTACAAACATCGAGGTTGTTATCAAGTAAAAGTAAGTTCGCAATTTTGGGACTGCTGCTAACGATATGAAGCTTGGGAGAACCAACCCCCGAAAATTTAATCCGATCTCGTAAGCTAAATGGTTTGCCAACCAAATTAGTTATGGTTTGCTCTTGATTGGGATCGTTATAGGAAACATTCAATAACATGATTGCAAAGGTAAACTAAACTCAAATCAAAAGAACTTATCTTTGCAAACAAATAGAGCTCATGCGATTGGTAGATAAAATCCAACAAAATGTTCAAAAGTTTGCAATAGATCAGCACGGCACGCGAATCGATGCTGTGGAGATACAGCCCACAAAAAAAGACCATGATGGTGATTTAACGGTTGTTGTTTTTCCTCTTCTTCGCTTTATAAAATCAAAACCCGCTGATTTGGCCAATTCGCTAGGAACATACTTACAAAACCGGATCGAGGAAATCAAGGCCTATCACGTGATTCAAGGTTTTTTAAATTTAATCATTGATGACCTCTATTACCTTCAGTTTTTATCAGATATACAACACCCAGAAAACTTTGGAATTCAGCCAGTAACTGCCGATAGCAAAAAGATATTGGTTGAGTACTCTTCTCCCAATACCAACAAACCCTTACACCTCGGACATATTCGAAATAATTTGTTGGGAGCGTCCTTATCCCAGTTGCTCTCTTCTGCAGGATACCAAGTTCACAAAACGCAAATTATTAACGACCGGGGTATCCATATTTGTAAATCAATGGTCGCATGGAAAGCCATTGGTAATGGCGAAACTCCTGAAATGACAGGTGAAAAAGGAGATGCGCTGGTTGGGCGATATTATGTTGCATTTGATACAATGTACAAAAATCAGCTCGCCGAGTTGATTGATTCTGGAATACATGAGGAAGAAGCAAAAACTCGAGTTCCGATCCAATTAGAAGCACAAGAAATGCTACGAGGATGGGAATCAGGAGATGAAAATATTCGTGCATTATGGTCCAAAATGAATGGATGGGTTTATGATGGCTTTGCCAAGACTTATCAAGATCTTGGGGTATCCTTCGACTCATATTATTACGAAAGTGACACCTATTTATTAGGGAAAGATATCGTTGATCAAGGATTGTCTTCTGGTATTTTCTTCCAAAAAGATGATGGTTCCGTTTGGTGTGATTTAAGCGATGAGGGATTAGATGAAAAACTCGTCCTTCGTGCAGATGGTACATCTGTTTATATCACACAGGATCTTGGTACTGCATTGTTGCGATATAAAGATCACCCTGATATGAACGGGATGGTTTACACAGTTGGCAACGAGCAGGATTATCATTTTAAGGTTCTGTTTTTGATTCTTAATAAATTGGGCTACGATTGGGCTTCACAACTTCATCACTTAAGTTATGGAATGGTTGACTTGCCTTCTGGTAAAATGAAGAGTCGAGAGGGTACGGTAGTTGATGCAGATGGTTTGATGCAAGAGATGCGCGATACAGCGCAGAACATTGCATCTTCTCTTGGAAAACTCGACGGATTGGACGAACAAGAGAAAATCGATCTATATCATCAGATTGGTATCGGTGCCTTGAAATACTACATTTTAAAGGTAGACCCAACCAAACGCATTCTTTTCAACCCAAAAGAATCAGTTGATTTTAACGGAAATACAGGTCCTTTTATTCAATATGCCTATGCCCGCATTCAATCAATCATAAAGCAATCGAATGATTTAAAGGGTAATATTTCCATGGAAATAGTTTTAGATCAAAAAGAGAAAGAGTTATTGAAGTGGCTAGAGTTATATCCTCAAACCATTAAAAATGCTGCAGAGCAGTACAGCCCAGCGCTGATTGCAAATTATGTTTATGAATTGGTTAAACGCTTTAACTCCTATTATCAAAAAGTTGTGATTTTGTCTGATGATGAACACACACGTCAATTTCGATTGCGGCTAGCTAGCCAAGTCGGTATTGTAATTCAATCGGGTATGGGAATTCTCGGGATTGAATGTCCCAAGCAGATGTAAAAAAACCACCCGAAGGTGGTTTTTTCTAATTTAATATAGTTAGTTAATTGATTATTTTGTCTCCTTAACAGCAGCTGCATAAACAACTAAACCAAATCCAATTTTATTAATCGCATCACCAATGTTGTACACGACATTCATGTCAAGACCAACATTAGCCATAAACGAATACCATTGGCCATCTGCAGTTCCAATCATATACCCTAATGGGTAGATTGCCCAACCTACAAGTACAAACCAGAATAAGGTGTTGTGAGCTTTTTCTACTGAACCTCCAGCAGATTTAGCAAGTTTCGCAAGATCACCAAATTTAATCATGTAGACAATTGCAAAATATGCTACACCACTAAAGAATCCGTACAAAGCAGCATTACCCATTCCAGCCTCACCAACATAACCAGTGATAAGCATGATCAGGGACAAAACAATTAAGTCACGTAAGTGCTTTGTTGTCGCTCCTGCTACTTTGAGGAGAAGATAGAATTCAACACACATCAGTGGAACTGTTAGTATCCAATCAATATATCGAATTGATGTAATATCTCCTGCCGACCCATCCGGACCTAGCTCTCCTCGCATGTAATAGTAGTGTACAGCAGCGATGAAAGTAATAAGACCAGAAATTAAAACTGAATTTCTCCACTTCTTATCAAATTGACTTAAAGACAAGAAAAAGAATGCAGATGCACCCATAAGGGCCATTGTACCAATAAAGAAAGTGAATTCTTCAAGGCTCATTCCGCCATGATCGTTTATAATATAAAATAAATTAGTCATAGTTCTTTTAAAATTATTGTTTAGACAAATCTAAAAAAAATTAAACAATTCAACTATATTTAAATAAATTTTTTAATGATAATTATAAACACCCTGCAAAAAATCATTCAAAAACTTAATGATATCAGAGTATATGTAACGATTTCTTGCATGATTGTCAGTTTTATAACAACTTCGTTAGCAATCGATTATTTGGCCATTTTTGGTGTTTTAACTCTCGGAATTCTTCATGGAGCAAACGATTTGAGTTTATTGCAAAGCATAAGCTTCATGCGTACAAAATCACAACGTTTTTTGGTTTACATCGCTACGGTTTTACTATTCAGCTTGATTTTATACCATTTTCCAATGACTGCCCTATTCTTCTTTGTTTTGTTT
>PBNJ01000023.1 GCA_002723075.1 Flavobacteriaceae bacterium | reverse complement strand
TGAAGAAACTTCTTTTTCTGTTTTCTGCTTTACTAATTGTGTCTTGCTCTCCAATAGTTAATCAGCAGCTTTTTTCTGCGGATATAAACCCAAAACAAACGGTTAAACAACTGTATGGTGAACCTACAGATATCTCTATTAGTGGCGGAGTCGAAACTTGGGTTTATGACTATAAAAAATCTTTGAAGAGCAATAGAGTTATTGTTTTTGATAATAATGGTAAGATTATAAAACACGAAAAAGAACTCAAAGATTTAACGTGGATTTTAAAAAACACTTTCATATATGGAGGCGGAATAATTCTCGGTACAGTCTTATTTTTATCACTTATAATTCCGCAAATTTAAGTTCATTATTGTCCTAAAATCCCCGGCTGTGATTCACCATTTTTAGTATCTATTTTTGGCAGTAGAAAAGTTGATTAAATCTCTTTTGCTGATAAATCCAAAATTTTTAACATCCCAACAAGGTTTGTTAAGAATAAATAATTATATTTGCGCTCATTTTAAAAGCATAAACGAAATACATTATGGCAAAGGAAACTTTTGATCGGTCGAAACCCCACCTAAATATTGGTACGATTGGGCACGTTGACCACGGAAAAACAACCCTTACGGCTGCAATCACGAAAGTATTAGCTGACGCTGGTTATTCAGAGGCGCGAAGCTTTGACCAAATTGACAACGCACCTGAGGAAAAAGAAAGAGGAATTACGATCAATACCTCACACGTTGAATATCAAACGGCAAACCGTCACTATGCACACGTTGACTGTCCTGGTCACGCCGACTATGTGAAAAACATGGTAACTGGTGCTGCACAGATGGATGGTGCAATTCTTGTGGTTGCTGCGACAGATGGCCCGATGCCACAAACACGCGAGCACATCCTTCTTGGACGTCAGGTTGGAGTGCCACGTATTGTTGTATTCCTAAACAAAGCTGACATGGTTAACGACGAGGAGCTCCTTGAGCTTGTTGAAATGGAAGTTCGTGAATTGTTGAGTTTTTATGACTATGATGGTGACAATGGTCCTGTTGTTCTTGGATCTGCTCTTGGTGCCTTAAATGGTGAGCAAAAGTGGGTTGACTCTGTCATGAAATTGATGGAAGAAGTCGACAACTGGATCGAATTGCCAAAGCGTGATGTCGATAAAGACTTCTTAATGCCAATCGAAGATGTATTTTCAATTACAGGACGTGGTACAGTAGCAACTGGTCGAATCGAAACAGGTGTTGCAAACACTGGTGACGGCGTTGATATTATCGGTATGGGAGCTGAAAAGTTAGATTCAACCATTACTGGTGTTGAGATGTTCCGAAAAATATTAGATCGCGGTGAAGCGGGTGACAACGTTGGAATCCTTCTACGTGGTATCGAGAAAACAGATATCAAAAGAGGTATGGTTATTTGTAAGCCAGGTTCAGTTACTCCACATGCCAAGTTCAAAGCTGAGGTTTACATTCTGAAAAAAGAAGAGGGTGGACGTCATACGCCATTCCACAACAATTACCGTCCTCAGTTTTATGTTCGTACTACAGATGTTACTGGTAATATCAACCTTCCTAGCGGAGTTGAAATGGTAATGCCTGGTGACAACCTCACGATCGAGGTAGATTTGATCCAACCGATCGCTTTAAGCGTTGGTTTGCGATTTGCGATTCGTGAAGGTGGTCGTACAGTAGGAGCTGGTCAGGTAACAGAGATCCTAGACTAAATTTATTATACGTTCATTATACAAGGTGTCATGCAGATGCATGACACCTTTTGTAACAAATTTATTAAGGTGTATCGGACTTCGACAAGTGAGGTACAGGAGCGCGAACACCAACAGAGACGGGTTTAGCTCAGTTGGTAGAGCACTGGTCTCCAAAACCAGGTGTCGGGAGTTCGAGCCTCTCAACCCGTGCAAATTGTAAGTATTGCTATGATTCAATATGTGAAAGACTCATTTGAGGAGCTTAAGAAACATGTGACTTGGACATCTTGGTCCGAATTACAACGACTGACAACAGTTGTTATTGTGTTTTCAATCCTCTTTTCGCTCGCCATATGGGGTGCTGATACAGTTCTTTCCCGTGTTGTAAAATTTTATTTTCAACTTATTTCATAATTGCAACGATGACAGAAACAGATCTTAAAAAGTGGTATGTTGTTCGGGCAGTAAGTGGCCAGGAAAATAAAATTAAGAATTATATAGAGTCTGAAATTGAGAGACATGGTCTTTCAAGTTTTGTGGAGGACGTTCTTGTACCAACAGAAAAAGTGATCCAAATCCGCAAAGGCAAAAAAATCAATAAAGAGCGTGTGTTTTTTCCAGGTTACATCATGGTCAAGGCCAATTTGTCTGGTGAAGTTCCTCACGTGATTCGTTCCATCACAAATGTAATTGGATTTTTGGGAGAAACCAAAGGTGGTGAGCCAGTTCCACTTCGTAGTTCTGAGGTCAATCGAATGCTCGGAAAAGTCGATGAGTTGGCGGTTCAGTCCGATAACGTCGTGATTCCATTTACTTTATCAGAAACGGTCAAGGTTATTGATGGACCTTTTAATGGTTTTAATGGTACGATTGAAAAGATTAATGAAGAAAAACGCAAGTTGGAAGTGATGGTTAAAATATTTGGTCGAAAGACTCCGCTAGAACTTTCATACATGCAAGTAGAGAAAATTTAATAAGTGTTACAATTACCCGATTTCAAAGCAGCTTCCATGCGGCGAGGTCAATACGTTTAAACAATGGCAAAAGAAGTAAGTAAAGTAGTAAAGCTACAAGTTAGGGGAGGTGCTGCGAATCCGTCGCCACCGGTTGGACCCGCTTTAGGTGCCGCAGGAGTGAACATCATGGAGTTTTGCAAACAGTTTAATGCAAGAACCCAAGATAAAGCTGGTAAAGTTTTACCAGTCGTGATCTCCGTCTATGCAGATAAATCATTTGATTTTGTTGTAAAGACACCACCTGCAGCCGTTCAACTCTTGGAAGCCGCAAAGGTTAAAAAAGGATCAGGCGAACCCAACCGAAGCAAAGTAGCAAGCGTAACTTGGGATCAAGTACGCAACATTGCTGAAGACAAAATGCAAGATTTAAATGCATTTACGGTTGAATCAGCCATGAAAATGGTTGCGGGAACCGCTAGATCAATGGGGCTAACAGTAAAAGGTCAAGCTCCTTTTTAACCATCAATTGAAATACAATGGCAAAAATTTCCAAAAAAAGAAAAGAGGCACTATCAAAGATTGATCGTGCGAGCTTGTATTCCTTGGCAGATGCTGCATCGTTGGTTAAAGAGATAACGACCACCAAGTTTGACGCATCAGTTGACTTGGCTGTCCGTTTGGGTGTAGACCCTCGAAAGGCCGACCAAATGGTACGTGGTGTAGTTACTCTTCCTCATGGAACCGGTAAAACAGTTTCGGTATTGGCTTTGGTCACTCCTGACAAGGAGGCTGAAGCAAAAGAAGCTGGTGCTGATTATGTGGGACTAGATGAATATTTGCAGAAAATCAAAGATGGATGGACAGACGTTGATGTCATCGTTACCATGCCGAGCGTTATGGGTAAGCTGGGACCTTTAGGTCGTGTGCTAGGCCCTCGTGGTTTAATGCCGAATCCGAAAACGGGAACCGTTACGATGGATGTTGGTAAAGCCGTTAGCGACGTTAAGGGTGGTAAGATTGATTTTAAAGTCGACAAAACAGGCATCGTACATGCCTCCATTGGAAAGGTATCTTTTGATGCTGACAAAATCTTGGGAAATGCCAATGAGCTCATGCAGACATTGGTCAAACTCAAGCCGTCAAGTGCAAAAGGGACATACATTAAGAGTGTATCCATGTCGAGTACAATGAGTCCAAGCATCCCTGTGGAATTTAAAAATGTTTAACGGATAGCGAAATCTATATTATGACGAAACAAGAGAAAGTACAAGCTATCGAAGACCTAACAGCACAGTTAGCAGAAAATCAAAACATCTATTTAACTGATGTTTCTGATTTGGATGCGCTAACGACTTCAAACCTGCGTCGCGCATGTTTTAAGGCGGGAGTAAAACTGACTGTTGTTAAGAACACATTGTTGGCGAAAGCCATGGAAGCTTCTGATAAAGATTTTGGTCACCTAACAGGCGTCCTCAAAGGGAACACAGCAATGATGTTTTCTGAATCAGGAAACGGACCTGCAAAAGTGATCAAGGACTTTCGTAAAAAATCGGATCGTCCGATTTTGAAAGGCGCTTATATCGAAGAAGCTGTTTATTTGGGCGACGACCAAATAGAGGCACTTGTCAACATTAAGTCAAAGGATGAACTGATTGGGGAAATCATTACCCTACTTCAATCACCTGCAAAGAATGTGGTTTCTGCACTTCAATCAAGTGGCGGAACCCTAGCTGGAATTATAAAAACGCTTGCTGAAAAGGAAGCATAAAATTGTTAACATAACTTTATTATAAATACGTTCAAAATGGCAGATTTAAAAGATTTTGCAGAACAGTTGGTCAACCTCACAGTAAAAGAAGTGAATGAGTTGGCAGAGATTTTAAAAGAAGAGTATGGCATTGAGCCAGCTGCTGCTGCGGTTGCAGTTGCTGCAGGCCCTGCTGGAGGCGGTGACGCTGGTGGTGAAGAGAAGTCAGAATTTGACGTAATTCTCAAAGCTGCTGGTGGTTCAAAGCTTGCTGTCGTTAAATTGGTTAAGGAATTGACTGGTCTTGGCTTAAAAGAAGCTAAAGAATTGGTTGATAACGCGCCAAGCCCAATCAAAGAGGGCGTAGCCAAAGACGAAGCAGAAGGCCTAAAATCTTCTTTAGAAGAAGCTGGAGCAGAGGTAGAGTTAAAATAAACCCTACCCAACAAACATCACTAAGGCCACGGATTTTTCCGTTGGCCTTAGCGTCGTTTTTTAAAACGATAGCAGCATTGCTGTAATAATTTTTGTATCAAACACATTTTTGTTCATGTCTACAACATCTGAAAGACTCAATTTTTCCTCGGCTATACAAACGCCTGAATACCCTGATTTCCTGGACATACAAATCAAATCTTTTCAAGACTTTTTTCAACTAGAAACCAAGTCAAACGAACGCGATAACGAAGGTCTCTATAACACCTTTAAAGAGAATTTTCCGATATCTGATACCCGGAACCAGTTTGTTTTAGAGTTTCTCGACTATTTTGTCGACCCACCAAGATACTCCATCATTGAGTGTATTGAACGTGGTCTGACCTATAGCGTACCTTTAAAAGCGCGTTTGAAATTGTATTGTACAGATCCCGAGCATGAGGATTTTGAAACAATTGTACAAGATGTGTTTTTGGGAACTATTCCATATATGACGCCAAGTGGTACTTTTGTGATTAATGGTGCCGAGAGAATTGTGGTTTCACAACTACATAGATCCCCAGGTGTTTTCTTTGGCCAGTCATTTCATGCAAATGGTACAAAACTCTACTCGGCTCGAGTAATTCCATTTAAAGGATCATGGATCGAGTTTGCAACAGATATCAACAGTGTGATGTATGCCTATATCGATCGTAAAAAGAAATTACCTGTTACGACTCTTTTCCGTGCTATCGGATTTGAAAGAGACAAAGACATTTTAGAGATTTTTGATCTTGCTGAGGAAATCAAAGTATCCAAGGCTGGTTTGAAAAAGGTATTGGGCAGAAAACTAGCTGCTCGTGTTCTCAACACTTGGTTTGAGGATTTTGTAGATGAAGATACGGGTGAGGTTGTTTCAATCGAGAGAAATGAAATTGTTCTCGACAGAGACACCATTCTTGAAAAGGAACATATCGATCAAATTGTGGAGGCCAATGCCAAAACAGTTTTACTCCACAAAGAAGATCTCGCTTCAGCGGATTATGCAATTATCCACAACACCCTTCAAAAAGATCCTACCAACTCTGAAAAAGAAGCGGTTGAGCATATTTATCGTCAATTGCGTAACGCTGAACCACCTGATGAGGAAACCGCTCGAGGAATAATCGATAAACTTTTCTTTTCGGATCAAAGGTATAATCTTGGGGAAGTTGGTCGCTATCGAATGAATAAAAAATTAGGCCTTGATATTGAAATGGACAAACAAGTTTTGACCAAAGATGATATCATCACCATCATTAAGTATTTGATTGAGTTGATCAATTCCAAATCGGAGATTGATGATATTGACCACTTATCAAACCGTCGTGTTCGTACAGTGGGTGAGCAGCTTTCATCTCAGTTTGGAGTCGGTCTTTCAAGAATGGCACGTACCATCCGTGAGCGAATGAATGTTCGCGACAATGAGGTCTTTACTCCGATTGATTTGATCAATGCAAAGACATTGTCGTCTGTGATTAACTCTTTCTTTGGAACCAATCAGCTTTCTCAGTTCATGGATCAAACCAATCCACTTGCTGAGATTACACACAAACGCCGACTTTCAGCTTTAGGTCCTGGTGGTCTTTCAAGAGAAAGAGCAGGATTCGAAGTGCGAGATGTTCACTATACACATTATGGTCGTATGTGTCCAATTGAAACGCCAGAAGGGCCAAATATTGGTTTGATTTCTTCTTTAAGTGTGTTTGCAAAAGTGAATAATCTTGGTTTTATCGAGACGCCATATCGTAAAGTCAATGATGGAGTCGTAGATTTCAGTGAAATGCAATATCTTACCGCTGAGGAAGAGGAAGAAAAGCTATTTGCACAAGCTCACGTATCTAAAGATAAAGACGGAAAAATCAATGTGGATAAGGTGATTGCGCGTTCCGAAGCAGATTATCCGGTCGTTGAGCCATCACAAGTCGATTATATGGATGTTGCACCAAACCAGATTGCATCGATTTCTGCGTCGCTAATTCCATTTTTGGAGCACGATGATGCAAACCGTGCATTGATGGGCTCAAACATGATGCGTCAGGCTGTCCCACTACTCCGCCCAGAAGTTCCTGTAGTTGGAACAGGTCTCGAGCGTCAGGTCGCCAAAGATTCTAGAGTTTTGATCAATGCTGAAGCAGACGGCGTGGTAACATACGTTGATGCGAATGTCATTAAAATCAAATATAATTCGAGCGAAGAAGATCGTTTGATTAGTTTTGAGTCAGACGAGAAAGAATATCCTTTGGTGAAGTTTAGAAAAACCAACCAAGGTTCTACCATCAATCTCAAGCCAATTGTCCAAGTTGGAGATCGCGTTGAAAAAGGACAGGTACTATGTGAGGGTTATGCCACACAAAACGGCGAGCTTGCACTTGGTCGCAATATGAAAGTTGCTTTTATGCCTTGGAAAGGGTATAACTTTGAGGATGCTATTGTGATTTCTGAAAAAGTGGTTCGAGACGATATTTTTACATCCATTCACATTGATGAATATGCTTTGGAAGTCCGCGACACAAAACTTGGTAAAGAGGAGTTGACAAACGATATTCCAAACGTTAGTGAAGAAGCAACTAAGGACTTGGACGAGAACGGTATGATTCGTGTTGGTGCTGAAGTAAACGCAGGTGATATTCTGATTGGAAAAATCACGCCTAAAGGAGAATCGGATCCTACTCCAGAAGAAAAGCTACTACGTGCAATTTTTGGAGATAAGGCAGGGGATGTAAAAGATGCGTCATTGAAAGCGCCACCGTCTCTTAATGGTGTGGTTATCGACAAAAAGCTTTTCACACGTATTGTCAAGGATAAAAGACGTCGAACGCAAGACAAACAAGAATTGCTTGAACTCGAGGATGAGTTTGAAGTGAAGTTTAAAGAGTTGAAATCGCTTCTTGTTGAGAAGTTATTTACACTTCTTAATGGTAAAACATGTCAAGGTGTTTTCAATGACTTAGATGAGGAAGTCTTGCCTAAGGGGAAGAAGTTTACCTTAAAGATGTTAAACGCAGTTGACGACTATGCTCACTTGGTGAGTGGCACGTGGACTGTTGACAGCCACGTTGACGGCTTGGTCAATAACTTGATGCACAATTACAAAATCAAAGAAAATGATTTACAAGGTGCACTTCGACGTGATAAGTTTACCATTTCGGTTGGAGACGAACTTCCTGCAGGTATACTAAAACTGGCAAAAGTCTACATCGCCAAGAAGCGTAAGCTAAAGGTAGGAGACAAGATGGCTGGTCGTCACGGTAACAAAGGGATTGTTGCGCGGATTGTACGCCAAGAAGACATGCCATTTTTGGAAGATGGAACGCCAGTTGATATTGTACTGAATCCCCTTGGAGTACCTTCCCGAATGAATATCGGTCAGATTTATGAAACTGTTTTAGGGTGGGCAGGACAAAAGTTAGGCAAAACCTTTGCAACTCCGATCTTTGATGGTGCATCGAGTGATCAAGTAGATGAAATCTCGAAGGAAGCTGGTATTCCTCAGTTTGGTCACACTTATTTATACGATGGAGGAACTGGAGAACGCTTTGATCAACCAGCAACTGTTGGCGTGATTTATATGTTGAAACTTGGTCATATGGTGGATGATAAAATGCATTCACGATCAATAGGCCCCTACTCATTAATTACACAGCAGCCACTTGGTGGAAAGGCGCAGTTTGGTGGACAGCGTTTTGGTGAGATGGAAGTTTGGGCACTCGAGGCCTATGGAGCATCCAGTACACTGCAAGAAATACTTACGGTCAAGTCAGATGATGTGGTCGGACGTGCGAAAACATACGAAACGATTGTGAAGGGGGAGGCCATGCCAAAACCTGGGCTGCCAGAATCATTCAACGTTTTGATGCACGAACTCAAGGGTCTTGGACTCGATATACGTTTAGAAGAATAATTAAATCCGTTTAGTAAACAATGGCAAGATTTAACGACAATCAGCAACCCATCAGTTTTAACAAAATTTCTATTGGTCTTTCATCACCAGAAACGATTCTTGCAGAATCACGTGGTGAGGTTTTAAAGCCTGAAACGATTAATTATCGTACACACAAGCCCGAGAGAGACGGCCTGTTTTGTGAGCGTATTTTTGGTCCTGTCAAGGATTTTGAATGTGCTTGTGGAAAGTACAAGCGAATTCGTTATAAAGGAATTGTTTGTGACCGTTGTGGTGTGGAGGTTACAGAGAAAAAAGTACGTAGAGATCGTGTTGGTCACATCAGTCTTATTGTACCTGTTGCACACATTTGGTATTTCCGTTCACTTCCCAACAAGCTTGGTTACCTACTTGGTCTTCCATCAAAGAAGCTCGATATGATTATCTATTATGAGCGATATGTAGTCATTCAACCAGGTGGCGCGACCAATGAAGAAGGAGAGCCAGTTCAAAAAATGGACTTCCTAACCGAAGAGGAGTATCTCAATATCCTCGAAAAGCTTCCGATAGAAAATCAATATCTTGAAGACTCAGACCCAGAGAAGTTTATTGCTAAGATGGGAGCAGAGTGTTTAATTGAATTGTTGAGTCGAATTGACTTGGACGGATTGTCTTACGAGTTGCGCGACAAAGCCAACAATGAAACATCCAAACAACGAAAAACAGAAGCTTTAAAACGCCTTCAAGTTGTCGAATCGTTCCGTGAAGCCAATAAGAATCGAGAAAACCGACCAGAGTGGATGATTATGAAAACCATCCCTGTCATTCCACCAGAACTTCGTCCTTTGGTACCACTTGACGGTGGTCGTTTCGCCACGTCTGACTTAAACGATCTATATAGAAGAGTCATTATCCGTAATAATCGTCTTAAGCGTTTGGTCGAGATCAAAGCGCCTGAGGTGATTTTACGAAACGAAAAACGTATGCTTCAAGAGTCTGTGGACTCTTTGTTTGACAACACAAGAAAGTCATCTGCGGTAAAATCAGATGCTAACCGTCCGTTGAAATCTCTTTCGGATTCTCTTAAAGGAAAACAAGGACGTTTTCGACAAAACTTACTGGGTAAGCGTGTTGACTATTCAGCACGATCTGTAATAGTTGTTGGTCCTGAGTTGAAACTCTTCGAATGTGGGTTGCCTAAAAATATGGCTGCGGAACTCTATAAGCCATTTGTGATTCGAAAGCTCATTGAAAGGGGTATCGTTAAAACGGTTAAGTCTGCCAAAAAAATCATCGACAAGCGCGAGCCAGTTGTATGGGATATTTTGGAGAATGTGATTAAAGGGCATCCTGTTTTATTAAACCGTGCTCCCACACTTCACCGTTTGGGAATCCAAGCATTCCAGCCAAAACTAATCGAAGGAAAAGCGATCCAGCTACACCCTTTGGCTTGTACTGCGTTTAATGCTGATTTTGATGGAGACCAGATGGCTGTTCACTTGCCTTTGGGGCCAGAAGCTATTCTGGAGTCTCAGTTATTGATGCTTGCATCTCACAATATTTTGAATCCAGCTAACGGATCACCAATCACTGTACCTTCTCAAGACATGGTTTTGGGACTATATTATATGACCAAAGCAAGAAAGTCAACCAAAGAACACCCAGTAAAGGGAGAAGGTCTTACTTTCTACAGTGCTGAAGAGGTCAATATTGCTTTTAATGAAAAGATTGTTGACTTGAACGCAATCATCAAGGTTCGAGCAAAAGACTTTAATGATGAAGGTGAATTGACAAACCAGTTAATTGAAACGACGGTTGGTCGTGTTTTGTTCAACCAAGTTGTTCCTGAAAATGCAGGCTTTATCAATGAGGTTCTCACAAAGAAATCCCTTCGTGATATCATCGGAGATATTTTAAAAGTGACTTCTGTGCCAGAAACGGCTGCATTTTTGGATGAGATTAAAGAAATGGGGTATTCTTTTGCCTTCAAGGGAGGGCTCTCCTTTAGCTTAGGAGATATCATTATTCCTGCTGATAAGCAAAAATTAATCGACGAGGCCAATGGACAGGTGGATAGTATTATCACCAATTACAACATGGGTCTCATTACAAATAATGAGAGATATAATCAGGTGATTGATGTTTGGACATCTGCCAATGCAACCCTAACCGAACTGGCGATGAAGCGAATCAGTGAAGACCAACAGGGCTTCAACTCGGTTTACATGATGCTTGATTCTGGTGCGCGAGGTTCGAAAGAGCAAATCCGTCAGTTGACAGGGATGCGTGGTTTGATGGCTAAGCCAAAGAAATCAACTGCTGGAGGTGGTGAGATTATTGAAAATCCAATTCTATCCAACTTTAAAGAAGGCCTTTCGATTTTAGAGTACTTTATCTCTACTCACGGAGCACGAAAAGGACTTGCGGATACAGCGCTGAAAACAGCAGATGCTGGTTATCTCACGCGTCGCCTGCACGATGTTGCGCAAGATGTGATTGTCAATACCGAAGATTGTGGTACCCTTCGTGGAATTACTGTAGAGTCATTGAAGAAAAACGAAGAAGTCGTTGAAAAGTTAGGTGATCGTGTGATTGGCCGTGTGGCTTTATTTGATTTGATCAATCCAAAAGATGGCAAGGTAATTGTCGAAGCAGGTCAAGAGATTTTGGATCAACATGTGAAGGTAATTGAGAAATCTCCAATCGACAAGATTGAAGTTCGTTCTCCATTGACATGTGAAGCCAAAAAAGGAATTTGTGCCAAGTGCTATGGAAGAAACCTAGCCAACGGTAAAATGGTTCAAATTGGAGAGTCTGTCGGAGTAATTGCCGCCCAATCCATTGGAGAGCCAGGAACACAATTAACACTTCGTACCTTCCACGTTGGAGGTATTGCAGGAAACATTTCTGAGGAAAATAAACTCATTGCCAAGTTTGATGGTACGGTTGAACTTGAAGACCTTAAAGTTGTTCCAGGAAAAGATGCTGATGGCAATGACGCTCAGGTGGTGATTTCCCGAACAACCGAATACAAATTGGTTGATAGTAAAACGGGCATTGCCTTGAGTAATAACATCATTCCCTATGGTTCATTTATTGCTGTTAAAAACGGCCAGAAAATCAAAAAAGGTGATGAGATTTGTCGTTGGGATCCCTACAATGGGGTAATTGTTTCTGAGTTTGCTGGTAAAATTGGATACGAAAACATCCAACAGGGTGTTACCTTCCAAGTTGAAATTGACGAGCAAACTGGCTTCCAAGAGAAAGTGATTACAGAAACTAGAGACAAGAAACTGATTCCAACTTTATTGATTCAAGATAAAAAAGGAAACACATTACAGTCCTATAACTTGCCTGTTGGGGCACACATCATGGTTGATGATGGGGAGGCGATAGAAGGGGGAAAAATCCTTGTGAAAATTCCTCGTAAATCTGCCAAGTCTGGTGATATCACAGGTGGTCTTCCAAGAGTTACCGAGCTATTCGAAGCGCGTAACCCATCAAATCCGGCCGTTGTGTCAGAAATTGATGGAGTCGTTACTTTTGGTAAAATCAAACGTGGAAATCGCGAAATCATTGTGGAATCGAAAACCGGCGAAATCAAGAAGTACTTGGTAAAACTTTCCAATCAGATTTTGGTTCAGGAAAATGACTTTGTCAAAGCTGGTATGCCAATTTCCGATGGCGCGATTACACCAAATGATATTCTCAATATCAAAGGCCCATCTGCTGTACAGCAGTACCTTGTAAATGAAGTACAAGAAGTATATCGATTACAAGGGGTAAAAATCAATGATAAGCACTTCGAGGTTGTTGTACGTCAAATGATGCGTAAAGTGCGAATTGAGGATTCTGGAGACACTACTTTCCTAGAAAACCAACTCGTACATAAATATGATTTCATTACTGAAAACGATCAGCTCTTTGGTTGTAAGGTAATCACCGAGGTTGGTGACTCTGAAAACTTAAAAGCTGGTCAAATCGTTACTGCTCGTCAGTTGCGTGATGAAAACTCTTTGTTGCGTCGTGATGACAAGGCTATTGTTGAAGCCCGTGATGCGGTAAATGCAACGGCTACGCCAATCCTTCAAGGAATTACCCGTGCTTCTCTTCAGACCAAGTCGTTTATTTCAGCGGCATCCTTCCAAGAAACAACGAAAGTATTGAACGAAGCTGCGGTTAGCGGTAAAATCGATACTCTAGAAGGATTAAAGGAGAACGTGATTGTTGGGCATAAAATCCCAGCGGGTACAGGAAACCGTGCGTATAATGATATCATCGTAGGTTATACCGATGAATATGAGGAGCTATTAGCCAAAAAGGAGTTTAATTTGAGTGGAAATGAGTGATTCTAAAAAGAAAAAAGAAATCAACATTGAGCTTGATCAGGAAACTGCACAGGGGACCTATTCAAACCTAGCAATCATCAATCACTCTGTATCGGAATTTGTCGTTGATTTTATCAACATTATGCCCGGTTCTCCAAAGGCAAAAGTACGTTCGCGAATTATCCTAACGCCACAACACGCCAAACGTTTTGTAAAAGCACTTAACGATAACGTACAGCGTTTTGAAAATGCTCATGGTGAGATCAAGGATTATGAGCAACCACCAATTCCGCTCAACTTTGGCCCTCCCGGTGAAGCATAAATTTAAATAATCCCGTCAATAGGCGGGATTTTTTTCATACAGCAATAGAACTAAAACCTAGAGGTGAATCGTATCTCAACGCCGCTGAAATCAAGTACTTCATAGCAAACTCCCGCCTGACAAGCTGGACCACCACGTCGATTTCCAGCAAATACTTGTAAACTGTTTTTCCGATTTAGTTTGTGTCTTACACAGAATTATTTCAATTTGTAAAGACAACAAAGTGTGACTAAAACTCCGAAGTCGCGTGAAATTGTAAGGCGGGATATTTGTCCTTTGTCATTTGGAGCGAAAAAGCCGAGTCTGCCAAAAACACTTGTTGCCCTTGTTTGTCTTTCGCCAAAAATTTAGTTTTGACTCGTGTAAAGTCTAAAAATTCAGGGTGAGATGTTTCAGGAGTTTCTACCCAACAGGCTTTATGAACATTCAGATTTTCATAGCTACATTTTGCGCCATACTCATGTTCGAGTCGATATTGAATGACCTCAAATTGAAGCGCCCCGACGGTTCCAATCACTTTTCGTCCATTGAGATCAAGGGTAAAAAGTTGGGCAACCCCTTCGTCCATCAATTGATCAATCCCTTTTGCGAGTTGTTTGGCTTTCATTGGATCGGCATTATTTATATAGCGAAAATGCTCAGGTGAAAAGCTTGGAATCCCCCTAAAGTGTAAGTTTTCACCAGTGGTTAGCGTATCTCCGATTTTAAAGTTTCCTGTATCGTGAAGCCCAACAATATCTCCCGGATAGGATGTAGCTACAACTTCTTTACGATCTGCAAAAAAGGCATTTGGACTGCTAAATTTGAGTTTTTTGTTGTTGCGAACGTGCAAATAGGGTGTATTTCTTACAAAGGTTCCCGATACTATTTTGACAAACGCCAAGCGGTCCCTGTGTTTAGGGTCCATATTGGCGTGAATTTTAAAAACAAAACCACTAAAATTTTTCTCATCTGGCTTGACTAATCTCTCATCGCTATTTTTGGCGAGTGGAGGAGGAGCAATTTCGATAAAGGCATCCAAAAGCTCTTGCACACCAAAGTTGTTTAAGGCAGAACCGAAAAAAACAGGTTGCTGCTCTCCATTCAAATAGGCCTTTGGATCAAAGGATGGGTACACTTCCGTGACCAATTCAATATCTTCTCTCAACTGACGGGCTGCCTGTTCGCCGATATGATCGGATAAACTCGGATCATTGATGTTGTCAAAATCCATACTTTCTGAAATTTGGGTTTTGTTGCCCTCGTCAAACAGACGCAAGCGCTTTTCCCATAAATTATAAATCCCTTGAAAGTCATACCCCATCCCAATGGGAAAACTAAGGGGAACCACCTGAAACCCAAGTTTTTGTTCGACCTCGTCTAGCAGATCAAAAGCATCTTTTCCCTCACGATCGAGCTTATTGATAAAGACGAGAATCGGTATGTTTCGCATACGACATACCTCAACGAGTTTTTCGGTTTGCTCTTCCACTCCTTTGGCGACATCAATAACAACAATGACACTGTCGACAGCTGTGAGTGTACGAAATGTATCCTCAGCAAAATCTTTGTGACCAGGTGTGTCCAGAATATTGATTTTTTTGTCTTTGTAATGAAAAGCCAAAACAGAAGTCGCCACAGAAATACCTCGTTGCCGTTCGATCTCCATAAAGTCACTTGTCGCTGTTTTTTTGATCTTATTGGATTTGACAGCACCTGCTTCTTGAATTGCTCCACCAAAAAGTAGGAGTTTTTCAGTTAGCGTGGTTTTCCCAGCATCTGGGTGAGAGATAATCCCAAAAGTTCGACGACGTGCAATTTCTACCTCAAAATTCATGATGGCAAAAATACCACGAATCTTGCGAATAAGAAGTAATTTTATTGCTTTAGATTTGGCTCAATGTTTATTGTACTTTTTTTTAACTTTAGCAACGATGGAAGAACAAGTGATACTTGTAGATAAACAAGACAACCCTATTGGGTTGATGCCAAAGTTAGAGGCGCATCAAAAAGCGCTTCTCCACCGTGCATTTTCTGTGTTTATCCTTAACACAAAAGGAGAATTGATGCTTCAGCAACGTGCCAAACACAAGTATCATTCCCCAGGACTATGGACAAATACCTGCTGTAGTCATCAGCGCGATGGGGAGACCAATATACAAGCTGGAAAGAGACGCTTGCAAGAAGAAATGGGGTTTTCCACCGAACTAAAAGAGGTCACTTCGTTTATCTATAAAGCGCCATTCGACAATGGACTAACCGAACATGAATTCGATCACGTGCTTTTGGGTTATTACGAGGACGACCCTGTGATCAATCTTGATGAGGTTTCATCATGGAAATGGATGTCCCTCGAAGAGGTAAAATATGACATTGACCAAAACCCAGATCGCTATACCATCTGGTTTGTCATTATCTTTGCCAAGTTTTACAAGGATTTAAAACCAGATCAATGGCTGTAACTGTAAGCCGCAAGGCGCATTTCAACGCTGCACACCGCTTGTATCGACCCGATTGGGCCGACGAAAAAAATGAAGAGATTTTTGGTAAGTGCAATAACCCACTTTATCATGGGCACAATTATGAGTTGATTGTGCATATCACTGGCGAGATTGATCCATCAACGGGCTATGTCATGGATATGAAAGTTCTGAAAGACCTGATCAAAACCGAAGTCGAGGATGCTTTTGATCATAAAAACCTAAATGAACAAGTGCCAGAATTCGCAAACTTGAACCCTACTGCAGAGAATATTGCTGTTGTGATATGGAACAAGCTACGTCCTCATATTTCCTCTAATAAACAGATGGAAGTCACTCTTTATGAGACGCCAAGAAATTATGTTCACTACAAGGGATAGGTATGCTGTATCCGCTTTTCTTTAAGCCAATCCCCAAGCAAAGACTTTGGGGTGGACGGAAGTTGATGGGCTTTCTCAACAAACCCTTTCATGGGAATGAGATTGGAGAAAGTTGGGAATTGTCTGCCGTGTCTGGCGATGAATCTGTTGTTTCTGCTGGCCCTCTGCAAGGGAAACAACTCAATGAACTTATTGAGCTTTACAAAGCCGACCTCGTCGGAAAGTCTGTTTATGAACGTTTTGGTAATGACTTTCCAGTCCTTATCAAATACATTGATGCCCAAAAAGACTTGTCGGTGCAGTTACACCCCCACGATCATTTGGCAAAAGAGCGTCATAATTCCTTTGGCAAAAATGAAATGTGGTACATTATGGATGCTGACCCAGGAGCCCAACTTATTGCGGGTTTTTCCAAAGACACCGATCAAAACGAATATCAACAATATCTTCAAAACGGTCAGATTGAAGACCTACTTCATTATGAAACCGTCAAAAGAGGAGATACGTTTTTTATTCGAACAGGAACCGTACATGCGATTGGAGCTGGGATTCTACTTGCCGAAATTCAACAAACCTCGGATGTCACCTATCGCATTTTTGATTGGAATCGAACAGATAAAGATGGCAATACTAGAGAGTTGCATACCGAACTGGCTTTAGATGCAATCGATTTTACAAAACGCGATAACCATAAGGTCGTATATACAACAGACACCAACCAAAGGAATCTCATGGTTGATTCTCCCTATTTTAAAACAGAGATCATTGTGGTAGACGGAGAGATGAATATCCAAAGCGTGCAGTTGGACTCTTTTGTCGTTTTGATGGCTGTACAAGGTGACAGTCAAATATCTGTAGATGGAACGACTTACGCCTTTCCTTTTGGATCAACTATTTTATTGCCAGCTTGCCTGACAGGATTTACCATTAAGTCGAATCAATCCGAAGTCCTAATGGTCACCATGTAAAGGGGTGTCAACTCAGTTTTCGAGTTCCGATAGAAAATCCGTCAAAAACATTCCATATCGAGAATTTGCGACATCGTCGGACATGGAAGCTGCAATGGTGTCCAGTAAACTTTTCGAAACCTTTGGGAGCTCGGATAAAGCCAAATAAGGTGCAACAACGCTGTTGGCATTATTGACTGCAAAGTTGACAGTGAACAGAATTTTTCTTTTAGATAGACTGGCAGTTTGCTGTTTGACTAAAGTCAGACTATCTGCATTTTGACTGATTTGAGCTTGAAGATAAGCAGCAAGGAGATCGAGTTCCTCATTGTTAAATTGTCGGATAACTCGCAGATAAGCATTGTAGATTTCCTGCGTTGGTGAGCCAGAGACTTCAGCTTTTGTAACATAATCATCTAAAGTGGTTTGGATTGAAATCTCTCCAGCATGGCCGAAAAAGGGAATTCGATTATCAATATCATTTGTCTGATTTCGATCCAAAAGAATGTAAAACAGCTCTGGGTGGTCCAGGTCGGCTTGTAAAACTACAGCTTTTTCACGACCTAAAAATATTGAATCGACTGCTACCAAAACACTGTCTTGGACGCGTTCGAGATAGAGTGTCCCTTTTTTGAGGTTTTTGACTTCGACTGTGACTTGCATGTCTTTTTTTGGAGAGGAACAACTCACCAAAAGGGTGATCAAAAATAACTTGGCAATTGTGTGTTTCATCACTACAAATATGCAGGAATTAGTTTGAATGATGAACCTTTCTGAAGGTCAAATTTATTCGAGGGCCAACTTTTTTTGCAGTTTTTGCGATTTGATGCTTCCAAAAGTGTTGTGTTGCTCCCCCCATGAGCAACAAACTTCCATGCTCTAACAATAACTTATACCTTTGTTTGGGGTCATGGTTATGTCGAAGATGAAAAAACCGAGGTTCTCCCAAACTCACCGAAGCGATAACTGGATTTTTGCCGAGTTCAGGTTCGTCGTCTGCGTGCCACCCATTGCTGTCTTTGCCATCGCGATATAAGTTGAGCAAGACGGTAGTAAAGGAAGCATCACACAATTGATAGATTTTGTTTTCAATGCGTTGCAAAGTATCCGTCATTGGTTTGGGTGTCATCATAATTCCCGAATAGCTGTAGGAGTCCAATGTATGGGCATGCAAGGACGTAAGTCGTGGTTGGGGGTGGGTTTTCCCAAAAACCGTTATGGGGTCTTGTCGCCATGGGATGTAGTTCATCAGATCTTCAAAAAAAGAATTGGCTAGGGTTGGGGATAAAAAATCAGATATGTAACGGATTTCTGCATCTGGTAGTTGTTGTAAGTCAGTATGTCCAATTATAGTGACCATATATAGGGCGTCTTGTTGTTTTTTAAAGTCTGTGGCATAGGGGGAATTAAAAAAGTTCGGTATTAAAGCAACCCTGATCGTAACATATAGCAAGTTAAAAATTTTTCCCAAATCGGTTTGTGGAGAAAAACCACCATTACCAATGATGGTTCAAATAATCGATGAAAAATAAAGGGAATCGAGCCAAATAAAAGAATTAGCAGTAAGCAGTAAACATCGGAAAGATTTGTCTTTCAAAAAAGAAACAATACTCGTGAGGATAAACATAAGAATAGACTAAGATGATTGTGTCTTCATTAAAAAATCCCTTAACTTCAAGAGAAGTTAAGGGATAGAATTGGTTAGAGCCCCCTTTATTTGATCAACTCAAAACTTCGATTGATAAAGGAAGTGAGTTCTTCCCCTTTCAACAGATTTTGGCTCAGTCTTGCGAGATCGACAGATTGCTTAATCAGTCGGTCTTGCTTTTTCTTAGTTTTGGTTTCTAAAATCTGACTCACCAAGGGGTGATTTACATTGACAATTAGATTGTACATTTCAGGCATATTTCCTCCAAACATACCGCCCCCACCTGTTTGCTGCATCTCTTTCATTCGTCGCATAAACTCTGGTTGAGTGATCATAAATGGCATCGCTTGACTGTCCATTGGTTCAAGTTGGACCGTATAGGTCGTTTGTGGCACCACATCTTCAACGAGCGATTTTAGTTTGTTTTGGTTTTCTTCACTCAACTTAGATGGGGTTGTATCTTCTTTTACAATAAGTTTATCGACTTGGTCAGCATCGACTCTTGCAAAGCTGATATTTTCTTCGCTTGTCTCGAGCTTTTGTAAAAGGTGACTAACAATTGGAGAGTCGAGGAGTAAAACCGTATATCCCTTCGCTTTAGCAGCTTCGATATAAGCGTGTTGTTCATCGACATTTGACGCATAGAGTTGAACCAGCTTCCCATCCTTGTCTGTTTGTGCATCTTTGGTTTTTTCTTTGAGTTCTTCAAAGGTCAAATAGTCACCAGAAGTGGTTGGATAGAGCGCAAAATCTTTCGCCTTTTCAAAAAACTTATCTTCAGAAAGCATCCCATACTCGATTACAACTTTGATATCGTTCCATTTGTCTTGAAAAGATTCTCGATCTTTTTTAAAGAGAGATTTGAGTTTATCTGCAACTTTTCGGGTGATGTAATTACTGATTTTTTTGACATTACCGTCTGATTGTAGATAACTTCTTGAAACGTTCAGTGGGATATCGGGCGAATCGATAACACCGCGAAGCATGGTGAGAAACTCAGGAACAATTCCTTCAACGTTATCTGTGACAAACACTTGGTTTTGATAGAGCTGTATGCGATCCTTTTGTAAATTGAGATCCTGCGTAATTTTTGGAAAATAGAGAATCCCTGTGAGATGGAAGGGATAGTCAACATTGAGATGAATTTGAAATAATGGCTCTTCAAACTGCATAGGATAGAGTTCTCGATAAAAACTGTTGTAGTCTTCATCTTTGAGATCTGTCGGTTTCTTAATCCATGCTGGAGATGGGTTGTTGATGATGTCGTCAACGACCTCTTTGATTTCCTTGGCATCTTCGCCTTCCCCCTCTGTTTTGGTGATTTCTTTGGTCCCCAATTTGATCGGAATGGGCATAAACTTGTTGTATTTAATCAGCAAAGACCGAATATTCGACTCATCCAAAAATGTTTTGGAATCCTTATCGATGTGTAAAATGATTTCTGTACCTCGATCAGTTTTGTTGTGTTTTTCCAAAGAAAATTCTGGTGATCCATCACAAGTCCAATGCGCAGCTGGCTCATCCTTGTAGGACTTGGTAATGATTTCAACTTTTTTAGCAACCATAAAGGCTGAGTAGAATCCGAGACCAAAATGACCAATAATCCCACTGTCTTTAGCACTGTCTTTATATTGTTCCAGAAATTCTTCAGCTCCTGAAAAAGCAACTTCGTTGATATACTTATTAACCTCATCGGCAGTCATTCCAACACCTTGGTCAATAATGTGAAGTTTTTTTGCCTTTTTGTCTACTTTGACTTCAATTTGTGGATTGCCGTATGCAACTTTTGATTCCCCGATTTGTGTGAGATGTTTGAGTTTTAGTGTTGCGTCTGTTGCATTGGAAATCAATTCCCGCAAAAAGATTTCGTGGTCACTATATAAAAATTTCTTGATAAGCGGGAAGATGTTTTCAACGGCTACATTGATTTTTCCTGTACTCATTTATTAAGGTTTTTTGCCTATCATTTACAAAAAAAATACCATAGTTTCCCCTCTGACAAGATGGCACTTTTATATATTTTGTTTAAATTATTTGGAAAAAGATTAAACACAACTTATATTTGTGTCAGAAAAGGTTGTTATTCAACTCTCAGAATGGGAACAATTGCTATGAAAAATGAGTAACTCCTTTTCAACAAATTCTTGGTTTGTTTGTTTTTTTGGTTAAGTTGTTTAAGGTGTGCACTCGCACACCTTTTACTTTTCTATTCAATTCCTTACATTTAGCAAATGAATAAACAATATACTTCAAAAATTATCGGACTTGGTAAATATGTTCCAGAAAATCGGGTTACCAATGACGATTTATCAGAGCTCATGGATACAAGTCATGACTGGATCGTGGAACGAACAGGAATCGAAGAACGTCGTTTTATTCCAAAGGATTCACCAGAGGGTACTGCCTCTATGGGGGTTCGAGCTGCCGAACAGGCCATCAAACGTGCGGGAATTCACAAAGATGACATCGATCTGATTGTCTTTGCCACTTTGAGTCCAGACTACTATTTTCCTGGGTCGGGAGTCTTGGTCCAGGACTTGATGGGAATCGGCACCTGTCCTGCACTTGACGTTCGAAATCAGTGTTCTGGCTTTATCTATGCACTGTCAGTCGCAGATCAATACATAAAAACGGGGATGTATGAAAACATACTTGTTATTGGATCAGAACATCACTCGGGAGGGCTTGACCTCACCACTCGTGGGCGTACAGTCTCAGTTATTTTTGGAGATGGTGCTGGTGCAGCAGTCGTGAGTCAACATGACAATTTGGACGAAGGGATTCAGTCCACACATCTTCATTCTGAAGGAAAACATGCCAAAGAACTTTCCTTAATTGGGCCAAATACCAAAAAATGGGTACATGAAGTGTTTGAAAATTATGATCCAGATGATATGGATTATCATCCCTACATGAACGGTCAACTGGTCTTTAAAAATGCAGTTGTTCGATTTTCAGAAGTCATTCTAGAAGCGCTTTCCAAAAACAATTTAGAGCCTAACGATATCGATATGTTGATTCCTCATCAAGCCAATTTGCGAATTGCTCAATTTGTCCAGAAAAAGTTTGGCCTCCGAGATGATCAGGTTTACAATAATATCATGCGCTATGGAAACACCACAGCTGCATCCATTCCAATAGCACTATGTGAGGCGTGGGAAGAGGGTCGAATCAAAACCGGCGATCACGTGATGCTTGCTGCTTTTGGTAGTGGATTTACTTGGGGAAGTTCTCTGATTAATTGGGTATAGTCTGTTTGGTGCGGATTAATAAAAGACCCATAAAACACAGTGCACCGTTAAGCGCAAGAATGAAAAAGCCAAAGTCAAAATCATAGACTTGTAAAGTCCATTGACTGACCCCATATCCAATAATAGTAGAGCTTACTGCTACCCATGGCACCCATCGATCTCGAAGCTGAACTCTTGTCAATACACCCAAAGCATATAAGCCCAATAATGGTCCATAGGTATATCCCGCAAACTCAAATAATTTAGCGATCACACTTTTGTCAGATATCAAATAATTAAAGGTGAGTATGACAATGATTAGGGCCAGAGAAACCATCAAGTGTACTCGCTTTCGGATGTGCTCTTGCTGGTCGGCCTGAAGTCGTTTTTCGATCTCCAGTAAATCGATACTAATACTTGTGGTCAGGGATGTCAGGGCGCTATCCGCACTGCTGTAAGCAGCTGCAATGAGCCCCAAGAGGAAAACAACAGAAAGTCCAAGACCGAGTTGCGATTGGGTTGCGATAATCGGAAAAAGCTTGTCACCTGGTGCATCAATACCATTGGCCAATGCAAATGCAGTAAGTAAAGCGCCTAGCGTCAGGAATACATAATTGACCAAAATCAATACCACAGTAAACCAAAACATATTTTTTTGCGCATCACGAAGACTTCGACAGGCTAGGTTTTTTTGCATCATGTCTTGGTCAAGGCCTGTCATCACAATAGCGATTAAAGCCCCAGACACAAATTGTTTCCAAAAGAAATAGGGACTTTTATAATCATCGAAGTAAAAAATTTGGGCATTGTCTTGTTGGCCGAGCCACCCAAATAGATTGTCAATTTCCAGAGAGTATGTGATGTAGTATACTGATAAGGCTAGGGCAATCAACATAAAAAGGGTTTGCAACACATCTGTCCAGATAATGGTTTTGATCCCTGACTTATTGGTGTAAAGCCAGATCAAGCAAATCGTGGCGATGACCGTCACCCAAAACGGAACACCCATTTGGTCAAAAATAACCCACTGCAACACATTGGCAACGAGATATAGACGAAAGCTCGCACCTACGATTCGTGATAACACAAAAAAAGAAGCTCCAGTTTTATAGGTCTTCACGCCAAACCTAGTGGAAAGATAGGTGTAAATGGAAGTGAGTTTGTATTTGTAGTACAGCGGGAGAAGGACAGTGCCAATGACAAAATAGCCGACTATATAACCCAAGACCATTTGGAAGTAACTAAACCCAGATGCCTCGACCCACCCAGGAACCGAAATAAAGGTGACACCAGATAGCGATGCCCCAATCATACCAAAAGCCACCAGATACCAAGGTGCAGAGCGGTTGGCGATAAAAAAAGTTTGGTTGTCTTCTTTCCCCCTTGTCAGTCGGGCAATTCCCATCAACACCACAAAATAGCCCAAGAGAATAGAAAGGAGAAGGTAACTGCTCATCTGTCAAAGATAATTGGATTGCTTCATACTTTCAAATGATTACCTTTGCCGCGATGGAATACGCATCTAAATTTGTGCAGCAAGCTGTTGAAGAAATCGCACACCTTCCTGGAATCGGACGGCGAACAGCTATGCGACTGGTCCTGCACCTGCTTCGCCAGCCAGAATCGGTGAGTTTGGATTTGTCAGAAGCAATCAGACTCTTGCGCACAGAAATACAATACTGCCAATCTTGCCACAATGTTTCTGACCAGCCCACCTGTAGTATCTGTGCCAATCCAAAAAGGGATCGACAGTTAGTCTGTGTGGTTGAAGATGTACGAGATGTGATTGCCATTGAAAGCACCGCTCAATATACAGGGCTTTATCATGTATTGGGAGGAAAAATTTCACCCCTTGATGGAATCGGCCCACAGGAATTGCAAATTGGCAGTCTGGTTGAAAAAGTAAAATCAGGAGCAATAAAAGAGGTCATTTTAGCGTTAAGCACTACAGTCGAAGGTGACACCACGAACTATTTTATTTACAAGCAACTCAGCGCATACGATGTGCAGATGTCGGTACTTGCTCGTGGTGTTTCAGTTGGAGATGAACTCGAGTACACAGATGAAATCTCTCTTGGTAGAAGCATTGTCAAACGAATCCCATTTGATGGAACAATCTAAAACGATCGACCTTTCTGTTATCATTGTCAGTTATAATGTAGAGCACTTTTTACACTTGTGTTTGGAAAGTGTCTATGCGGCCACTAAAAACATTCAGACGGAAGTCATCGTAATTGACAACGCATCTGCTGATAAAAGTGTGGATATGGTGCGAAAGCAATTTCCATCAACGCGTGTGATTGCCAATGTTGACAACCTTGGCTTTGGAAAGGCAAACAACCAAGCTGCAAAATTGGCCAAGGGACGTTATCTATGTATTTTAAATCCCGACACAGTCGTCTCACAAAATACATTTGAGCAGTTTATCGCTCTCCATGAATCAAATCCCAATTTGGGAATTTCTGGACCTCAACTCACAGATGGAACAGGGCAATTTTTACGAGAATCCAAGCGGGGTCTTCCCACGATTAAGGCGGCTGTATCAAAGTCTTTGGGCCTTTTCAAACTGTCTCCGCATCTATTCGGGCAGTACTACAACCTAGGTCTTCCGCAAAACCAAAGTGGTAAGACCGACGTTCTGGTTGGGGCCTTTATGTTTCTGCGTAAACAACTCTACGATCAGCTTGAAGGATTTGATGAAAATTTCTTTATGTACGGAGAAGATATTGACATTTCTCACCGCAGTTTAAAATTGGGGTTGACCAATTTTTATTTATCCGAAGCGAATGTCATCCACTTTAAAGGAGAGAGCACGCCCAAAAACAAAGCCTATGAAAAACGATTTTTCAATGCGATGTCCTACTACTACAACAAAAATTTTTCTCACAACTGGCTTTTGAACTCTGTATTTATGTTTGGATCTTACGTGTTTAGCAAATGTAAAAGAATCATATCATCCAGACGTGATGAAACCAAACCTCTTCTGGTCAATGAATGGATTCTCTTATCCGACAACCCCGAGCTTTACAAAACTGTACAAACCAACATATTCCCCAGTCTAAAACAATGTCAGACTCTTCTTGAGGCTTTACAACTTGAGACCAATGGCTTGACAGGAATTGTATTTGACATGCGTTCCATACAATGGAATGAAGTGATCAGCTTTATGCAACTTCACCAGACACGATACATCTACAAGTATATCTCGGCCGACAACAAACGAATTATCGGAAGTAGCGATGTGCTTTCTAGAGGCTCAGGAGCTATCATCAAAAAATCAAAGAATAAATCGGAAGTAAGCATCGTTTAAATTCGTAATTTTACGGCATGGCTGAGTACAAATTGTTACTACCTGCCATGGGTGAAAGTGTCGACGAGGCAACCGTTACCCAATGGCTCAAAAACGAAGGCGATATCATCGAAGCTGATGATGCCGTTGTAGAAATTGCTACCGATAAAGTTGATTCCGAAGTTCCTTCCGAAATATCTGGAAAACTCCTCAAAAAACTGGTCGAAGAAAATCAGGTGGTTCGTGTCGGAGAGCCCCTTGCCATCATCGAAACATCACAAGAACTCCCTGAAGTAGAAGAGCCCGAAGAAAGCCCAACTGAAATCCCTGAACCCACCGAGGTCAAAGCAGACTTCTTGGAAAGCAAAGCAAAAGAAATTCTAGCACCGCCAACCCCAGCTGTACCAACCACAAGCGGAGACACATATTTTTCTCCATTAGTTAAGAGCATTGCCAAAAAGGAGGGCTTAACGGAAGCAGAGCTGCAGCAAATCCCCGGTACTGGCAAAAATGGGCGCGTGACCAAAAAAGATATACTGCAATTTTTGCAATCACGTAGTTTGCAACCCAATGTCAATCTGGCATCCTCGCCAATCACAACAGCACCCAAACCAGAAAGTGTTGGAACTAGAGCGTTGTCTCGAATGGAGCAACTAATTGCGGATCACATGCATAAAAGTTTGCAAACTTCGGCACATGTACAGTCGTTTATTGAAGTCGATGTCACCGAATTGTGGGATTGGCGAGAAGGCATCAAACAATCCTTTTTTCAGCGAGAGGGAGAAAAAATCACATTCACCCCAATTTTTATGATGCTTACAGCCCAAGTATTACGTGATTTCCCCTTGCTCAACTCTTCCTTAGAAGGAAATCAAATTATTCATAAACGCAATATCAACCTTGGGATGGCGACTGCACTGTCAGACGGAAATCTGATTGTACCAGTCATTAAAAACGCGGACCAGTTGAGCTTGGTGGGCTTTACCAAAAAAGTGAATGACTTGGCCAAGCGCGCTCGTGAAGGAGTACTTCAGCCAGATGATGTTAAAGACGGCACCTACACGGTTACCAATGTTGGAATGTTTGACAGTTTGATGGGAACGCCTATTATCAATCAGCCCCAATTAGGAATCCTTGCTTTAGGGGCGATTCGAAAAGTACCCGCAGTGGTCGAAACTGACAAAGGTGATTTTGTTGGGATACGACGTAAAATGATCCTTTCCCACAGCTACGACCACCGTGTCATCAATGGCGCAATGGGTGGCTTGTTTATTAAAGCATTAAAACAGCGAATTGAGAATTGGGACAGTTCACAACAATTATAATATGCAGTTAATATTAAAACGACCTATTTGCTTTTTTGACCTAGAGACCACTGGTGTAAACATTGCTAAAGATCGGATTGTTGAAATATCGATTTTAAAGGCATTTCCAGATGGCTCTGAACAAGAAAATACTTGGTTGGTCAATCCGGGCATGCCCATTCCAGCTGAAGCGACAGCCGTTCACGGTATTACCAATGAAAAGGTCGCGAATGCCCCTGTTTTTAAAGAAATCGCTGCGGAAATCTATACATGGTTTAAGGGATCAGACTTGGCGGGTTACAATTCCGATCGATTTGATATTCCGTTATTAGCTGAGGAAATGCTACGTGCGGGCATCGATGTCGATTTTAAAAAACACAAAGCGGTAGACGTACAAACCATTTTTCATAAAATGGAACAACGAACATTAACAGCTGCTTATCGATTTTATTGCGACAAAGACCTTGATAATGCACACAGTGCTAGCGCGGATACAAAAGCCACTTTTGAGGTGCTCAAATCCCAAATCGAACGCTATGACGATTTGGAAAACGATGTGGACATGTTGAGTCAGTTTACCACACGTCATAACAGTTTGGATTTCGCCGGATATATTCGAACCAACAAAGAAAATGAACCCATATTTGGATTCGGAAAACACAAAGGTAAGACCGTCATTGAGGTTCTTGAAAAAGAGCCTGGCTATTTTGGATGGCTTTTGGAAGCAGATTTCCCGCTTTACACGAAAAAGGTACTGACCGCCATTCGACTCAACACTCTAAATCAGTCTTGATGAAACTCATTTGTGTGGGGCGTAATTACGCAAAGCATATCGAAGAACTCCAGAACAATCGTCCAGATGCACCTGTCATTTTTATGAAGCCCGACTCGTGTTTGGGACAAAAGGGTCAACCGTTTTTTATTCCCGATTTTTCCAATGACATCCATCACGAAGTGGAGGTTCTTGTCAAAATCAACCGCATTGGTAAGCACATACAAACCAAATTTGCACACAAGTATTACGACGAAATTGGATTGGGCTTGGACTTTACCGCTCGAGACCTGCAAAGCGAACTCAAAGCCAAAGGGTTGCCTTGGGAAAAAGCAAAGTCTTTTGATGGTGCCGCCTACATCGGCCAGTGGTTTGATAAATCTCAATTTTCAAACCTCAATGACCTTCATTTTCAGTTGACCAAAAATAATGAAGTCGTTCAAAATGACACCACTGCTAACATGATATGGGGCATTGATGAAATCATCAGTTATGTATCGCGTTATTTTACTCTTAAAATTGGCGATATTTTGTTTACTGGCACTCCCTCGGGGGTGGGTCGTGTACAAAGTGGGGATGAACTGACAGGACAGCTCGCAGGTCAACATGCATTTACATTGAATATCAAATAATGCAGGCAGAGATCATTACCATTGGAGATGAGATTTTGATCGGTCAGATTGTGGACTCCAATTCTGCTTTTCTTGCAAAATCACTCAATACCATTGGGATTGAGGTTTCTCAGATCACGTCAGTTTCTGACAACGAGCATGCCATTATCAATGCCATGGGAGCATCACAGCAGCGTGTTTCCCTCGTTTTACTCACAGGCGGATTGGGTCCGACCAAAGACGATATCACAAAAACTGCTTTTTGTCGTTTTTTTGACGATGATTTGGTGCACAATCCAGACGTATTGGCGCATATCGAAAAACTCTTTTCACAATATGTCAATGTACCGATTAATGACTTGAATCGCGCCCAAGCCATGGTGCCTTCCAGAGCTGTTTTGTTGGAAAATCAATTTGGTACGGCTGTGGGAATGTGGATGGAAAAAAACGACACCGTATTTGTGGCCTTGCCAGGGGTCCCCTATGAAATGAAAAGCATTATGGATACGCAGCTTATTCCAAAGCTCAAAAACCATTTTAAACGACCCGTACTCATTCATAAAACCATGATGACCTACGGGTGGGGCGAAAGCCGTATTGCGGAAGTCATCCACGATTGGGAAGCAGCACTGCCCGCACACATCAAACTCGCCTATTTGCCCAATTTAGGTCGTGTGCGATTGCGACTCACGGCGCGTGGCGATGATGAGGGTCAACTGCAAAAGGAGGTGGATCATTATTTTGACAGTCTTCGTCCGTTGATTGGAGAAATTATTACGGGCTTTGAATCCGATCTTCCGATTGAGGCAATAATCGGTGGTTTACTGATCGACAAGCAATCCTCAATTGCTGTGGCAGAAAGTTGTACTGGGGGACGTGTTGCGGCATTAATGTCGTCAGTTCCTGGTGCATCGGCCTATTTTTATGGAGGAGTAGTTGCTTATAAAACAAAGACCAAACAGGATGTGTTGGGCGTATCAAAAAATCTGATTCAAAAGTATTCTGCGGTGAGTGAGGAGGTCGCTTTGGCGATGGCCAAAGGGGTTCGTGATCGAATGAAAAGTACCTTTGCTATCGCAACAACTGGGAATGCCGGACCAACCAAAGGCGACTCCGATGTAGAGGTGGGAACTGTGGTGATTGCCCTTGTCGGACCCGATTTTGAACGTGTTGAACGCTTTGCCTTTGGCAAGAACAGAGAAAAGACCGTTCAGAAAACCGTGAATAAGGCCTTGGAGCTCGCGAGAAAAATGCTGGATTAATCGATAAAAAACATTTGCCAGTACGTTAAAAAAATTGTTTATTTGCACTCCGATTACAAAAATCAATTTTTGCAATGTCAAAAGTTTGTCAAATTACCGGTAAAAAAGCGTTGGTTGGAAACAATGTTTCCCACGCAATGAACAAAACAAAAAGACGTTTTGAAGTTAACTTGATTAAAAAGCGCTTTTACTTGACAGATCAAGAGAAGTGGATCACCCTCAAACTCTCAACGTCTGCTTTAAAAACCATCAATAAAAAAGGACTCGTGGCCGTGCTCAAAGAAGCCAAAGCCCAAGGCGTCCTCTAAACACATTGTCATGGCCAAAAAAGGAAACAGAGTTCAAGTGATCTTAGAATGTACAGAACACAAATCTTCAGGGCTTGCAGGTACATCTCGATATGTCACAACCAAAAACAAAAAGAACACTCCTGATCGTATTGAATTGAAAAAATTCAACCCGATTTTAAAAAAAATGACTGTTCACAAAGAAATTAAGTAATCATGGCAAAGAAAACCGTTGCAACTTTACAGACATCATCAAAGCGTTTGACAAAAGCCATAAAAATGGTTAAAAGCGATAAATCTGGCGCATACACTTTTGTTGAATCCACGATGCTTCCTGAGCAAGTGAATGAGTGGCTTGCCAAAAAATAACAACCATAGTAAACAATTATAAAAGCCACGATTCGTGGCTTTTTTTATTTCTTACATTTACAAAAAAGAAGAATGGGGATTTTTAAGCGGTTTTTTTCCAAAGAAAAATTAGACAAGGGACTCGAGCCGACCAAGCAATCGTTTATCGACAAAATTGGGAAAGCAGTCGCTGGTAAAAGCACGGTTGATGCCAGTGTATTAGATCAGTTGGAAGAGGTGTTGATCAGTGCGGATATCGGCGTGGATACCACCCTTAAAATCATAGATCTTCTTGAAAAACGTGTGGCCAAAGACAAATACATGAATTCCAAAGAGCTACATGTAATCCTTCGAGACGAAATTACCACTTTGTTGGACTTACAAGAGGAAAGCCCGCGCCAAGTTAAACCACGAGTAACTTTGGTTGTGGGGGTCAATGGCGTTGGTAAAACCACCACCATTGGAAAGCTCGCCCACCTTTATCACGCTGCTGGTCAGCAAGTCCTTCTCGGCGCTGCAGATACCTTCCGCGCTGCAGCAGTCGATCAACTGACCATGTGGTCAGAAAGAGTAGGCGTGCCGATTGTCAAGCAACAGATGGGAAGTGACCCAGCTTCTGTGGCTTATGATTCGGTTGCGTCTGGACTCTCCCAAGGCGTCGATCATGTCATTATCGACACCGCAGGACGATTACACAACAAGGTCAATCTGATGAACGAATTGGCAAAAATCAAAAGAGTGATTCAAAAATCGATTCCCGATGCACCCCATGAGGTGTTGTTGGTACTCGATGGCTCTACGGGGCAAAACGCATTCGAGCAAGCGCGTCAATTTTCACAAGCTACCGAAATCACTGCCTTGGCCATCACCAAGCTTGATGGCACTGCCAAAGGGGGAGTGGTATTGGGGATTTGTGATCAAATGCAAGTGCCTGTCAAATATATTGGGGTTGGCGAAGGGATGGAAGACTTGCAAGAATTTCGTCCAAAAGAATTTGTAGATTCCTTGTTATAATTTTCTAATATGAGATGTATCATTTCTTTTTTATCAATTATCATTTTTGCTGCCTGTACAAATGCCCCCACAATTTATTGGAAATCCTATGATGAAACTGCAGAACTTCAAACCAACCAAGCGCATGAAAACCCGCGAATGCGGTTTGAGTTGATCCAATCCAAATTATTGGACAAAAATGACATATGGGCTCCATTTGAAACCGCTTTAAATCGATTTGGGAATGACACCTATCAAACCCTGAAGCCCTTAATTATCGAGCAAGACATCCCAACTTTGCAGACACATATACAGGCAGGGTCCTTGACATATGAACAATTGGTACTTTTTTATTTGTATCGCATTCGGAAGTTTGAGAGCGATCCCAACACCACTCTTCACGCTATATTGGCATTGAATCCCAAGGTAATTGAGCAGGCTAAGGAGAAGGATCGTCAACAACTTGAAAAACAACATCCGATATATGGTATGCCCATATTGTTAAAAGACAATATTAACACCCAAGACATGCCCACAACGGCAGGAGCGGCTTTTTTACAAGATCACACTCCAGAGAATGATGCTTTTGTGGTGTCTCAACTTCAATCCAAAGGCGCTTTGATTTTGGGGAAAGTTAACCTCAGTGAGTGGGCTTATTATTTTTGTGATGGTTGTCCTTTGGGCTACAGTGCGGTCGGTGGACAGACGCTAAATCCTTACGGAAGAAGGCTTTTTGAAACGGGTGGCTCGAGTTCTGGTAGTGGTGTTGCTGCGGCTGTCAATTATGCAGTTGCTGCTGTTGGCTCAGAAACCTCAGGTTCGATTTTATCTCCCTCGGGCCATAACTCAGTGGTCGGTTGTAAGCCCACCATAGGACTGGTCAGCCGGACGGGTATGGTTCCGATTTCGAGTACCCTTGACACTGCGGGACCTATGACCAAAACAGTTGTGGATAATGCCATTTTACTCGATGCGATGGAGGGGAAAGATATTGCAGACCCTGTAACATTGAAAAGACCTGATACGAAGGGGGACTATATCCTTGCCAGTCAAAACCGAAGTTTTACAGGATTTCGACTTGGCGCAATTAAATCCTTGGTTGCTGCAGACTCCTTATATCGTGAAGCCTTAAATACCCTGCGTAGTCTTGGAGCAGAGGTCATTGAGTATGAGCCGCCAAATATCGAGTTTGCGGACTTTTTGTCCGTGCTTAATGCCGAAATGAAAATTGATTTGCCAAACTATTTTAACAGCCAAGCAAACCCAGCCTTATTTGGTAATGATGTACAGTCGGTTATGGACTACAACAAACAGGATTCCATCTTGCGCATGCCCTATGGTCAAGCACGATTGGAAGGTGTTATTGCTGAAAAGATAACAGATGACAAACTGAAAACGGTCATAGTTCGACTCAATAAAGAGGCAATTTCCTATTTTAAAGAACCTATGAAAACCTACAATTTGGATGCTGTCTTAAGTATAAACAACTATCATGCGGCCTATGCTGCGATAGCTTTTTATCCTTGTCTCACGATACCAATGGGATATTCAGAACAAGGAGAGCCAAAAAACTTGACCTTTATTTCCCCAAGCTTTCAAGAACAAAAACTGTACGCATTGGGGGCGGCTTATGAATCTCTTACTCGGCACAGGAGATCACCAAAAGGATACGAATAAAGCTATGCGAACAAAATCCCTTAAAAAAAACACCATCAATGTCGTCACCTTGGGATGTTCTAAAAACATTTACGACTCAGAGGTCTTGATGGGACAACTTCAGGCCAATGACAAACAAGTCGTCCATGAAAAAGAGGGCAATATCGTGGTGGTCAATACCTGTGGGTTTATCGATAACGCCAAGGAAGAATCTGTGCAAACGATTCTCAACTTTGCCAAGAAAAAAGAAGCTGGAACTATCGACAAGCTCTTTGTTACGGGCTGTTTGAGCGAACGCTATAAAGACGACTTGGAAAAGGAAATTCCCGAAGTCGATCAGTTTTTTGGGACTACAGACTTACCCATTTTACTTAAAGCCCTAGGGGCAAACTACAAGCATGAACTCATCGGTGAACGCCTCACCACAACACCCAAACACTATGCCTATCTCAAAATTTCGGAGGGTTGTGACCGCCCTTGCTCGTTTTGTGCGATTCCCCTTATGAGGGGAAAACATCGATCTACGCCCATTGAAACCCTTGTGCAAGAAGCGAAAAGGCTCGCAGTCGACGGCGTAAAAGAATTGATTTTAATTGCCCAAGACCTGACCTATTACGGCCTTGATTTGTATAAAAAAAGAAGCTTGGCCGACTTGTTGCGCAAACTCGTTACCGTGGATGGTATTGAATGGATTCGTCTGCACTATGCCTTTCCAACGGGCTTTCCCCTAAACGTCCTCGACGTGATTCGCGACGAACCCAAAGTTTGTCAGTATATCGACATGCCTTTGCAGCATATTTCGGACAACATTTTAAAATCTATGCGCCGTGGAACCACATTTGCAAAAACCAACGCCTTGCTCAACACCTGCAAGGAACGTGTACCTAATATGGCCATACGCACCACCCTGATTGTGGGCTACCCCGGGGAAACCCAAGAAGATTTTGAATTGCTCAAACAATGGGTGTCCGACACTCGATTTGACCGATTGGGCTGCTTCACTTATAGCCATGAGGAAAGTACCCATGCCTATCAACTTGTTGATGATGTGCCTGCAGTGATCAAGCAGCAGCGCGCCAATGAGATTATGGCCATTCAATCCCAAATTTCATGGGAGAACAATCAGCAAATGATTGGGAAGACCCTGCGCTGTTTAGTCGATCGCAAAGAAGGCAGCTATTATATTGGGCGTTCGGAGTATGACTCACCAGATGTAGACAACGAAATCCGCATTGACGCCAAAGAACACTATTTGCGTTTGGGCGATTTTGTGGACGTTACGATTGAACAAGCCGAAGACTTTGACCTCTACGCCAGCCCAACATAGTAGTATGTAGTAAAGAGTTAAGAAACAAACCCTTTTCAGGATTCATTACAATTCCCATGTGAGTACCTAGTTTTGTGTGTTGTATCTTTACGTCATGCAAATACATCGGCTTCCACATACAACAACAAAGCGCTTGCCTGATTTGGTAAGTCGTGTGGTTTCTGCTGACCCTGCTTTAGCGGGTTTTTATCGTCCGTTTGCGAATCAACCCGATGCAGTGCATGTCCAACAGCAGGAAAAACGATTTACCGCTCAACAGCGACTAACCCTCAAAGAAGTACTCACTGCCCAATACAAGCACATAAGCAATGCCCCCACAAACCAATTCGAAAGCTTGTTGTCGTCTAAAACTTTTACAATCACCACAGGGCATCAGCTGAATCTTTTTACGGGACCGCTCTATTTTTTATATAAAATTATCGACGTTATAAAGATTGCAAATCAATGGAACGCACTTCAAGACGGGAATACCTATGTACCGGTCTATTGGATGGCTTCAGAGGATCACGACTTTAAAGAAATCAACCACTTTTCAGTCAATGGGCAGACCATTCATTGGTCAAGGCAGCAACATGGGCCAGTGGGGCGTTTGTCAACTGAGGGTTTGGATCAGGTTTTGAAGGTTTGGAAACATCACTTGGGCGATCGTCCGCATGCGGAAGAACTTCAAGACCTCTTTGCGCAAAGCTATGTTGCTCATTCCAATTTAGTAGATGCGGCTCGTTATTTGGTTCATCAGCTTTTTGGTCGCTACGGCTTGGTAATTATCGATGGTGATACTCCACGGCTCAAAAAAGAATTTGTTCCGTATCTACAACGAGAATGCGAGGAGGAACTTATTCAAAAAGGGAGTCAAACGACAGTGGAAAAGTTAAATAATGCCTTGCAAACTAAGATTAAAGTACAGGTCAATCCCAGAAATATCAACCTGTTTTATATGGGAGAGTCGGGACGGCAGCGCATCGAAAAAACCACGACTGGCTATGGTGTTGTCGATACGGTGATTTCATTTTCTAAAAAGGAATTGATCAAGGAAATCAAATCCCACCCCGAGCGATTTTCACCCAACGCCTTGTTTCGTCCGATCTATCAAGAACTTGTTTTGCCCAATTTGGTCACTGTTGGGGGTGGTTCGGAGTTAGCCTATTGGTTGCAACTCAGCGAGGTGTTTGCGAGTTTTGATTTACCCATGCCCATGCTCAAGCTACGTTCTTCCGTCTTGTTGATTTCGAACAAGCAGCAACAAAAGCTCAAAAAATTGGATATTTCGGTTGCCGATTTATTCTTGCCTACCAATGAGATGATCAACCGTCGGGTTCGTCAAATCAGTAATATCGATATCGATTTGGGTGAATTTAAAGCTCATTTGGATCAGCAGTTTGGAGCACTTTACGCGCTTGCACAACAAACCGATGCTTCATTTTTGGGAGCAGTAGAAGCACAGGAAAAAAAGCAAAAAAAGGGAATTGATCGACTCGAAAAAAGACTGCTCAAAGCCCAACGTATTAAATTGGTTGATCATGTGAATCGCCTAACTGAACTGCAACAGCAGTTATTCCCGATGGGAGATTTACAAGAGCGCAGGGTCAATTTTGCAGAATTTGTATTGCAGTTTGGTGATGATTTCATTCCCTTTTTGATGAAGCATATCGATCCAAATGAAAAAGATTTTATGTGTTTTTCGCTGTAAAAAAAATGCAAGCGATATAGAAAAAGTACGAGGTAGAAATCGTATTTTTGACCATGCAAAACAAGGTTTTAATCCTAGATTTTGGTTCACAATATACCCAGCTGATTGCTCGACGCATACGCGAATTGAATATCTATTGTGAAATTCACCCGTTTAACAACCCACCAAAACAGATCGAAACTTTTAAAGCAGTGATCCTATCGGGCTCGCCCTTTTCGGTTCGTGGAGATGATGCACCCCATCCCGATTTAGCAGAAATCCGAGGAAAAATTCCTCTGCTTGGAGTTTGTTATGGTGCCCAATACCTGGCGCACTTTGGAGGCGGTAAGGTTGCACCTTCTAGCACGCGGGAATACGGACGTGCCAAACTCACAACGATAAACGATGACCCTCTCTTTGCGGGGATTTCCCAAGGTACACAAGTGTGGATGAGCCATAGTGATACGATTCAAACCCTACCCACAGGAGGAGTTTGTTTGGCTAGTACCGATGATGTGCACAATGCCGCCTATAAAATTATTGGCGAAACGACCTATGCCATTCAGTTTCACCCTGAAGTCTATCACACCACTGACGGTAAGCAATTGTTAGAAAACTTTTTGGTCTCCATTGCTGGAGTTGTTCAAGATTGGACGCCCAGTTCATTTGCTGAGATGACCATCGCAGCATTGCAAAATCAAATCGGAGAGGGTCGTGTTGTTTTGGGTCTTTCGGGTGGAGTCGATTCTACGGTAGCAGCTATGCTTTTACATAAAGCCATTGGACCTCAGCTCCATTGTATTTTTGTTAATAATGGTCTGTTGCGAAAAAATGAATATACCGATGTGCTTCAGCAATACGAGGGCTTGGGTCTCAATGTAAAAGGGGTCGATGCCAGTGATCGCTTTTTAGGACACTTGGCTGGAGTATCGGATCCAGAAGAAAAACGCAAACGCATCGGAAAGGTGTTTATCGATGTTTTTGATGATGAGGCCACTTCCCTGACCAACATTACTTGGTTGGCACAAGGAACGATTTATCCAGATGTGATTGAGTCTGTTTCTGTTAACGGCCCATCTGCTACCATCAAATCCCATCACAATGTTGGGGGATTGCCTAGCTATATGAAACTCAAAGTGGTCGAACCCCTTCGGATGTTATTTAAAGATGAAGTGAGACGAGTTGGTAAAACCTTGGGTTTATCCGCCAGCTTGCTCGGTCGCCATCCCTTTCCGGGGCCGGGCTTGGCAATTCGGATTTTAGGAGATATTACAGCCGAAAAAGTACAGATGCTCCAGGAAGTCGATGCGATATTCATCGATGGATTAAAAGAAGAAGGGCTCTATGACCAAGTGTGGCAAGCCGGTGCGATATTGTTACCTGTACAAAGTGTGGGGGTCATGGGAGACGAAAGAACCTATGAAAAATGCGTTGCGCTACGGGCTGTGGAGTCAACCGATGGAATGACAGCAGATTGGGTGAATTTGCCCTATCCCTTTTTGCAAAACATTTCCAACAAAATCATCAATCGAGTCAAAGGAATTAATCGTATAGTTTATGATATCAGTTCTAAACCGCCTGCTACGATTGAGTGGGAGTAGGCGTGTGCTTTTCTTTTTTGGACTTGTCTTTGGTTTGCTCATCGCAAATGCGCAAGCACAGGATCCTAGTGAAGACTATCGCACACACTTTTTGATTCATAAAGTCCGCAAAGGAGACACCAGTTTTAGCTTGACAAAACGATATGAAATCAGTGCGCAACAGTTGTTGTATTACAATCCCGAGCTCAAAGATGGTTTAAAGCGGAAAATGAAACTTAAAATTCCGCGGTATAAAGAGATTCCACCTCCACCAGTACCAGAACCCCAAGACAATACTCACATAGTCAAAAAAGGGGAAACGCCTTGGCGTGTGGCTTATCAATATGGGATTACCCTCCAAGAGCTAAAAGCGGCAAATCCAGACATGGATGCCGTCATATCGATTGATCAAGTGCTAGTGATTCCAGAAGCGATTGTCGAAACCAACTCCTTTGACCCCAATTACAACTACTATACGGTAAAACCCAAAGAGGGCTACTATCGCTTGGAAGCCAAGTTTGGTGTGAGTGAGGAAGAGTTGATTACACTCAATCCAGAGTTGTCTGAAAAGGGTTTGCTGGCAGGAATGATCCTGCGCCTACCCAAACGCAATTCTTCGACCTACACCACAGAAGACAACATGATCGTTGAAAAGGTCAATCTGCGGGATAGTTTGTATCGGAAAACCGATTTGAAAGTAGCTTTATTGGCACCTTTTCGCTTGCCCACAGTCCCGATTGACTCGGTGGCACAAACTAATCAGATTTTACAAACACGAAATTTGCAAACCATATCTCTCGATTTCTATGCGGGTGCACGCTTGGCTATGGAAGATCTTGTAGAACTTGGTCTGTCAATCGATTTCACAGTCTTGGATACGGAAAACAGTAATTTTCGGATCAATCAAATCTTAGATGCCAATGATTTTTCTTCCTATGACTTTGTCGTTGGACCTTTTGTACCAAGAAACTTTAACACGGTCTCTGAAAAATTGGAAAACTGTAAGTTTCCCTTGGTTTCCCCGCTCACAACCAAGCCGTTGGCCATGCGCAAAAACGTGGTGCATAGCTCAACGGATCGCAAATTGCTTAGAGAACGTATGCATCGCTATATCGACTCCTTAGATCAGTCGGTAAAAAATCCATGTGTGGTGATTGTGGCCGACGTCGAAAATATGGCAACTCAAAATCGATTAAAAGAACAGTTCCCTTTGGCGGAAATTGTAAACCCCGACCCAGAATTTAATTTTGTCAAACCCGAACTCATCGATTCGCTGACCTCGCATTTGGAACAAAACTGGGTTTTTCTAGAAACCAAAAAAACCAATTTGATTATCAGTATGGTTTCGATGTTAAATGCCCAACAAGATGAGAACCGAAAAACAAAACTCATGACCTTGGATCGCTCGTCGGCATATGACGATGAAAACATCGACCAATCACATTTAGGGAACTTGTCATTTACTTACGCAGAAACATTTGATATCAATCCCATTGCATTGACCAGCTTATACGAACATTATGAGTCTGCCTATGGAACGATTCCGACTCGCGAGGCCATTCGTGGGTATGAGTTGATGACTGATTTGGCACTTCGAACCGCCATACGGGAAGAATTGATCGATGGCTTTGAACTTGGGGAAACCCAATATTTACAGAACAAATTCTTGTTTCAAGAACAAGCCAAAGGGTTTCGAAACACAGCGGTGTATTTGCTCCAACACAAGGGATATGAAACCATAGAGCTCACCGATGAATAATCAGATGAATTTGTCATGGTCGTTTTGTACTTTTGTTCACGAAGTGAAAAAAAATAGCGTCTAATGCCAAATTCCAAATACGTTTTTGTAACCGGTGGAGTGACCTCATCATTAGGGAAAGGCATTATCTCGGCATCCCTTGCCAAATTGCTACAAGCTCGTGGCTTGCGAACTACCATTCAAAAATTTGATCCCTATATCAATGTTGACCCAGGAACGCTCAATCCATACGAGCATGGGGAGTGCTATGTGACAGATGATGGCGCTGAGACCGATTTGGACCTCGGACATTATGAGCGCTTTCTCAATGTAAAGACCTCGCAGGCAAACAACGTCACAACGGGTCGCATTTACCAAAGCGTGATTGAGAAAGAAAGACGCGGTGATTTTTTAGGGAAAACCGTACAGGTTATTCCGCATATCACAAATGAGATAAAGGCCCGTATGCAGCTTTTGGGGAAAAGCGGCGAACACGATATTGTGATTACCGAAATCGGTGGTACAGTTGGTGATATTGAGTCCTTGCCATATATCGAGGCTGTCCGTCAATTGCGATGGGAGCTCGGCCGGGAAAATTGCATGGTCATTCATTTGACGCTTGTACCGTTTTTGTCTGCCGCAAAAGAATTGAAAACCAAACCCACCCAACACTCTGTAAAAACTCTTATGGAAAGCGGAATCAATGCAGATGTTTTGGTATGCCGTACCGAACACGAACTTTCTGACGATTTGCGGAAAAAATTGGCCTTGTTTTGTAATGTCGAACAAGAAGCTGTTATTCAATCTATTGATGCAGAGACCATATATGACGTGCCAATATTGATGTATGAGGAGGGCCTAGACCAGGTGGTGATGAAGCGGTTGGGGATCGAAGATGAGAAGGAACCCGATTTGAACCACTGGAATAATTTTCTCAAACGTCATAAAAATCCAAAAAGCACGGTGACCATTGGACTTATCGGAAAGTATGTCGAGTTGCAAGATTCGTACAAATCGATTTTGGAATCTTTTGTACATGCAGGTGCTGCCAATGAAGTAGAAGTCAAGGTAGTTCCGATTCATTCTTCTCATTTGGAGGAAAATGATATGCAAGAAAAAATTGCTAATCTCGATGGGGTACTTGTAGCACCCGGCTTTGGTGAACGTGGGATTGAAGGTAAAATCAATGCGGTCAAATATGTTCGTGAACATCAAATTCCATTCTTTGGAATTTGTTTGGGAATGCAAATGGCTGTGATCGAGTATGCGCGAAATGTACTCCAACTTCCTGCTGCCAATTCTGTTGAGATGGATGCGGACACCCCACATCCCGTGATTTCGTTGATGGATGATCAACACAACATCATTCAAAAAGGCGGAACCATGCGATTGGGTGCTTGGACTTGTGCTATCGAAAAGGATACTCTGCTTCATAAGGTGTATCAAAAAACCAGTATCGAGGAACGTCACCGTCACCGCTATGAGTTTAATGATTCCTATTACGAACAATATCAAACAAATGGCATGATTGCCTCGGGAGTCAATCCCGAAACCAAACTCGTAGAAGCGATTGAACTCCCTGCGCATCCATGGTTTGTCGGAGTGCAGTATCATCCAGAATACAGCAGTACAGTTGCCAATCCACACCCTTTGTTTGTCGGTTTTGTGAATGCGTGTAACCGATATGCACAATCTAAAAAATAACCCAAAATGGAAGAAAGAAGAATAGACCCCTTACAAATTATTGGTTTCTTTTTGCTTTTCCTCGTTCTGATTTGGATGATGTATGACCAGTCGGAAATGATGGAGCAAAATGCGCAGATGGAGACCAATCCCACAAACGTCCAATCCCAAGTGGATGATATACCACTACCTAACGTTCCGGTTGTAAATAATGCACCCGTTGTGATGGATACCATACCCGAACTAGTCACAACACTACAAAATGAGTTGTTGCGCTTGGCGATCGCCTCCAAAGGAGGATTTATTCAAGAAGCTGAACTTAAACAACATACCAATCATCTCAATGAGCAGGTCTTTGTTGTCAAAGACGGAAACACAGATTTTAACTTGCGGATCGAAGCCAACGGCGCTTTGATCAATACCCGTGACCTAGATTTTTTACCCACTCTCGACGGGAATCAACTCACGATGCGTTCTCAAGTAGCGGGAGGAACACTGGACTATATATATACTCTCTCCAAAGAACGAGAAGACAGTCAGGCATATCGTTTTCAATTTGGGATACGCTCTAGTGGTTTGAACGTTCAGCCCGAAACCGATTTATACTGGGGCTTGGATGGGTTTCGCCATGCATTAAGTGCCGATTATGAAAACCGATACACCCAGTTGACCTATCAGTATGAAGGCGATAAAGTACAGGCCTTGTCTGCGATGGGTGAAGATGATGATAAAGACAAAGAGGTGTCCTGGATTTCGTACCGACAGCATTTCTTTAGCATGATTCTCATTCCAACCGCCCAATTTGAGTCGATTGATGTGGAGTCATCTTCTTTGATGAACCCCGACAGCAGCGACGATTCGGTGTTTTTAAAACGATTTGAAACCTCAACAGCTATTGTTTCTGTAAATGGGGCTTTAAACACGTCATTTGACTGGTTTATCGGCCCAACAGATTATGAGATTTTAAAAACTTATGATGAGAATCTCTCCGATTCCATCTCTTTTGGTTGGGGAATCATCGGATGGATGAACCGCTTTTTGTTTTTTCCTTTGTTTGGGTTGTTGAGTGGGTTCTTGCCCTATGGAATTGCCATTATCGTGATGACAATCATCGTTCGATTGGCGTTATCGCCAGTGACGTATAAATCTTATCTGTCACAGGCAAAAATGAAAGTATTACGACCCGAAATCAATGCACTCAACGAAAAATATGGAAATGACCGTGCAAAAAAGCAGCAGGAAACCATGAAGCTTTACTCAAAAGCAGGGGCAAACCCTATGGCTGGTTGTGTACCGAGCTTGTTGCAGTTGCCCGTTTTCTTGGGGTTGTTTTACTTTTTTCCAGTTGCATTTTCCCTTCGTGGAAAATCCTTTTTATGGGCGGAGGATTTGTCGTCTTATGACGCCATTTTAGACCTACCCTTTTCCATCCCGTTTTATGGAGATCATGTGAGTCTGTTCCCGCTCTTGGCATCAATCGCCATTTTTGTCTATTCAAAAATGACCATGGGTCAGCAAATGCAACCTACCCAACCCGGTATGCCAAATATGAAGTTTATGATTTACCTCATGCCGATTATGATGTTGTTTTTCTTTAATAATTACGCCTCTGGATTGAGTTTGTATTATTTGATTTCAAACCTGATCACCATTGGAATTATGTTGGTGATTAAAAACTATATCATTGACGAACAAAAAATCTTTTTGCAGATTGAGGAAAACAAAAAGAAGCCCAAAAAGCAAAGTCGATTCCAAAGAAAAATGGAAGAGATAATGGAACAGGCCGAACAGCAAAAACGCTCAAGCCGCCGTCGCTAGACCACTTTTGGTTACCTTTGCTTTGCGATGAAATCCGATTCAAAACGTGTAGTTGTTGGACTCTCTGGTGGAGTCGATTCGAGTGTGACAGCTTATATGTTGCAACAACAGGGCTATGATGTGATCGGCTTGTTTATGAAAAACTGGCATGACGATAGTGTCACTATTTCCAAAGAGTGCCCTTGGCTCGAAGACAGCTACGATGCAATGCTCGTCGCTGAAAAACTAGGCATTCCCTTTCAAACGGTGGATTTAAGCGAGGCATACAAGCAACGCATTGTGGATTATATGTTTGTTGAGTATGAGCGTGGTCGTACACCCAATCCAGATGTCTTGTGTAATCGTGAAATCAAATTTGATGTGTTTCTCAAAATTGCAATAGAACTAGGAGCTGATTTTGTAGCTACGGGACATTATTGCCGAAAAGGACAAGTAGAGATCGAAGGAACAACGCACTACCGCTTGTTGGCTGGAGCAGATAATAACAAAGATCAGTCATATTTTTTATGTCAACTCAATCAGGAGCAATTGGCCAAAACGCTATTTCCAATCGGGGAGCTAACCAAACCAGAGGTGCGCAAGATTGCCAAAGAACAAGGATTGGTCACTGCGGAAAAGCGGGATTCACAAGGGTTGTGCTTTGTGGGAAAAGTGAGTTTACCAGAATTTTTACAGCAACAACTCGCCGTCAAAACAGGTCGTATTGTTCAGGTTGCAGATGGTCATCCGATGTATCAAATCAAGCGTAAAGAAACGCCCGAAGGTCTTGCCGCCAAATACAGTTATACGCCTACCGATGGGGTGGAAGTCGGCACCCATGATGGGGCACATTTCTTCACTGTGGGTCAGCGGAAGGGCTTGGCTGTCGGCGGTACCAAAGAACCACTATTTGTACTGGCTACCGATGTAGAACAAAATATCATTTATGTTGGAGAAGGAAAGTTTCACCCCGGGCTGCTACGCTCTGCATTGTGGATTGCGCAAGCGGACATGCATTGGGTACGTCCAGATCTTGTACTCCATGAGCCCATGCAGGTATGGGCGCGTATCCGCTACCGCCAACCATTGGCAAAAGCAATGCTTCACCCAACACCAACAGGACAGTATTTGGTCTTTGACCAACCCCAGTCGGCCATTGCAGCTGGGCAATTTGCAGCTTGGTATCTCGAAGATGAGTTGATCGGGTCGGGAGTGATTGGATAGTTATAGCTTCACCGCAGCGAAATCAAGGGCTACTTGGTTGTGAAGTAAATCTTCAAACTCTTCTGCTCTTCGAATTAATTTGGCATCACCTTGGTGCCAGAAAATCTCCGCAGGACGGTAGCGTGAATTGTAGTTGCTCGCCATAGAAAAACAGTACGCACCCGCATTGTGGAAACACAGTAAATCTCCTTCAGAAATCTCATTGATTCTGCGGTTGTTAGCAAAGGTGTCCGTTTCGCATATATAGCCGACTACAGAATAAAATCGTTCGCGTCCATTTGGATTTGAGATGTTTTCGATATGGTGCTGTGAACCGTAAAGCATGGGTCGAACAAGGTGGTTAAATCCACTATTGACTTGCGCAAATACCGTTGATGTGGTTTGCTTGACCACGTTGACTTGAGTTAGGAAATATCCCGCTTCACTTACCAAAAATTTTCCAGGTTCAAATGCCAAGGTTATTTCTTTGCCGTAGTCTTTGCAAAACGATTGAAACCGCTCTCCGAGTTTTTGTCCCAGTTCTTCAATATTGGTCTCAACATCATTGGGATGATAGGGCACCTTAAATCCACTACCAAAGTCCAAGAATTCAAGATCGTAAAATGATTTTGCGGTCGTAAACAAAATTTCAGCCGCATGCAGAAACACATCGATATCAAGAATATCACTGCCTGTGTGCATATGAATCCCATTGATGCGCATGCCTGTGTTTTCGACAATTCGAACAATATGTGGTAATTGATGGATGCTGATCCCAAACTTGGAGTCGATATGCCCCACTGAGATATTGGCATTGCCACCAGCCATCACATGTGGATTGATGCGTATGCATACGGGAACATCAGGATGTTTGCTCCCAAATTGCTCGAGTAGAGAAAGGTTATCGATGTTGATTTGCACCCCGAGTGCTGCCGCTTCCTCGATTTCCTCTAGCGAAACTCCGTTGGGCGTAAATATGATCATTTTGGCGGGAACCCCTGCATACAAACCGAGTTTAACCTCCTGTATTGAGACGGTATCCAAGCCAGCACCCAGACTGTGCATAAAGCTGAGGATATTCACATTGGATAGAGCCTTCACGGCATAGTTGATTCGCAACTGTGGCACATTTTGGAATGCCTGTGTTAATCTTTTGAATTGGTGTTCCATTTTTTCTGCGTCATAGACGTAGATGGGACTTCCAAATTGATTTGCTATCGATGTCAATACAGTATTTTCCATCGGGATAATTTTGCTGCAAATCTAACTTTGTTCTTTCTTATATCAAAACCATTTTTAGAATGATATAAAAATACAACAAAATGTTATAAATATAACAAAACAAAACAATATTTCTCTGTTGTGATCGGTGCTTGTTTTATATTTTTGCAGGAAACAAACAGTACAATGAACGTTCATGAGTACCAGGCCAAAGAGATTTTATCTTCATTTGGCGTTCGTATACAGAGGGGCAAAGTTGCCCAAAATACAAAAGAGGCACTAACGGCAGCCGAGGCCTTGTCTAAGGAGACAGGTACATCTTGGTTTGTGATCAAAGCACAGATTCATGCTGGTGGGCGTGGTAAAGGCGGTGGTGTGAAGCTCGCTAAAGGCATCGAAAAGGTTGAGGATGTGGCAAGCAGTATTTTAGGAATGGACTTGGTGACTCCACAAACCCCTGCTGAAGGCAAGCGTGTTCATCAAGTTTTGATTGCTGAAGACGTCTATTACCCTGGTGACACTGAACCAGAGGAATATTATATGTCCGTTTTGTTGAATCGTTCTACGGGTCGCAATATGATTATGTATTCGACTGAGGGGGGAATGGATATTGAAACTGTTGCTGAAGAAACGCCTCATTTGATTTTTACGGAAGATGTAGATCCTGCAGTTGGTTTGATGCCTTTTCAGGCACGTCGTGTTGCGTTTAATTTGGGTCTTTCGGGTAATGGGTTTAAAGAGATGGTGCGTTTTGTGAGCGCACTATATACGGCCTATGTACAGTCCGACTCTTCTCTATTTGAGATCAATCCAGTCCTAAAAACATCAGATGATAAAATTTTAGCGGTTGATGCCAAAGTATCTTTAGATGACAATGCGCTTTTTCGTCACAAAGATTATCAGGCACTTCGCGACTTGCGAGAGGAAAATCCCGTTGAAGTTGAAGCCAAAGAAGTTGGTCTCAATTATGTGGCTCTTGATGGCAATGTAGGGTGTATGGTCAACGGTGCTGGTTTGGCCATGGCGACCATGGATTTGATCAAGCAAGCGGGTGGTGAGCCAGCAAATTTTTTAGATGTTGGCGGAACAGCTGATGCCTCACGAGTTGAAACGGCTTTTCGATTGATCCTCAAGGACCCTAAAGTCAAAGCGATTTTGGTCAATATCTTTGGAGGAATCGTTCGTTGCGATCGTGTTGCACAGGGGATTGTAGATGCCTATAAAAACATGGGCGACTCGATTCAAGTACCCATTATTGTGCGTTTGCAAGGTACCAATGCTGATATCGCCAAAGCGCTAATTGATAATTCAGGACTGGCTGTTCACAGTGCTGTTTTATTTCAAGAAGCTGCCGATAAGGTGCAAGAAGCTCTTCGATAAGCAGACAATATGTCATTTAAATGCGATTTTAACATGTCATTATGACATAAATATTCATTTGGTTCACAATTTGATTAAGTATTGTTGAACTTAAAAATTATAATAATGAATATTGTACGTAAAACAACACCTTGGTTTCCTTCGATATTTGACGAGATTTTTACACGTGATTTCGGGATTGACTTGGCCCCAAAAACACATCAAACTCCTGCGGTTAACATCACTGAAAAAGAGAACACTTTTCATATGGAGCTCGTTGCGCCAGGTAAGGAGAAAAAAGACTTTCATGTGGAGTTGGAAGAAGATACTTTAACCATTTCGACAACTACTGATCAAGAATCAAACGAAGACAACTCTAAGTTTACACGTAGAGAGTTTGATTATGCCTCATTTCAGCGCAGTTTCCGGATTCCTGAAACGATTGACACCAAAAACATCAAAGCCAATTATAAAAACGGTTTGCTTTCCATCATTCTTCCCAAACGAAAAGAAGCGATACCAGAACCCAAAAAGCAAATTGAAATTCGTTAAATCAAAACCAGCCCACGGGCTGGTTTTTTATTTTAGGAGCTCTTATATTTTGTTTTTCAGCATTTCTTGAAAGCTTTTCATTTGATCTCGAAGTCGTGCAGCTTCAACAAAATTAAGTTCTTTTGCTGCGGTTTCCATGGCTTTTCGTGTCTCGTGAATGAGCTTTTGAATCTGATCTGCGGTCTGATATTCCAAGTCTGGCTCTGCAGTCTGCTGAATATTCTCTGTTTTTTCCTTTTCATAACCAAAGACCTGGTCAACGCCTTTATTTAGTGGAGTGGGTGTGATGCCGTGTTTCTCGTTAAATGCGAGTTGTTTTTCCCGGCGATAGTTGGTCTCATCCATTGTTTTTTGCATGCTTTTAGTAATAGTATCCGCATACATGATTGCTTTTCCATTTAAATGTCGAGCTGCTCGTCCGACTGTTTGGGTGAGTGAGCGAGCGGATCTTAAAAATCCTTCTTTATCAGCGTCGATAATCGCAACTAAGGAAACTTCTGGCAAGTCTAATCCCTCCCGAAGTAGGTTGACCCCGATAAGAACATCAAACAATCCGCGACGTAAGTCTTGCATGATTTCTACGCGTTCCAACGTATCAATATCACTATGGATATATCGACATCGAATCGAAATTCGCGATAGGTATTTGGTGAGTTCCTCCGCCATGCGCTTAGTTAGTGTTGTGACCAAAACACGCTCATCTGCTTCAGCACGAATTTGAATTTCTTCTACCAAATCATCAATTTGGTTTTGACTTGGTCTGACTTCAATAACAGGATCGAGTAGCCCTGTAGGACGAATGATTTGTTCGACATACACCCCCTCTGTTTGCTCCAATTCATAGTCAGCGGGTGTCGCACTGACATAAATCACTTGGTTTTGAAGGGTTTCAAATTCTTCATACTTCAAGGGTCGGTTATCCATAGCAGCAGGGAGTCGAAACCCATATTCCACTAGATTTTCTTTTCGACTTCGATCACCGCCATACATTGCGTGGACTTGCGATAGGGTCACATGGCTTTCGTCGACGATCATTAAATAGTCCTCTGGAAAATAATCCAATAGACAAAATGGGCGCGTTCCAGGAGCGCGACCGTCGATGTATCGAGAGTAGTTTTCAATACCCGAGCAATAGCCCAATTCCCGAATCATCTCCAAGTCAAAATTTGTTCGCTCTTCCAATCTTGTGGCTTCCAAATGCTTTCCGATTTCTTTAAAATAGCCCACTTGTGCGACCAAATCATCCTGAATTTGGTGAATGGCATTTTGCAACACATCGGGTGAGGTTACAAACATATTTGCAGGGTAAAGGGTGAGTTTATCAAATTTTTCTTTGATATTATTGTTGATTGGGTCAAAGCATTCAATCGCTTCAATTTCATCGCCAAAAAAATGAATTTTAAATGCATGATCGGTATAACTCGGAAATATATCTACAACATCTCCTTTGACACGAAAAGTTCCATGTAAGAAATCGGCAGTCGTTCGGGCATAAAGACTTTGCACGAGTCGATGTAAAAATGCAGTTCTCGCAATAGGCTGCCCCACTTCAACTCTGATGACATTTTTTCGAAATTCAATCGGATTTCCGATTCCATATAAGCAAGAGACAGATGCAACGACCAATACATCCCGACGACCTGAAAGTAGAGAAGAAGTCGTACTCAGTCTTAGCTTTTCGATTTCTTCATTGATCGACAAGTCCTTTTCGATATAGGTTCCCGTTGTTGGGATATAAGCCTCTGGCTGATAATAGTCGTAGTAAGAAACAAAATACTCAACAGCATTTTCAGGAAAAAATTGTTTGAACTCCGCATACAATTGCGCAGCGAGAGTTTTATTGTGCGCAAGAACCAAGGTGGGGCGTTGCACCTTTTCAATCACATTGGCTACTGTAAATGTTTTTCCTGACCCGGTGACGCCCATTAAGGTTTGAAATCGGTCACGACTTTCCAATCCTTTTACAAGCTGACGTATGGCCTCTGGTTGATCCCCTGTTGGCTTAAAATCAGAATTAATTTGAAACTTCATAGCAAACAAAAATACCACAAATTCAAGCAGCTCTCAATTCATATTATTCAATAGATTGCGCAAAAGCCATTACTTTTGTCAAATGGTGCCTAATGATAAACTGATTACAACCAAAAAACCAAGCTATCGGATTAGCCCGTTTTTGGGTGATTACCTTACCCATTATAACCGAACAGCACCTTTTCCAATTTTCTACCAGGATTTAATGCGATTTTCTGGTTCTGTCGCTGTGATGGACAAGAAAGATAACGACTCCCTTTGGGTTCGTGTTTTTTACACTGATAGTGAGCGCGATGAAATCGAAGACAACCTAAAACGCATATACACACTTCTATTATCTGATGGAAGCACAGATGTATTACGTTTTTTAAATGTGGACGCAGTTGATTACTGCACCTTTGGAAATTCAAAACCATTTCGAATTAAGATTCGAAACATTTTAAATGACAACTTTACGTATTTCTATGTGAAAAAGGCAGATGCTTCTCGAGCATATGGTTTGGAGTTTGAGCATATGCTTTCACCATATAATCTCAATTTTTTGGTTTGTGAAGACACCTTAGTGGAAGAACACATCGCAGGGATTCCCGGTGATGAGTTTATAAAGGATTATCTGCCCAAATGTTCACAAAGCGAAAAGAGTCAAATCGCCAAACAGTTTGTTAAGTTTAACGAACGATGCATGATTCGTTTATTGGGTGATATGCGTTCCTATAACTATGTGATCGTCCCCACTCACGATTTTGATCAGGTTGTATATAAAATACGTGCTATCGATTTTGATCAACAATCCTATGAAGCAAAACTGAAGGTCTATCGTCCTCAATTTTTTAAGGAAAACTTCCCCATGGTCGAGTTGGTCCGTTCACACCTAGACAAGCACGCAGTTAATCAATACAAAATCGAAGAGCGAGCAATAATCGCTAAGCGCATACTCAGCTCGGAAAGTCGCCTCACCCAATTGATGAAGTGCATGTTAAAAGACGAACTCTCAACTCCTGAGAAAGTCCAACAGTTAAAGTCTGAAATCTATCAGTATATCCCGGATAAAAATTTTAAAAATAGTTTTAATATGGGTGGAATTGTACGTGCTGCTTTCGAATTTGTAAAACGAAACTACGAAAATCATGAAATGCTCAGAGAGAGCTAGTACCATTCATCATCTTGGTAGCCATTGTCTTCCCAACTCTCATGATCCAAATCAGATGATTTCCCATCCGCTTGTTCATATTGTTTAGGTGGAGCTTCATCTGGGATATTACCATGGCTAAATACAAGATGGGGATAACTCACTCCAGAGACAGATTCTGCTTCTTCAACGCAGGTCACAAAAAAGGTCCACATATTTAAAAAATCATAAATGTATAGTGCTGTTTTCTGTTCTTCTGTAAAAATATCATTAAGGGTGGTTTGATCCATCAGTCGAGATGGCTCGTCAAACATATCCGTCAAGGCAATGGCTTCTCCTTGATTCCATTCGTCATCGGTGACATAAAAGGTTGCCATTTCATGGCCGCTCAAACCAAAAGACTGGATAATAGTGTTATGTAAGTCCTCAAAAGTCGAACTGTTTTCCAGTTCTAGGTCTCTGAAAATATCTTCTTCAGCGTCTAAAACAATTCTAAATCGATAAATCATATGATTTTAATTTAATTCGTAATAACCAATACAATTGGGCACTGAATAATAGGGCTGCAATGAGCAAGTGAAGAGGCTGTGTTCCCCAAGGAAAATCTACATAATACATCAAAATACCTAGGATAATTTCTACAAGGATACATCCAATGATAAACTGAATATATTTTTGTGTCAAACTCTCTTTAACCACCAGTTTATAGATCCATACACTAAGCACCACAACAGCGAGCGATAAGGAACGGTGAACGTAAAAAGAGATCTCAGGACGGTCGAGCCATAGCTGCGGAGCATTAGATCCTGCTTGTTTGATTTGGTAGTCGATAAACTGGCGTACGTCAACCCCGAGTCCAAATTGTATTAGTGTCAAAACAAAGGACCCGACAATCAGCATCAGTAAGTTTTTAGATGGCTGTTTAAGTTGTTTCCCTTGACTCTTAGCGCGTACAAAAAGCAAAACGCTAACGATCAGTAACGCCATGATCATGTGCAGGGAGATTTTATTGGGGAGTAAGTTGGAGTCAACGACGGTTTTTCCCAACCACGCCTGCACACCCATTCCAACCACTGCAAAAAACGAAAAGATAGGCAGTAAGGGCTGCTTTCGTATCCACCAAAGACTGCGGACAAACAAACCGAAAACAATCAAACCAGAAATCGCTCCAAGCAAGCGATTGATAAACTCAACCCAAGTGTGTGTTACATTAAAAGTTGTGTAATCATGTTTGGTGTATACTTCCCAATTTTTCAAGTCGATAGTGTCACCACTTTCGAAAGTTTGGATTGCCACTTGTAAGGTATTATCCAGAATAATCACATTTCCCTTCTTATAGCTTTTGTCTGGTTGCCAATTAAGCTGACTGCGTTCAGTGGGGGGGATGAGGTAGCCAAAACATTTTGGCCAGTCTGGACAGCCCATACCGCTACCAGTCATTCGCACCACTGCACCTGCAAGGATGACCAGATAAACGGACAATAATGCCCATGTTGACCAAAAAAATACAGCTTTATTCATTTGTATTTTGTTTTGGTTGCAAACCGAGTTCTGCTGCTATTTTTAACATCATTCCATGAGCAGCTTGATATTCATTTGGAATTTCACCGTTGAGTATGGCTTCTTTGATATGTTCTTTAATCAATCCAATTTCACGACATGGACCAACCCCAAAAGTTTTCATGATTTCATCTCCATCAACAGGGGGTTGAAAATTTCGTATTCGATCTTTTTCTTCGACGTCTATGATTTTTTGACGTACAATTTTAAAGTTATTGTGATAGGTTTCAAACCGTCGCGGATTCTTGGTCGTAATATCTGCCTCGCACAATAGTAACAAATCATCTATTAGATCTCCAGCATCAAAGACCAAGCGTCGCACAGCTGCATCAGTCACAATTTTTTCCGATATCACAATGGGCCTAGAGCTCATGAAGACGAGTTTTTGTACGTATTTCATCTTTTCATTGAGAGGCATTTTGAGACGCTTAAATAACTTGTACACCATTTTGGCGCCAACAAATTCATGCCCGTGGAAAGTCCAACCTATTTTTTGATTAAACTTTTTGGTGGGTGCTTTTCCAATATCATGAAGTAAAGCAGCCCATCGCAACCACAGATTGTCGGTGGTTTGGCAAATGTTGTCAACGACTTCAAAAGTGTGATAAAAGTTGTCTTTATGCCGTTGGCCCTCGACCTCTTCAATTCCTTTTAATGAGCAGAGTTCGGGAAAGATATGTTGGAGCAAACCGAGTTTATCTAAAAGCAAAAATCCCACTGAAGGTTTTCGGGTCAATAAAATTTTATGAACCTCATCTACGATCCGTTCCTGAGATAGGATTTTAATGCGATCAGCCATTATTTTGATGGCCTTCATTGTAGAAGGGTCAATTGTAAAATCGAGTTGTGCAGCAAAACGAACGGCTCGAAGCATGCGCAAGGGATCATCAGAGAAAGTTTCCGTACCAGTCAATGGGGTTTTCAAGATCTTTTTATCTAAATCTTCAAGTCCATTGAAGGGGTCAATCAGTGTTCCAAACTCCTTTGGGTTTAAAGCAATAGCCAAGGCATTGACTGTGAAATCTCTCCGCTTTTGATCATCCTCCAAGGTGCCGCTTTCTACGACTGGATTTCGGCTATTTTTTTGATAGCTCTCTTTTCTGGCTCCAACAAACTCAAGTTCATATGAACCAATTCGAACCATTGCCGTTCCATAGTTTTTATAAACGCTTACTTTTCCACTATTAGGGAGTTTGTCAGCAACCGCTTTGGCCAATTCAATGCCGCTGCCTTCACAAACGATGTCGATATCTTGAGATCGGTTGCGTTGCAACAAGGCATCTCGAACACAACCTCCAATGGCTAAAGCACGGGTTTGCATCTGTTCAGCAACTTCTCCAATCGCAGAGAACATTGGGTCTGAAAATACTTGTTGCAAAGTTGTGTTTGTTGTCAAGGGCGTATCGTTTTTGTTTTCCCGTCAGTTGTCAACTGTAAAATTCTTGAGGGTCTAACTGGATAAGTGTCTGATTTCAAAGGTACAACATAGTCTACTTGCTCCAAAATTCGACAATTTATCTGACTTATATTTTCAGGGATGGGTGCACCACTGAGGTTGGCAGAGGTGGCAATTATGGGCTTGCCAAAGGATTTGACCAAGTCCAGAGCAAATCCGCTTTTTGGAATTCGAAAAGCCATCGACCCATCCTCAGCCATGGCCATAGGAGCAATCCCTTTTACCTTGGGATACACGATTGTAGTAGGTGAACTAACGTCTTTTAAAATCTCGTGAACCGCCTCTGGAATGGACTCGACATGAGTTGCCAACATCTCCATATCTGCAACCAAAGCGATCAGAGATTTACTTTGCGGTCTGTTTTTGACTGAAAAAATCTTATCAACAGCAGCTTGATTTGTCGCATCACAACTGAGTCCTAAAACTGTGTCAGAGGGAAACAAAACGACTCCCGACCGGCCCAATGCGTCCAAACTGTTTTGAAGTACCATATGATATTTAGCTGATCATGTTCGAATACTTAAGCAGATACATCATAGGTTCGCAAGGCATCGTTGAGGGATGTCTTTTTATCTGTGCTTTCTTTCCGCCTTCCAATAATCAGCGCACATGGTACTTGGAAATCTCCTGCAGAAAACGATTTGGTATAACTCCCAGGGATAACAACTGAGCGCGCTGGTACAAGTCCTTTTGATTCGACTGGCTGATCACCAGTAACATCGATTATCTTTGTCGAGGCAGTGAGTACAACATTTGCACCGAGAACAGCTTCTGTTTCTACACGAACGCCTTCAACCACAATACAACGAGAGCCGATAAACGCATTGTCCTCAATTATGACAGGCGCAGCTTGAAGTGGTTCCAAAACCCCGCCTATACCTACACCACCACTCAAATGGACGTTTTTACCGATTTGCGCACAGCTTCCGACAGTTGCCCATGTATCAACCATAGTGCCCTTGTCGACATAAGCACCGATATTGACGTAACTCGGCATCAGAATCGTTCCCGGAGAGATGTATGCGCCATGGCGAGCTACAGCATGGGGAACAACCCGAATTCCTTTTTCTTTATACCCTGTTTTCAATGGGATTTTATCATGAAACTCCAATGGTCCAGCTTGCAATGTTTCCATACCTTGAATGGGGAAGTACAGGACAACAGCTTTTTTCACCCACTCGTTGACTTGCCATCCGTTGACTGTCGGCTCTGCAACGCGGAGGTCTCCCTTGTCCAATTGATCGATTACTGAACGGATGACCTCTTGAACACTTTTATCCTCTAATAAAGCACGGTCTTCCCATGCTTCCTCAATGGTATTTTGAAATTGACTCATCTTGCAAATTTTTTTCAAAGATAACTTCATTTTATCAAAAAAAAGAGCAGTTCACAAAATCGATACAATAAGTGTATTTTTGCATCAATGGGCCGTTTATTAGCGATAGATTATGGAAAAAAACGATGTGGAATAGCAGTCTCCGATTTGGATCAGGTGTTTGCCTTTGGCCACGATACGGTTTTGACTTCTGATTTGTTGGATTATCTTATAGATTACATACAAAAAGAGAATGTAGCAGGGATTGTAGTGGGCATGCCTAAACGTCTTCACAACCAACTGTCGTCAATTGCTAACGATATCCATCAATTTATTGTGCAGTGTAAGTCGCAGTTTCCATCTCTTAAGTTCTATACCTATGATGAGCGATTTACTTCAAAAATCGCTTCGCATGAGATTGCAAGAGCAAGTTCCAAAAAACAAATTCGACAAGATAAAGGTCTCATTGACCAAGTTAGTGCAACCCTTTTGCTTCAGTCCTTTTTATCACATCAGCAAACCAAGACATCATGACGCTTCCGATATACGCCTATGGGCATCCAATTCTTCGTCAAAAAACAGAGAAAATTGATACGAATTATCCCGATCTAAACTCTTTGGTTGAGAGTATGTGGGAAACCATGTACAATGCAAATGGGGTGGGTTTGGCAGCTCCGCAGATTGGTCTTGCTTTGCGGTTATTTGTAGTCGATGCCAGTCCGTTTGCCGCTGATCCTGAACTAAGCGAAGAAGAACAACAACAAATCAAAAATTTCAAGCATGTTTTTATCAACCCCACGATTACGACTTTTCATGGAGAGGGAGTTGACTTTAATGAGGGCTGTTTGAGTATTCCAGACATTCGGGGGGAGGTGACACGTGAAGACGGAATTTCGATTTCATATTATGATCTTGAGTTCAACCAGCATGAGTTAGAATTAACTGGTTTGGCGTCTCGCGTTGTTCAGCATGAGTATGACCATATTGAGGGAAAACTCTTTACTGATAAGCTCAGTCCTTTCAAACGAAAGATATTGAAATCAAAGCTCCTTCAAATTGAAAAGGGAAACATCACAGTTGATTATCCAATGGAGTTTCTCACCAAGCAAAAAAACAAATTTTAATGACTGATCGGAAGAAACAGTTGGAGGCCATTGATCGTCTGCTGACCATAATGGATGATCTTAGAGAACAGTGTCCATGGGATCGCAAGCAAACTTTTGAGAGTTTACGCCATTTGACGATTGAAGAGACCTATGAATTGAGCGAGTCTCTGTTGAAAGGCAGTTCTGACGATATCAAGTCCGAACTAGGGGATTTGCTTCTTCACATTGTATTTTATGCAAAAATTGGTAGTGAGCAATCTTCATTTGATATTGCAGATGTTGCCAATCGAATTTGTGACAAACTGATTCAGCGCCACCCGCATGTCTATGGAGATGTTGAAGTAACGGATGAAAAAGAAGTAAAGCAAAACTGGGAACAGCTTAAACTCAAGCATGACCGCAAGGGGGTGCTCGACGGTGTTCCCGATTCGCTACCTTCTTTGGTAAAGGCATATCGAATGCAGGAGAAAGCCGCTGGTGTGGGTTTTGATTGGGATCACACGGCAGGTGTTATGCAAAAAATTGAAGAAGAATTGCAGGAGTTTTATAATGAAGTCGATCGAAATGACAAATCATCTGCAGAATTAGAATTTGGAGATTTGCTGTTTTCTTTGGTAAATTATGCTCGGTTTATCGGTATCAACCCAGACGATGCGTTATCGCGGACTAATCAAAAGTTTCACAGTCGTTTTGTAGAAATGGAGAAAAAAATATCAGAACGTCAAATCAATATGAACCAACTCAAGCTTGATGACTGGGAAAAATTGTGGCAAGAGGTAAAATCAGAGACGTAGATTACATTCTTTTAAATGCGTCTAGCTTTTGTTGTAAACCATCAATGATTTTCTTCTGTTTTTCAAGGTCCTTCATAACCTTATTGACCACCGGGTTTTCGGATGAACTTTTAGCGAAAAACTCCATATTCGTTTCGAGTTGAATTTGCTCTTGTTTGGCTTTGTCTAAGCGTTGCTTGATTTGTGATCTTTCCTTCTGAATAAGTTCTGTGCGGTCACCCATCAACTTGATTTTGAGCTCATACTTGAATGAAGCAATGGATTCTTTATCCTCACCGAGTTGTTTGAGCGAATTTTCTATGGCCGCAACAAACTCGCTGTTAATCTGATTTGTTTTCCGACCTACAGATCCAATTTTGGTCCATTCCTCAATCAAATGATCGATACTAGTGCGATCAAGGCCTTCTTTTGATTGGAGTTTTTTCAATAACTCATCTTTTTCTTCGAATGCTTGTTGTTCAACTTCCGATAATTTGTTTTTTCGTTCATCGAGAAGCGCAAAATAATCGTTACATGCTTTGCGAAATAGTTTCCATGCTTTATCGTTTTGTTTTCTAGAAACAGCACCCATTTCTTTCCATTTTCTTTGTAGAGCGATCACTTTGGGCGTTGTCGCTGCAAAATCTTCTGTTTGTAAAAAAGTCTCGACTTGTTTTACCAGTTCCATACGCTGTTTGAAATTCTCGCTATATTCTTTTTTGAGTGACTTGTAAAATGTATTTCGTTTCTTGCTAAAAAGACGCATGACATCCTTAAACATCGCCCAAATTTCTGCATTGTCACTTCGACTCACATGACCACATTCAAAAAATGAAGTCCGTAAACTCTCCATATCACGGATCATCTTTTGCATCTCATTATGGGTTTTGATTTCAACTTCCGCAAGTTGCTGCATTTGTGAGATTATTGTTTTCTTTTTTTCGTAGTTAGCCCGATAAACCTCCGTTTGATTTTTTTGAAAAAACTGACGCTTTTCATGGATAACTTTAGTTGCTTCGCTAAATCGTTCCCAGAGTGTTTCGCCGTGTTCTTTAGCGATTGGACCCAACTCATCCTTCCAACGTTTGTGAAGTTCTTGTAAGTCCCTAAATGCCTTTTGGATATTATCCATTTTACTCAATGCTTCGGCTTGCTCGATAATTTTCAATTTTTCTTCGTAATTGTATTTAAAGTCAAGCTCCCTGAACTCACGATTCAGATGAAGAAAGTCATAAAAGATACCAACGTGGTGATGATAAGTTTTCCAAATATTGTTTGCTTCTGCTCTTGGCACATGCCCTGATTCTCTCCATCTGCTTTGCAAATTCTTAAATTGTTTATAAGTCTCTGAAATGGCTTGATCAATTCCAATGAGCCCCTTGAGTTCTTCAATAAGGTTTTTTCTAATAACCAAATTATTTTGAAATGACTTTTCGAGTTCTTGATAGTACCTTGCTCTCTCAGATTTATACCTGCGTATTAGCTCGTTATAGATTGTTTTTTCTGGAATTTTAGCATCAAAATCCTTGAGCTCTCCACCAGCATTAATAAAATCTTCTTTTTTGTTCTCGAAAATCTGGCTAAGTTTTGGCTCGATTTGCTTGGAGAGTGCCTCAACATCACGCTTGTAATGATGTATTTTTCCTGAAGATACTTTTTTATCTAGTGCCTTTAGGAGTTGCTCGAGATTCAGATCGTCATAGTTTTCCTCTTCACTTTTCACTACAGAAAGCTCATCTTTATCAAGATTTGAATCTTCTGAAGTCGTATTTTCACCCTGTTGATCTTCGGCATTCTCGAATTCCCCTGCATCAGTTGATGGCTGAGATTGAGTCATCTCCTGCTTCGGTTGGTCTTCAGTTTCAGGGATTTTTTCGTCCACTATGTCTTCATTTGCTTCTTGCAAATTGGCATCATTATCTAGCATGTCTTGGTTAACTTTGACAATCACAAGATAGTAAAACTTTGTGAGTTTACTTTTTTAGATTTAATCCATCCACAAATTCCACGAAGCCTCTGCTTGGTCTACGAGCATCTGGTAACCATTTACAACCCCAGCACCTTTGGCTTTCCCCATTTTCATAAAGGCGGTGACTTCAGGGTTGTAAATCAGATCATACAGCAAATGTTTCTTGCTGATTTTCTCATAATCAATTGGTGGATAAGCATTTATATTCGGATGGGTGCCAAGTGGAGTGCAGTTGATAAGCAAGCTATGTTCTTTATAATCTTTGGCTGAAAGTTGGTGATATGCCTTTCTGTCTGGCCCTTCACTTCGAGACACTTTACGAACTTGTATTTTCAGTTGTTCCAGGACATAACAAACCGCTTTAGAAGCCCCGCCAGTTCCTAAAACAAGCGCTTTGTCATGGTGAGGTTTTAGATAATTCAGAAGGGTATTTTGAAATCCGATATGGTCTGTATTGTAACCTAATCGTTTGTTGTCTTTAAAAACGATGGTATTGACAGCACCAATCGCTTTTGCAACTGGATCAATCTCATCCAGAAAAGGGATGACTTCCTGCTTGTAAGGAATCGTTACATTCATGCCATAGATATCATCTCGCTTGAGAAGACTTTTGAGGGTTGATAGATTTTCAAGATCAAAGTTAACGTACTCATGTTGGAGATTTTCAGCTCTAAATTTATTTGAGAAGTAATTTCTCGAAAAAGAGTAGCCAATATCTTTTCCTAATAATCCAAAAAGTTTACTGTCGCTTTCGGTCATAGACGTCTAAAATAAGAACAATGAATAGACCAACGCCTATCCAAAACAGAGAAAAATATTGATTTAACCAAGGGGTTTCCCTGGTAGTATTTATCATGGCTTCATTTGTCAATAGGCGAAAGTCAGACCAAGGCCAAAGGATTGATAGGGAGCCAACGATAAATCCAATAATCAAAGCATTTAGTTTGTGTTCGAATCGCACAATAATGTAATGCAGTAAGTTGGAAATGCTGACCAATCCAACAACCGAACCGCCAACAAAGACAACTAAAATGATGAGTAACTCATTGTACTCTTGCGATAGAGTTGCAAACGCAGAAGGGTCCTGAAGTAGTTGATTGCTAAATTCCCAAACTGCATTGACAGCATCAACCAATAGAAGGGCATAGTTACCAAGAAGAATCAGCAAAAAAGAGCCCGAAAGTCCTGGAAGTGTCATGCCGATTATACTGATCAGCCCACAGAAAAAGACAAACCATAGGTTTCTATTTTCTGGAGCTGGCTCTAAAAATGTTAAGGATAAGCCCACCGCAAGCCCTAGCAAACTGTAGAAGATGTATTTCAAATTCCATTTCCTAAAGTCTCTTATCAATACAAAAGCAGACATGACTACCATTCCAAAAAATAGACCTTTTACGTGTTGTTCGTAGTGTAATAATGCGATATCAAGTACTCTAGAAACGGTGAAATAGCTCAGTAATATCCCCAAAGCGATTAATAACAAAAACAAGGCATTGGTGTATTGGTAAAAGCGTTTAAACCGACCTGTTAACAGCATATATAATGCTTTGAAATTCAATCGCTTTAGCGAGTATAAAAATTCTGGATAGAAGCCAGTAACAATAGCGACAACACCTCCAGACACACCAGGCACTTTGTTGGCAATGCCCATAGCCAGCCCTTTGATAACAAGCAAAATATGATCATATAATCCTCTTTGATTCATCGCTTATGGGATTGACTCATGTTGTGAAATGCGTAGATTACGAAACTCCCAATAAGCATAAACAAAAGGCTAATCCACAGTTCGGAATTGTTGTGTTCAATGTTAGGTAAAACAGCGATTTGGTCACGATTTTCGACGTTTATGAATTGCTTCCAAGGCCAGACTTTGTACAGAGAACCAAACATAAACCCAGACATCGTCGCAAGCAAAAGATTCCGATAATTGAGATAGAGTTTTCCTACCCAGTGCGCAAATAGCTTAAGCCCAGTGATTGCCCCCAATCCAAATGCAAAAAGATTCAAAAACCCTAGCATGCGAAAAGAACGAACGAGCTCAATAGTTTCAAGAGCAGTTTCATAGGCACCTAGAAGAACTAGAATAAATGCTCCGGAAATGCCTGGGAGTATCATGGCAATGATCATCAACATTCCGCAGAGAAAGAGATATGGTAGGGCTTGTGTTGACTCTGCAGGAGATAGAAAGCTGATGAGAAATGAAATCAGTCCTCCGATTATCAAGCCGATAATGGTGCTTGGAGACCATTGTTTGACGTCCTTACAAATCAAGATAGAACTCGCAAAAATAAGTCCAAAGAAAAAGGACCAAAGTGCAAGAGCATGATATTCTAGAAAAAAGCCAATAATGGAACTTAAAAACAAAATGCTTGTAGCAATACCTAAGAAAAGGGGTAAAAGAAACGGGCCATTGATGTTTTGCCATGATGTCTTTCGATTTGCACCAAACAATGCCAAAATTTGTTTGGCGTTAACATGGTTAATGGAGGTAATTAAATCTTCATAGATGTTGGTAATCAGCGCAATTGTACCGCCAGAAACTCCAGGGACAAGGTCTGCAATTCCCATCGCTATCCCTTTCAAGTAAATGCCTAATGTTGATTTATTGGATTTCATCATCGAGGCGAAAATACGAAATAAGGAGGTGTTTATACCTTTAAAGACAGACTTTGCTTGACAAACGAGGAACTTCTAAACTCAGGAAAGGTTTCATAAAAGTGATTGAGTTGCTTGGCATCCGACATATAAGCATTTTTGAGGTAAAACCTCGCTTCAAGTGATTGTGAGGAAAGTAAGTAAATTCCTCCGAGACGGAAGTTAATCACACTGCTTTCAGGGTGGAATTCAAGTCCGTGTTGCAAAACCTCCAAAGCTCTTGGATAATCATGCATTTCTTTGAGAACATCTGCCCATTTTACCCATGTATCAACTTCATAATTACCGAGATTGACACATTCTGTGAAGCCCAAATCTGCTTCTTCAAGAAAGCCTAAACTAAAGTTGATTTCTGCATACCTTTTCCATGTTGCAACATTGACATTGTCAATCTGTATCGACTTTTTGGCGTAGTAGAGAGCTTTTTCGAAGTCTTTGTTTTTGCAATACACATCGATCAAAGCAATCCATGCTTTTTCATATAGAGGATCTTCATTTAAAGTCCTTTTGAAATACTGTATAGCTAGTTTGATATTGCCCAATTCAATATGACATTGTCCAATGTGTAATAGTGCAAATGCGGTTGGCTCATCGATTGACAAGGTCATTTCATAAGACAGAATTGCTTCGTTGTAACGCTTCATCTTTTGAAGTGTTTTCCCCATCTCAAAATAGGCGCCGATAAAATCGTTATCGCAAATGACTGCAAAGTCATAGGATGAAAGAGCTTGTTTGAGCAGCCCTTTACTAGCATACTGACGACCCAATTGATGCCATGCGATTTCGTTAAAGGGGTCAAGTTCTAAAAATCCGTTGAGAAACTCAATAGCACCATCTGGATTTTTTAAAGATTCAAAACAATAGATTGTGTTGTATAAAGCATGGGTGTCTTTTGGATCTTCGTTGAGGCACTTGATAAAGTGCTCTTTTGCCATCATGTAGCTATCTAAGAAGAGATATTCCATCGCCAACATGCTGTGAAATTCAGCCTCACTTTCGCAGTATTCTAAGCCTTTGGTCAAGAACGATATTGCTTCCTGATGTCTTTTGGTTTTTGAAAGAATAACGGCCTTGTGGATATAAACATATTCGTTATAGGGCTCCATTTCCCCTAGCTTATCAATCACTTCTTCAGCTTCCTTGTACTGATTGTTCAGTAGCATTAATTCGACATGAAGAAGTTTTAGCCCGCTGTTTCCAGGATGCTGATTTTCTCCGATTTCAAGGGCTTTGTAAGCCAAACGAAGGCTTCCTGAATCGATATAATATTGGATAATTTCTTCAAATTCAGTGGCGTCGAAGAAGTTCACCCGGTTTGATTGTAACATCAACTCAAAACGAGTGAGTGGGGATTTGTGGTCTTTGTTAGAATTTGTATTCATCAAATGACTTACATTCTTACCATAAAGTTAAACCCAAGGTGGATAAGAATGAAACAAACGGATTTATTGTTTTTAACAATTTAATCAACAGATTTCATCGAGTATATTTACGATGATATCACACCCTTTTTTGAGCTCTTTTTTTGAGATTGTTAACGGAGGCGTAAACCGAACAGCTCTTTTTTCAAACAGTAGAAAAAATAATAATAACCCTCGTTTAAGAGCAATTTTAACCAACTGTTGTGCAAGTTCTGGGGTTGGAAGGATTAGGGCTAACATCAGACCTTTACCACGGATTTCTTTTATTCCTTGATGTTGGAGTTGTTCTCGTATATATTGTTCTTTTTCGATCGTTTCGGCGATCAAATTGCTTTGTAAAAGGGTTTTTAAAGTAGCGTGACATGCCGCTGCAATGACTGGATGCCCACCAAATGTTGTGATATGCCCCAGTATGGGTTTGTCTTGCAATAGGTTCATCAGTTTTTTAGAGGCACCGAATGCACCTACAGGGAATCCACCTCCAAGTCCCTTTCCAGTGACAAATATATCTGGAATCATGTTGTAGTGTTCAAAGGCAAATAGCTTCCCTGTTCGACCTATTCCAGGTTGAATTTCGTCCAAAATTAAGAGAGCCCCTACTTTGTCACAACGTTCTCGTACGGCTTTCATATAGTCATTGGTCGGAACGATAAACCCAGCACCCCCTTGTATGGTTTCCAATATCACTGCTGCAGTTTGTTCATTGATTTGCTCTAAATCCCCAATATCATTGAACTGGATATAAGAAGTACCAGGAATTAAGGGACGATAGGCTCTTTTTCGTTCTTCATAGCCCATTACACTCATCGCCCCTTGCGTATTTCCATGATAGGCATTGTTGGCAGAGATAATTCGCTGTCTGCCAGTTGCTCTTTTAGCAAGTTTAAGTGCCCCTTCAATTCCTTCTGTTCCTGAATTGGTTAGGTAGATGCATGACAATTGTTCTGGTAATTGATCAGCCAATAACTTGACAAGTTGAACAGGTTCATCTTGTACAAACTCACCATACACCATAACGTGGAGGTATTTTCTCATTTGTCGGCGAACGGCCCGAATCACTTTGGGATGAGAATGACCCAAAGTACAAGCAGAGACACCTGCGACAAAATCAAGATATTTTTTATTGTCTTTGTCGATGATATAACTTCCTCGTGCTTTTTTGACTTCCAGTCCTATGGGTTTTGGCGTTGTTTGTGCCTGATGTGCAAAGAAAATATCTCGAGCTGTACGTATCATTTCATTTATCGTTTTAGTCGAGACATTATCTCTTTTGCATCTGCACTCTGGGAATCAAAATCAGTTTTCGCTCTATCTTTAATGAGATCAGATTTTGATCGTATCATTTCATCCCCACGCCAATAAAAACCGGGTAATTGCTGTTGGTCTTTTGTGAGTTCCTCTATTGGGTAAACTGCCCCTTCTGGTTTGGTCAAAAATGTGATGGATTCAATTTGATTCTCAGCCATTCGTAATTGCATCGCACTACAAATTGCCTTGTCAACACCAATCAGGTCCTGAGTGGTGTCGTCGTATAGATAATATACCATTTCTGCGTTTTTGACAATATCAATTGTCTGTAACTCATTGTCTTCAAAATTACCAAATAAGTTGATTCCTTTCATTTGGTTAAACTGCCGAGGGTTTAGAGAGTCTTGCTCAGCTACTATTGCATTGTCAAAGATTTTAATAGAGTCTATTGCGCTAGTAACTGAGTCTGTCAGTAGGTGGATAAGATCTCCACTCATTTGTGTTTTTACAGACCACAATATGGGGTTTCGTTTTGTCATATCACGAGCAGATAAAAATTGTGATTCTCGATCGCTGATTGGATGTCGTAGTAGTTGGATCAGTCCGGTCTTTTGATTGATGTGTATCGAATCTGAAACACCGCTGAGATTGGTTTTAAAAATTCGAACTCCATCATAGCCTGTGAGTATTCTTTCTTCAGCTGGCCCAGTCGCCATAAGGGTATCAGCATGAATGTATAGAGAGTCTTTATCGATCAATTTTATTGCAATAGGGTTGTGGGTAACGATCGCGGAATCGCGTTCTTTGAAAATTTCGCCGTATTGCCCTCGTATCACATGATCTCCAATGGTGTCTTTGATTTGCACATTCTGACTTGCGGCAGCATATTGAATTCGATCATCAAAATAAATGCTATCCCCTTGTATGTTCCTGAGATTGTATTCGATTGAGGCTCGGTCTTGGAAATATCCTTTTTTGAGATTGGAGTCAAAAAAGCCTCTATTGCATTCTACATTATAAGACTCACCTTGAATCGTAGTTGCTCCATAAAAATAAGCGTGTCCTAACTCCGTGTAGTAATCCATGCGTTTTGAATGGATAGTGAAGGAAGGGTCTATGACATGGACATTCGTGACGAATTCATATTTATTGTCTTCAGCAACATAGGTCCCAGATTGACTGCGAATTACTGTCTCATCACTTGTGATTTCTCCAGCGCTATTGTAGTACGCTTCTTGTTTTTTTCGGTCAAAATACAGGGAATCAGTACGCAGAGTCGATTCTTGATTTTGGAGAAGCACTTTACGCTTGGCAACTGCAAATTTTGTTGTCCCACTATGCTCGATGTATTCACTGTTCAATTGTAAGCTATCTCCCTGCCTGACAACCACATTTCCCTCAGCTTCAAAGAAATTTCGTTTTTCGTAAAAGTAGGCTACATCTGACCAGATGTCCATTCCATCATGGTGGAGATGTACACGAACGTCTTGATTGGATTTTAGAATTTTAGCATCCGGAAAGTGCTTTTCGTTGACTTCAAAAGAAGCAGCTTGCCGTATATCGATTTTTTTTGTCTCCTGTCCATAGGTCATGGCAAGTGTCAAAAGCAAAAATAGGATACAATGTGAGTACTTTAACAATGTTAAATCGATTGAGCATGTATGCAAATCTATCGAAAAATCGTTTGTTTACGATCGGGTCCGACAGAGACAAGACGCACAGGCGTTTCCAGAAAATTTTCAATGAAAGTTACGTATTCTTTGAGTTGAGAAGGCAATTCATCGTAGGAGGTGCAATTTGTAATATCCTCTTGCCATCCTGCCATTTCGATATATTTCTGATCGATGTATTCCTCATCAAGTGAAAAGGGGAGGTGACTGATCAATTTACCGCGGTATTCGTACTGCGTACAAATCTTTAGGGTATCGATTCCTGAAAGCACATCTCCTTTCATCATCATGAGTTGGGTAACTCCATTGACTTGCACAGCATATTTCAGTGCAACTAGGTCAAGCCATCCGCACCGCCTTGGTCGTCCAGTTGTTGCACCAAATTCGTTTCCAGTTTTAGCAATTTTCTCTCCAATTTCATCAAATAATTCGGTGGGAAAAGGACCACTTCCAACTCGAGTGGTATAAGCCTTAAAAATGCCAAACACATCTTTAATTTTATTTGGTGCAACGCCGAGTCCTGTACAAGCCCCAGCCGCAGTGGTATTTGAGGAAGTGACAAAAGGGAATGTTCCAAAATCAATATCCAATAACGAACCCTGCGCCCCTTCTGCGAGAATCTTTTTTTGATCTGCTTGCGCATCAGCTAATACAGATTCGCTATCAACAAATTGAAGCTTATCGATTATAAATTCAACAGCAGCAAAAAAATCAGCTTCTAATGTCTCGAGGTCATAAGTTAGATCAACTTGATAGAACGAAATGAGTTCTTCATGCTTATCAGCGAGTTCTCGGTATTTCGTTTTCCAGTCGGGAAATTCTAAGTCACCAATGCGAATTCCATTTCGACCAGTTTTGTCCATGTAGGTTGGTCCAATCCCTTTGAGAGTAGACCCAATTTTTTTAGCCCCCTTCGCTTTTTCAGAGGCAGCATCAAGAAGTCGATGGGTAGGTAGAATAAGATGTGCTTTACGAGAAATTAGTAGGGACTGACTGTAATCGACATTAAATTTATCAAGATTTTGGAGTTCCTTCCGAAAAATTACAGGGTCGATTACAACCCCATTTCCAACTAAGTTTTGTGCGTTTGGGTGGAAAATTCCCGATGGAATGGTGTGCAGTACGTGCTTAATACCATCAAATTTTAATGTATGACCTGCATTAGGCCCCCCCTGAAAGCGCGCGATGATATCATAATTTTTAGTCAGTACATCGACAATTTTCCCTTTTCCTTCATCTCCCCATTGAAGTCCAAGGAGTAAATCTAATCCCATATTTAATTATTGCTGTTGGTTTTAGTTGCATAGAAATAAAGAGAATGGTTGTGAATATCAACATCAAAAACTTCTTCTATACTTTTCTTTATCATTTGAATTCTAGGATCACAAAACTCTTTTACTTCTCCAGTATCTGTAAAAATAATATGATCGTGCTGGTTGTCGAAATACGACTTTTCGTATTGTGCATGTTGAGGGCCAAATTGATGCTTTCGAACAAGGCCACAATCTAGAAGTAACTCGATGGTATTGTATAAAGTCGCACGACTTACTCTGTATTTTTTATCTTTCATTTTCATATACAGAGACTCGATATCAAAATGGTCATCACTTCGATAGATTTCTTCTAAAATAGCGAAGCGTTCGGGTGTTTTTCGATGACTGTTTTTGTCTAAAAAGGCGATAAAAACATCCCGTACTATTTTCTGATTTTTATCCATGATTCAACGCAAATTTACGTAGGTTTTTTTACTCCCGAACAACTTTATCAACTCCATTTATGTTTTGAAGCTGCTTTATCATCTTTTTAAGAAGAGCAGTGTTTTTGACTTTCAACAATATATTCCCCTCAAATGTACCATCATTGGAGTCAAAAGACATTTGACTGATATTTACATTATTTGTATTTGAGATAACTTGGGTTACTTTGTTCACAAGTCCCAAATCATCGAGCCCTGTGAGCTGCAGCTTTGCAGTAAATTCATTTTGAGAGGAATCAATCCATTTGGCATTTACAATCCGATAGGCATAGTTTGAGCGTAGTGTGAGGGCATTTGGACATTCGTTTTTATGGACTTTTACCCCATCGCTTACAGTGACAAATCCAAAAACATCATCACCAGCAATCGGGTTACAGCATGGGCTGAGTTGATATTCGAGTTGCTCCTCAGTTTTACCAAAAACCAGCTGGTCATATTTGTTTGTGATTTGATCGTGCTCTACAAAATCATGATTCGTATTCGTTTGAGTTTTTCTTTTGAAAAAGTTTAAAAAACGATTGTTTTGATCGACACTAAATTTTTTAAGTTTCGCATTGTCAATGGTGCCAATACCAACTCGATAGAAAAGGTCCAAATTTGTTTTGAGTTTGTAAAATCTAAGAAGTTTATCAATTGTTTTATCATTAAAACCAATTTTGAGTTGTTTGAGCTTTCTTCTCAAGATTTCTTTTCCCTCTTGTGCGATTTGTTTTTTGTCTTCTCTAAGGAATGATCGAATTCGGGAACGTGCTCGAGATGTGATGACATAGTCCAACCAGCTAGGGTTTGGAAATGACTTTTCAGAAGTGATAATTTCAACTTGATCGCCGCTTCTCAATCGATAACTAAGGGGTACGATTTTTCCGTTGATTTTGGCCCCTCTGGTATGCATGCCAATTTCCGTATGTATATGAAATGCAAAATCAACAGGGGTTGCTCCTTGGGGTAAAGATTTTAAATCTCCTTCAGGCGTGAACACAAAAATTTCACTGGCATAGAGATTGAGTCTAAAGTCTTTGACAAAATCGACCGCATCAGGGTTTGGCTGTTCGAGGACTTCTCTTAAGCGATTAAGCCAGACTTCTAAACCTCTTTCGTTTTGCTTCCCATGCTTATATTTAAAATGAGCCGCATATCCTTTTTCTGCAATTTCGTGCATTCGCTGAGAACGAATCTGAACCTCAACCCAACGCCCCTCTGGACCCATAACCGTAATATGCAGCGCTTCATAACCAGTCGATTTTGGTGCTGAAATCCAATCCCTCAGCCGGAGTGGGTTAGGTTGAAAATGATCTGTAATTACAGAGTAAATTTTCCAAGCCAAGAATTTCTCTTCCTGAGGGTCAGATTTATAGATAATACGAATAGCATATCGATCAAAAATTTGATCAAAATCTAAGTTTTTTGAAATCATTTTTTTCCGAGTCGAAAAGATAGATTTAGGACGCCCTTCAATTTTACAAGATAACCCCTCTCGACGTAAATGTTTTTTTGTGAGCTTGATAAATCGATCGATAAACTGTTCTTGACTATCAAGGTTTTCTTGTACCCGCTGTTGAATTTCATTATAAACCTCTGGTTCGGTATATTTGAGTCCCAAATCTTCGAGTTCAGTTTTGATATTATACATGCCAATACGATGAGCAAGAGGGGCGTAGATGTATAGGGTTTCAGACGCGATTTTTATCTGTTTATGTTGCGGCATGACATCCATTGTTTGCATATTGTGCAAACGATCTGCAATTTTGATGATAATCACTCGTGCATCGTCATTTAACGTCAACAGCATTTTTCTAAAATTTTCAGCTTGTAAAGACACGTTTTTGTCTTTTTTTAGGCTCGATATTTTAGTCAAACCATCCACGATTTTTGCAATCTGTGTGCCGTGAATCGTCTCGATATCATCAATGGTGTAATTTGTGTCTTCAACCACATCGTGAAGTAGGGCAGCTGAAATAGAGGGAGCTCCCAAACCAATATTATCAGCAACAATTTTAGCTACGGCGATAGGGTGAAGGATATATGGATCTCCAGATTTTCTTCTTTGATCTTTGTGCGCATCAACAGCTGTGTCTAGCGCTAGTCGAATCATTTTTTTGTCAGCAGCGGTTAGTTTTTGGTAACTGATCCGCAGCAGATCTTTGTACGCTTTTGCGATTTGTACATTTTCCGCTGCCGTTTCGATTGCACTAACCATATTATAAAAATACTAAATTCCTTTTATATCCCTGTAAAAATCACGCTGTCGGGTCGCCTCAAAAAGGAGTATGGCCGCAGCAACTGAAACGTTCATCGAGTCTAAAGTTCCAAGCATGGGGATTTTGATATTTGATTTTGATTTTCTTGTCCAAAACTCACTTAAGCCTATTGCTTCTGTGCCAACAATCACGGCGGTTGGTCCAGAAAAATCGATTTTCTCGTAGGAGATGCTTTTTTGTAGACTTGCTGCGTAAGTAGCAATTTGATTTTGTTTTAAAAATTCAATGATATCTTCATTTGACGCGACCCCAATGGGTACAGTAAAGAACCCGCCAACACTCGACCTAATTACATTGGGATTATAGATGTCTGTTTTGGGTTCTGCCACCAAAAGACAGTCAATATTCGATGCATCTGCCGTTCGAAGCATGGCACCAATATTCCCAGGTTTTTCAATATTTTCAATAACGAGAATTAATGGGTTTGCATTTTTGAATACAATCGAATCAAGATCAAAAGCTTTCTTTTTTACCAAGGCAATAATTCCCTCAGTTTTATTTCGATAACTGATTTTTTTATAAACATCCTCAGTAACAAGAATGATATTTTTAGTTCCTAAGTTCTGGGCACTCCATGTTTCCACAGTTGTGGACTCAAACAATGTTGGGCAGCAAAAGACGGTGTCAATTGTAAATCCTCCCTTGTATGCTAACTGCAGTTCGCGTTTACCCTCAACGACAAAGACATCACTTTTTTTTCTCAACGATGCCTTTTGAATAAGCCCAGTAATGGCTTTGATGGTACTATTGTTTACGCTGGATATCGTTTTCATTTTCATACGAATTTAAATCAAGCAGTTCTGTCGAATTAACCGATATTTTTGAGTTTTAGTAATTATTTTAGTTTTGTAAATAGCCCAAATGTAACATGAAAAAACTAAAATGCATTTTGATTGATGATGAGCCAAGAAACCTTGAATTGCTCAACTACTACATTGAAAAGTATTGTCCTGACCTTCAGATTGAAGCTATATTTTCAAAAAGAGCTATTGCAGAGGACTACCTGAAAGACGAGAGCAAGTGTTCTGTTATCGATATAATTTTTTTGGATTTGATCTTCGATCAAGGCACTGGCTTTGATTTGCTCGACCAGATCGATTATGCGCACCTACACATCATAATTTGTACCGCTCATGATGAATTTGCATTAAAAGCAATCCAATATGAAGTTGTTGATTATTTATTAAAACCTATTGAAATCCAAGACTTATAAAAAACTATTGTCAAGATAAAGAACAAACAGAAACAAGAGAGGGTAAGCAAATATATGATGCGGAAGCAATTTCAAAGTTTTCATCTAATGCCTATGAATTTGACAAGTCAGTAAATTATAAAAAACAAAAACGCCATCGAGCTTGTCTTGTCTAAAAATATTGTATTTATCGAAGCTTCTTATTCAGATGGGGGCAAATCAGCTGTTGTCATGCGGGATGAATCTGTAAAACCATGCTCACTTGTTCTCAGTAAAATTGAAGGCATACTTGATCCAAATATATTTTATCGATTGAATAGGTTACATTTTGTAAATCTTCGTGAAATTTCGAAAATCGAACGCGGCATAAACTATGTATGTGTGATGTCCAACGGCTTTAAGTTGCCTTTGCCACGGGACAAGTATAAAAGCCTGTTAATGCAGATCGAGAAACTATTCGTTATGTCGATCTAGCTTTTTTTTTGGTTCAGATTTGACTACTTTCGTCAAAACTTTGATAATGAGCCCAAAGACTGCAACCAAAACCGATAGCTATATTCATGATGAATTTCAATTTGGTGCTCATAATTACCATCCTTTACCTGTCGTTCTGACTCGGGGAGAGGGCATATATGTTTGGGACGTAGAAGGCAAAAAGTATGTTGACTTTTTATCTGCATACTCAGCAGTGAATCAAGGGCATTCAAACCCGACAATTATCAAAGCATTAACGAAGCAATCGCAGCAATTATCACTCACATCTCGGGCATTCCACAATGATCAGTTTAGTGAATTTGCAAAACTGGTAACTTCTTATTTTGCTTTTGATATGATGCTCCCCATGAATACTGGCGCAGAGGCTGTAGAAACGGCCATTAAACTAGCCCGTAAGTGGGGTGTTCAGAAGAAAAAAATTTCAGAAAATCAGGGAGAAATTGTGGTTTGTCAAAATAACTTTCATGGAAGAACAACAACTATCGTTTCTTTTTCTTCTGACCCAATTGCTCAGAAAGATTTTGGTCCGTTTACCCCGGGGTTCATCACCATTCCATATAATGATACCGCTGCACTTGAAAGAGTTTTGATTGAACGGCCCAACGTCGTTGGTTTTTTGGTTGAACCAATTCAAGGTGAAGCGGGTGTCAACACCCCAAGCGATGACTTTATGCGAAATGCAAAAGAATTATGCAATTCACACAACGTTCTTTTGATGGCTGATGAAATTCAAACTGGAATTGGTCGCACGGGCTCGCTACTAGCTGTATGTGGAGACTGTTCCTGTGAATCTTCATGCATGCAGCAGAAAGATACTTATGCGCGACCAGATATTTTGATTCTTGGTAAGGCCTTGGGAGGAGGAGTTTATCCTGTTTCTGCAGTATTGGCAGATCGGCATATCATGGAAGTGATACAGCCAGGTGAACACGGTAGTACTTTTGGGGGTAACCCTGTGGCAAGTGCAGTTGGAATGGCATCATTAAAAGTCATACGAGATGAAAAACTTACTCAAAACGCTCGTTATCTCGGAAAAATTTTCAGGAAACACTTAAACAATTACAAAAAAGAAAGTAAAGTCCTGGTTGGTGTACGCGGGCGTGGCCTACTCAATGCAATAGTCATTAATGACAGTCAAGATGGATCTTTGGCCTGGGATATTTGTGTTGCTTTTAAAGATAGGGGGCTTTTGGCGAAGCCCACGCATGGGAACATCATTCGATTTGCTCCTCCATTGGTGATCAACGAAACGCAACTTTTGTCTTGCATTCAGATAATCATAGATACCATAGGTGAGTTTGAACCTTCGTAACATTTGTTTATGGATTCCATTTACTTAGATAATGCGGCTTCAACTCCTGTTCTTCCAGAAGTTGTCGAAAAAATGAAAGAGGTTTTGTCTTCTTCATTTGGAAATCCATCATCAATCCACAGTCAAGGTAGAACCGCAAAGAGCTTGATTGAAAACACAAGAAAATCCATAGCCAAGGAATTGGGTGCTTTGTCAAGCGAGATTATTTTTACTTCGGGTGGCACAGAGGGAGATAATATGGTCTTGCAGGGAGCTGTGCGTGGGCTAGGTATTCAAACAATCATTACATCAAAAATCGAGCATCATGCGGTAATTCATGCGGTTGAAAACCTAGAAAAATCAGATCATATCAATGTTCATTATGTGCAGGTTTCAAGTGATGGATCTCCCGATATGGCTGATCTTGAGCGACTTCTTCAGCATGACGACTCAAAGAAGTTAGTGAGCTTGATGCATGTCAACAATGAGTTGGGAACGATTTGTGATTTGGAGGCAATTGGAAACCTTTGCCGACAGAACGATGCGCTCTTTCATTCCGACACGGTTCAATCAATCGGCCATTACCGGCTAAATCTACAAGAATTACCCATTGATTTTGCTGTTGCCGCAGCTCATAAATTCCATGGCCCGAAAGGGATTGGCTTTGTGTTTATCAGAAAAGAGACTGGTTTGCAGAGTTTACTTTTTGGAGGAGGTCAGGAAAGAGGTTTGCGGGCAGGAACAGAAAGCGTACATAATATCGTTGGTTTAGGGGAAGCGTTTTCTCATGCGTACTCAAATTTGGATGTTGATAAATCTCAAATTTTAGATATTAAAAAGCATTGTGTCAATCAGCTCAAAACCACATTTCCGGACATATCGTTTAATGGCTGCTGTGACGACTTCACAAAGAGTACTTATACGATAGTGAACGCAAGAATTCCAATGAGTCCAGAGAAAGCAAATCTTTTAGGATTTACGCTAGACCTGAAAGGGATTTGTTGCTCAAAAGGGAGTGCCTGTCAAGCAGGGAGTGAAACAGGGTCTCATGTTTTGAATCATATACTTTCCAAAAAACAGTTGCAATTCCCTTCGATTCGTATTTCTTTTTCGAAATACAACAACGAAGAGGAAGTTGATCAACTTGTGAAGGTGTTGAGAGAATATATCAGCGTTTAAAAACCAGCACTCAATTTGAGATTAAATACTCGAGGAGTCATATAATTTGGGATACCAAACTGAGACTTGCTAGTCACATCTCGTACCCAAGTCATGGTAATGGCATTTTGTACATCAAACACATTGAAAATTTCAAAACCAATCATCAAGTCTTTAACAAATGGGAGCCTCGATTTATTTTCGTCGTTGACCACATAAAAAATACCAAGATCCGCTCGTTTATAATCTCGAAGACGACCACCATAATCATAGGGATTCGCGTAATTCGGCGCGCCACCTGGCAGACCAGAATTGTAAACAAGATTCAAGTTCATTTTTAAAAACGGCATGGAGGGAACATAGTCCTGAAACAACATGGCAAACTTAAAGCGTTGGTCGGTTGGTCTTGGAATATACCCTCTGTTATTTCTATTTTCCTCTGTTGACATGAGCCCCAAGCTTATCCAAGACTCTGTTCCAGGAACAAACTCTCCATGTAATCGCAAGTCAAGTCCGTATACAAACCCTTTGGTATCATTGTTCGCATCATAGCGAATTCGAACATTTTCAACCGTGTAGGCATTCAGCTGATCCAAATGCTTGTAGTAAAGTTCGGACTGAAACAAAAACGGTCGATCCCACATAGAGAATCGATATTCATTTCCGAGTGACAAATGGATTGATTTTTGAGCATCGACTTCAGGATTGATTTGTCCATTTCTTGAGCGTAATTCGCGATAGAAAGGGGGCTGAGCATACAGCCCAGTGGCAAATCGGTAGAGCACATGATCCTTATTCTTTGGACGAAAGCTAAATTGCATTCTGGGACTGGCAATATATTTGGGCTTTTCATTGTCCAACTGCCATCGTTGACCACGGATTCCAGCTGTGAGCCAATACAACGTGTTTCCTACAAGTCCTCGATGACTCCATTGAAAAAAGCTTGTCATGCGTTGAATTTGTGTTTGATTGGTTGCTCGAACATATGCGAAAGGGACAAGCGGACCTGTAAACGAGTTGTAGGGCTGGTCATTTGAAATTGAACCACTTGGAGGACGAATTGAAAACCCAGATGAATCAACAACTTCCCATTCTACCAGACGGTCATCAATATGCTCTCTTTTATACCCAATTCCCCAGTCCAGCTGGTGATTGCCTTTGATATGTTTCCCCCTGAGCTTTCCGTCGACAATCTGTGCAGCGTAGTTGTTTCGTCCATGGGTAAGTTGTGAACCAACTCCTTCAGTAAAAGTGACTTCTCCCAAGTCGTCGCCACCTATTGAAGTGTTGGGATCTCCCAATCGATACTGCGCCAAAATATCAAAATGTTCATTTTCAACCGTTTGGTGGTTTGATAAAATCAGTCGATAACTGTTGTTGTTGTTTGGAATCCAAGTGGTTTTTAGTGCCCCAGTAAAGGCAGTGTACTTGTCTTTTTCGTTTCCGTCATAGTAAACTACAAGTGCCTTTGGTTGCTCGATTGTGCCGAAGTTGGTTTGTCGCACCAATGGTTCATATCGATAGGTATTGACAGAGAAGGCACCCAATATATTGAAGAACAATTGGTCAGAGTGGGCGTAGGTGATAAAGGTTTGTAGATCCGCAAAACTGGGATTAAAATTTGTCTCTGTTTCTTTCTGATCCACTAGCAAACCATTGTCTCGGTAACGAAGCCCAGTGATCATACTCCACTTTTCTTTACCCAAAGACCAACTCAGATTCCCACCCAATCGACTCAGTGATAAAAGTGTTTGGTTTTTAGAAAAACTCTTGTAGGTAATATCAAGAACAGATGATAGTTTATCTCCGTATGATGCTTCAAACCCACCAGCGGAAAACTGTACTTGTTGAATCATATCAGGGTTTAAAAAGCTCAAACCTTCTTGTTGACCCAATCGTATTAGTTGAGGTCGATATACTTCGATTTCATTCACGTAAACTAAGTTTTCATCATAGTTTCCACCTCGAACGGCATACTGTGTGCTGAGTTCATTATTGGAATTGACACCAGGCAGACTCATCAATAGATTTTCCACACCGGCATTTGCTCCAGAAATATTGCGAATCGTTTCTGGCGTCAAAGCAGTCATTCCTTTGATTACACGTTGCTGGTTTGCCTGTACAATGACCTCGGCAATTTGTTCTTCTGACTCGTTGATCACAGGATTCAACTCATAGATTTCTCCGGGATTAAGTTTGAGTTTTACAATGCTATTTTGATACCCAATATGCTGAAAAATGACTTGGATGTCAATGTTCGATTGAACTTGTAAAGAGTAAAATCCATTTGTATTTGAAGTAGTGCCATTCCTACCAGAAATAATCGTCGCATTTTGAATTGGGGCTTGATTGTTGTTTGTTATGATGCCACGCACAACGGCTTGTTGGGCCATGGAGCTACCAAAGATCAACGCACAAAAACCAATAATGAATTTCGCTCTCACTTTCTGTAAAATTCCAGTTCGTGGTTAGACTCATTCCCCACATTGTCAATAACGGATATTTTGAGCTTATGTTTTGCTCCTTCAAAAGTAAAATACTCATCAAAACTGAAAGTGATCTCCTTTTTCTTGGGTTCATATTCAAATAAGGCCCATTTGCCATCGATGGTTGCCTGATAAGAACGTATCCCAGTTTCTTTATCATCTATAGTAAAGCGCAAGGTTTTAAAATTGGAAAGCCAACGCTGATCATAGAGTTGAGATGGCTTTATGATCGGGGGGATGGTGTCTTGCGCGATGGTGTATATTCCTGTTTTTTTGATTTTAGCTACAAAATGGTTGTCACGTATGGTTTTGCTAATGAAACCTGTCTTTCCATTTTTTAATTGTAGACCTAGATAATGACCAACCACAGAGTCTGGTGCCATGACTTTGATTTGAAAAGCTTTTCGCAAAGCGACATGATCCGCTTTGATTTGCAACAGATTGTTGTCAAAGCCTAGCACAAACCGATTGCTGTCATAGATTGCATCTTTCGGGATATAAACTTCTGCACCATCATACATGAAGAGATAGTCTCGATTTGGCTCAATCTCTTTTCCTTCGGGAAGTTTCTCAGGTGGTATCGCAACTTTTTGTTCTTTTCCTTTAATCGGCACAAACAGGTATCGGTTGTTATTATTGGCATCTGAAACTTTGATTTGGTATGCATAGTCCTTTCCAATTTTAACATCAATCAGTCCATCTTCCAAATGATCGAAGAATTCCAAATCATTTCCTGGCGATCGAAATAACTTTTGAATGCGTTGCCTCGTACGGCTGTATCGGGGGTAGTCAATCAGGGTGTTTAAATATTCAGAATCTGAAAATCGAATTTTTGAAAACTGGAGACCTTTGATTTGGGTTCCGTTCAACTTCGCAGTGATTGAATACACACCGTTTTTATTGTATGTATTATTATGCCGGTCGTAGGTTTCTATTCCCAATCCGATTTTTCCAATTGCTTCAATTGGGTCAGCAGCATAAATGCTATCATTAATTTTTTGAAAAGGAATTTGCAGTTCTTGCTTTGCAGAATTGACTATGGCCTCTTCACTGATTGGATAGGCAATTAACGAGTGAATAACTGGTCTAACCGAATCTTCTATGTCAAAGTGAGACAACAAAGGATTGATTGGTTTTTGGGTTGTGGTTTCACGCAGTTCAAAGTGAAGATGAGGACCAAATGATCCGCCAGTGTTTCCTGAAAAGCCAATGATTTCATTTTTAGAGACGGGCAGTTCGGATGGTTCAAAAAACAGTTCTACTTCATAGGATTGAATGTCATATTGTTTTTTTCTGACTTCATGGACAATTGGTGCAGAGAATTTTTTTAGATGCGCATAAACAGAGGTTTTACCATCGGGGTGATTGACGTATATTGCTTTGCCATAGCCAGAAGTCGAAACCTTGATCCGTGATACATATCCATCGGAAACTGCTTTTAGGGGAAACCCTTCACGTCCTTGTGTTTTGATATCAATTCCGGCATGAATATTTGAGCTTCTCAGCTCTCCAAAAGTACCGGACAGGAAGATGGGAATGTCGATGGGAAGCGAATATTTGTGATCGTCATTATGTTGCGCAAAAAGCAAGGATGAAATCCAAAAAAAGGCCAAAGTTGCCGGAGTTCGCATGATGTAAAAATAAGCGATTGCTTGCTAAAGTAAAAACCTGTATTCCTTGTTTTGATAGATCTATTCTTATACCTTTGAGAATCGTTAATGCAATTTGAATGGCAAATACCTCTCAACTCGTTGACTCTATCGCTGATCGGTTACAAACTGTTGTTGAGCAAATGATGAAGTTGGAGCAGGAAAACCAATCACTACATGAACGATTAGAACATGCTAGGCAAGAGTTGGCACAAAAAAAGGGTAATGTTCGGGAGTTAAAAATGAAACTTGAAGCCTCACAAACTGCCAAATCGATAAGAGGGGTTGGGCAGAGTAGTGCGAAAGCTAAAACACAAATTGACAAACTCATTGGAGAAATCGATGCTTGTTTAGAAGTTATATCTCTATCTTAGGTTCGATGCAAAAGATTAAAATTACAATTGGAGACCGTGTATACCCTTTAAGTGTGACAGAAGGTCAAGAGGAATTTTTAAGAAATTCAGCCAAGCAAATCGATCAGATGATGAAGCACTACGAGCAGAATTATGCGGTACAGGACAAACAAGATGTACTTGCAATGTGTGCGTTACAGCTAGCTCTCCAACTCCGGCAAGAGGAGACAAAAAGCAGTGAGAGTTCTGCGAGGATCGAAAAAAAATTACGTGCGATTGACAAGTTGTTATCTGAAATAACATAGAAAAAATACGTTCATTACCATATACTGCCTGCACTGGTTTTATTTTTGATAAACTCAACACTAATTCAATTAGAAGAGGTGAGTTTAAATTGCAAAAGCAAGCCACCTTTGAGTGGATCCTTGAACAATTTGGTAGCCTCAAACCTGTTTATTTCAGAGTTTATACAAAACTCTACTGGTGTGGGCTTTTTTGATCAATAGTTGGTTGGAATCTTATTTTTCTCAAACATCATATGAATCCACAAAATGAGAACGCCAAAGCTGACAGCCGTGACAATTAAAACTGAATTTAATAGGCCTTCGGTTCCAAAAGACAGCTTGACCAAAATCGTGGAAATTACAAATCCTGAATTGCGAATCACTTTGTTGAACTTGTCGGTGTGGGTGAACGAAAACAACAATAACAGCACATCGACAAGAATGAGGACGGTAAAGAATTCATCAAAAAATAGATTATTGATATTTGCTAAATCTGTAATTTTTGATGGATTGATTAGTGTGGCATAGGCCCAATTTCCAAAAGCATATATTGCCATTACAAAAAATAATGGTATCAAGATTAACGCAATGACTTTCTTGATTTTGATAAAGCGAACGATTTCAGTTCTGGTCTCGGTTAATTTGAGTAGTTTTCGCACCCGGTATTTATTCATCTTATAAAACAGGTGAATCAAAATAAAAAGAATAATGGTTGCCAGTAAATCATATGTAAATTGAAGATCCTCTTGGATACTAAACCAATTGTTACTGAGTTCCAGCTGAGACAAATCTTTGTACAACCTGCGAATCACAATTAGCATGATAATTTCATACTGTTTTCCAATGTAGATTGTCATCGATTTGGGTAAATAATAAATCAAAAGATAGACCTCGTACAAAAGGATAAAAGAAAAAGGAGTGTATATGGCTGCGATTGGACTAGAAAAAAATCCAGAACTTTCGTATTGATCTCCAAAGACACCGAAATTATTGAGGAAAATTAAAATCAAATGAACAACAAAACTGAAAATCGCAATGTTGATGATGATTTGTTCGCTCAGTTTTTTTGTTTTTTCTGAGAAAATGTTTTCAATAAATGCTGTCATGCCTTTTTATTTTTAACTCTTAAATGTATTAATTTTTTAATCAATGTTATATTTAACTAATTATTTATCTTAAGACGATAAAAGTTATGCAAATTAATTTTTATCATTATTTTAACCTGATTTATTTTTAAAATAAAAATTATGGCATCTTTAGACCCTTACTCGGGTGTACTTGGCACAAGATTGGCAAAGCATTTATTGCGACGAGCAACTTTTAATATTACACAGTCACGTATAGCCGAATACGCTAATTACACGGTTGATCAGGCGCTGACTAATTTACTTTCTACAAGTATTAAAAATCTAAGTCAACCCATTCACTATGTAAGCGGAAATTTGATTTCGCCATCTCCGTGGATAAATAACGACTCAACATTTGGTCCGGTTAACGATGATAATGGCTCTGGATCTCAACGCCAAAACGATTTTGTGACATCTTGGTGGATGGATGAGGCTAGGCGTGACACCTCTCTACGCTCAAAGATGACTTATTTTTTATTTACAAATTTAACTGCTCCTCAGAAAGACAATGGTGATAGTGCGTACTATTACGACTACCTAATGCTTCTTGAACATTTTTGTCTTTCAAACTGGAAAGAGCTAGTTTTTCAAGTTTCAATAAATCCTAGGATGCTTGAGTTTTTAAATAATGATGAAAATATTGTAACAAATCCAAACGAAAATTATGCTAGGGAACTACTTGAGTTATATACGATAGGAGTAGGTAAACCCATTTATATCGAAAATGACGGAAGTGTAGGGTTTGATGGGGATCCGCTCAACTATTCAGAGACAATTGACATCCCAGAAATTGCTCGGATTCTCACGGGTTGGAGATTTGACAAAAACGGCCGTGATAATATGCCGCTTAACGGTTCAGAAAATGGAAATCTTCCGACTGGATACGCTGTCCCAGACGATCATGATTTTTCTGCTAAGCAGTTGAGTTCATATTTTGGTTCTTTTCAAATTCAAGCTTGGGATAGCTCTGGAAAAACAGAAAATGAAAAAAAAGCACAAATGGAGATAGAACTCCGGGAGCTTATTGACAAAATTTTAGAGCAAGAAGAGACTGCCAAATATATATGCAGAAAACTATATCGGTTTTTTGTCTCTCGCAATATTTCAACAGAAATTGAGGACGATATAATTGTTCCTCTTGCAGCCACCTTTCGTTCAAACTACAATTTAGAAGAAGTGATATCACAACTTTTAAAAAGCAAACATTTTTACGATGCAGACGATAGCATTTCCACAGACGAAATCATTGGAGGTTTAATCAAATCTCCTTTAGAACTTGCACTTCAATCAATTACGTTGTTAGATTTTCCTATTCCCCACCCAATAGATGAAGGAGAGCTTCATTATAAATCATTCTATCAGAATAACCTAATTAATAAGTTTTTAGTCCAAAGCGCTCAACCCCCTTTTGGGGAAGAAACTACCCCTCCTGCGGGATTTCCAGCGCATTACTCAGGACCAAACTTTGATAAAAGCTGGTTTAATTCATCTACAATATTATATCGATATAACATCTGCAAAAACGTACTTTTTAAAGGGACTTATGGTTTTAACCCTGCGGCTTTTATACAATCAGTAGTCACAAATCCAACAGATCCAGAAGATATTTTGACAACCCTAACTGACATGTTGTTTCCTGAAGTTGCATCTTTGGAGCGAAAGCAATATTTTATTGACACTTATTTGTTTGACGGGGGTACCCTTTTACAAGAGGGAGCTCTCAAATATTATTATTGGGAATATTTATGGTCAGAGTACTTGCAAGGAAGAAAAGTAAATACAGTCAAAAATATTCTAAAATCTTTAATTGAAGCTTTGATTTGGTCACAAGAGTTTCAAACCACATAATTTAAAAAAAATGAAAAGAAGGAATTTTATCCAATTATCAGCGACAGGTTCTCTTGCTGGGTTTATGCTCAATGGTCATCTAGTGAGTGCATTCACTAGGACAAAATTATTAAATAATGTTTCGGAGGACGTAATTCGTGACCGCAGCATTGTGATGATTCAATTAAGTGGAGGCAATGACGGCCTTAATACAATTATCCCTAAAAATCAATACGATAAATATGCGAGTATCCGTCCGACGATTCGAATTAAAAATTCTGGTATTAATGCTGGAATTGAACTTGATTCATCATTATCAACTGCTGATGAAACCTTATTGCACCCAAATTTGACTCCCTTTAAGCAGTTATGGGACGATGGAAAATTGAATATTGTGCATGGAGTGGGTTATCCTCAGCTTAACAAGTCCCATTTCAGTGGAAGAGCGATTATGTCTAAAGGTGGAGATGGATCTGAGGCTAATAATAACAAACCTGATGGATGGATGGCTCGATATCTTCACTCTGGATTTGATCATTTACAATATGATGATCCGCTAGGTATTCAACTTGGGAATAAAAAACCAGCAGATGAGTTTCACTCTGATGAGGAGCATAAAGTAGATATTAATTTATCTGGTCAAGATACCTCGGGATTCTACTCTCAACTTTCTAATGTTGGAAATCCAATCCCTGACTTTGGAAACGCTTCATCTGAATACATTCAAAACATTGAATTTATTAATGGCATGGAAGTTTCAGCAACAAACTACGCGCAGAGAATAAGTACCGTATTTAATGATGGAACTAATTTAGTTAGTTACCCACCTTTTGATTTAGCTGATCAACTCAAAACTGTGGCTAAAATGATATCTGGAGGGTCAAAAACAAAAATATTTTTATTACGAATAGATGGCTTTGATAACCATGCAAATCAAGTCGATAGCCAAAATGACAGTCACCTTGGTAAGCACGCCGATTTACTAACTGAGCTCAGTACGTCAATAAAAGCATTTCAGGATGATTTAGAGCAATTGGGGATAGACGAAAATGTTGTGACAACTACTTTTACCGAATTTGGCAGAAAACCCATTGAAAACGGGAATAAAGGAACTGACCACGGCAACCTTGGTCCAATGTTTGTCATTGGAAAAGGTGTTAATCCGGGATTTACAGGAACGCATTTGTCTCTGGATAGTTTTACTTATGGGGGGAATGTCAAACATTTTGATTTAGACACCCAAATGCAACACGATTATCGACAAGTTTATGCTTCAATAATTGGGGATTTTCTTGGCGCCTCTTCGACAACTATGATTGATACTGAATTTGATGACTATGACGTAAATCGTTTAAATCTAATTTCAAGCCCAATTTTAAGTAATCCTTATGAAAAGGCTACGAATAGGATTTCGTTAACGATTTCACCAAACCCTGTTGAGAATGATTTGATCATTCGGTTTCGTAGTTTGGAATGGTTGCGCGGCGGTGTACAAGTACACGATTTGCAAGGACGAACCGTCGAAGATTTGACAGTCGACTTTTCCTCTGGAATAAATCAAATTCCATTGAATTTGTCTCATCTTTCAGAGGGATTGTATGTGTTAAAGGTTGTTGATGATAGAAATCAAACCATTGCAACATCCAAGTTTGCTAAGCAATAGGGTGATAATGCAAAAATCTCTGTTAAAAAAAGCCCACAGAATTGTGGGCTTTTTCGTTTTACTAGATTGATGACTAGAAGATGTAACGCAATCCAAATTGCAACTGCCATCTCGATTGTAAGCTCGAGTCATAAACAAATGAATCGACTAGGTTGCTATCAAACGTATAGCTCGGCACCCCATTTGTAACCGTAACACCCACAGGCTGAATAGAGTTAGGCTGTTGTACAAGACCCCAATCTGAACTGATAAGGTTCCCAAAGTTGAGGATATCCATGCTAAATTGTAAAAAAACTAAAAATCAAAATTTAAAAAAAATTAGAAATAATTAATTTTCAGACACTTACAGCGCATTTAATTCAAAAAATATATCATTTAATTAATAATATGTAAATTTGCAATAATTAATAACTATATCTAATATGAAAAACCTAATTATTTTTTTATTGATGACAACCACTGTCTTTGCACAGCAAAGCGGAATGGTTGTTGATCAAAATAATGAACCATTGCCGGGAGCCAGTGTTGTTGTTAAGGGCACGACCACGGGCACAACGACTGACTTTGATGGAAAGTTTTCCATCAACATTAATCAGGGTGATGTGCTAATCGTTTCTTACGTTGGTTTCTCTACCAATGAGGTTACTTTTGGCGGAGGCGATTTAACCGTTGTACTTAATGAAGGTGAAGCACTTGACGAGGTTCTTGTTACGGGTAACCGTTCAAAACCGAGAACAGCGATTGACTCGGCTGTTCCGATTGACAATATCAGAACGGAGTCTGTTCTTAATGTCGGTGAAGCATCGATTGAGCGTGCATTAACATTTGCTATCCCATCATTTAATTCACAAGATCAGGCAATTTCTGATGCAACTGCTGGTTTTAGTCCAGCTGATTTACGTGGATTAGGGCCATCAAGAACTCTGGTTCTCATCAATGGGAAGCGGGTTAATCAACAAGCGCAAGCTTATTTGAACCGCACTCCTGGAAAAGGTGAGGTTGGAATTAACCTTAAGTCAATTCCGTTGGCAGCAGTAGAGCGAATAGAAGTACTTCGAGACGGAGCATCTTCTCAATATGGTTCTGATGCTATGGCTGGTGTAATGAATTTTATACTAAAAGAAGATTCTGCATTCTCTACTTTGAATGCTGGAACTGGTATAACTTCTGAGGGCGATGGTTTCCAATTTAACATTGATTACAACACAACATTTCCCTTTGGGGATGGTGGACGAATTAATTTAACAGTTGCTTATACAGATCAGGAAAAAACAAATCGAGCTGGATCACCCGGGCTCGATGCAGTTGACACGAGTACTGCTCGTCAAAATGAAATAGATTTTGCAGCTAATGATCCAACCCTGGGTATGATTGTTGGACGTCCGGATCTTCAACAAAAAACAATATTTGCTAATATTACTCACCCAGTCGGTGAAAATGCAAAGTTTTACATGACACACGGATACTCTGAAAGATGGAATCGTTCTTTTGCATATTATCGTTTCCCAGGATGGAGAAGGGATGTAGCTGATGCTGGATTTTTAACACCTAGTGCTGATGAATTTGTTGGTTATCATCCAACATTTGAAGGAGATATCAAAGATTTCTTTAATGTTGTAGGAGTTGATTTTGCTTTGGCCAATGGTTGGAATCTTGATTTATCTGTTACACACGGTAAAAACAGCATTTTCTACACGGTTAATAGATCTGTAAATAGAGATTATTTATCAGATAATGGTTGGAGTCCTACAACATTTAAGCCTGGTGGATATGCATTCTCAAATATTATTCAAAACGCGGATTTGACGAAGTCGTTTAGTGATCAAGTTTCATTTTCTGCAGGTGTTGAATACAAAACCGAAAAGTTTGAGGCATTCCCTGGTGACCCTTTCTCTCGTTATGGAGGTGGAAGCGATTCATTTGCAGGTATTTCTCTTGATCAAGAAGGAGAGTGGGATCGAAATAACTTAGCTGTTTATTCTGGTCTTGATGTTGATCTTTCTGAAAAGTTATTGATTAGTGGTGCGGTTCGCTACGAGGACTTTTCTGATTTCGGTTCAAATGTGAGTGCAAAAATTGCTTCACGTTACAAACTAAGCAATCAGTCTGCAGTAAGAGCAAGTTTTTCTACAGGATTTCGAGCACCATCTTTGCATCAGAAATATTTATCTAATACACAATATATCATTGTTGCTGGGTCAGATGAACCTTTATTACAGGGAACTCTGCAAAATGGTACAGAGGCTGTACGAGCCCTTGGAATTAAGGACTTGTTTGCTGAAACATCTCAAAACCTAACAGCAGGTTTCACTTTTGGAAATGGTTCAAACTTTTCAGGAAGTGTTGACTTTTATTCAATTAATGTAGATGATAGGATATTATTTTCTTCTCAAATTTCTGGTGATGGTAATCCATCAGTTCAGACGTTACTTGATCAAGCAGGTGTTGTTTCAGTACAGGCATGGATCAATGCTGGTAACACGAAAACAACAGGTTTAGATTTTGTTTTGAATTGGAAGAGCGATACGATTGACCTTGGCTTAATTGGAAACTTTAATGAGACAGAGATTGAAAGTATTGATACTCCATCCGAACTAGCAGGTGTAAATATATTTGCTCGTGAAGAAGCTGGATTGATTATTAACTCACGTCCGAAGTCCAAAATCATCTTGACAGCTGATTATGAAACTGATCGCTGGGAAATGGGCATGTATAATACGCATTTTGGTGAGGTTACTGTAACAGCACCTGAATCAGGTGGTGAGGATCAAGCTCTTTCAGCTAAACTAATTACTGACTTTAGATTAGCGTATAAATTTACCCCTCAATTGACATTAAGTGGAATTGTAAATAATGCATTTGATGTTTATCCTGACGTCACTTTGGCAAGTACTAATACTTCTCAAGCAGGAAGCCGTTTTGTATATTCAAGCGAAGTGCAACAACAAGGACAATTAGGAAGAAATTATTCTTTATCCCTGAATTACAGGTTTTAGAAAAAATTTATTTTCTGCTTTTAAAAAAAAGCCACCCATTGGGTGGCTTTTTTTTGCATGGTTGTTATCTATAATCTACAGCATACAGCGATAGACAAACGCTGGTGGAAAATTGCGTATTGAAAAATTCATCTTCACACTTCCAAAGTGACTTTTCAATCTTTTATAGTCAAAAGGGGCATACTGAAATTGTAAAAACTGCCCCACATCACTCAGAAAACAAGTGGCGTTTTGTAAAATCGATTCTTTTAATTCTAGTGAAAACATAGAGAGTGGTAGTGACGAAATGATATGATCTGCTTTTTCGAACTGATGTTGTTGTAAATACGCTCCGATATGTTCTGCGCTATCATTGATAATCGTCACACGTTCATCTTGAATTTCAGATTTCAGTTGGTTGCAAAACACTTCATTGACTTCAAAAACCAAGAGCTTACACTCTGAACTCATAAGCTTTAGAATTTCGTGTGTGAATACGCCACGTCCGCCACCGAGTTCGACAATTACTTTTGCGTCTGAATAGTTGAGTTTTCCAAACATAAATCGTCCCAATGACTTGCTGCTAGATGATACGGCTCCTACACTTCTGTTTTTGATGAATTCAATCAAGTATGACATATACACTATATTTTTCTGGTATTCGAATGTAGTTATTTTTTGCGAGCCGTGTAAAGGGAAATAAAAACTAAATTATAAATGACTATACGAACAGAAGTAATCATGCGGATATGACCTATAAAAATCGATTTGTCACACTTAAAATCTGGAACTTATATTGTTCAAATCCTCTTAGAAAATGGAACAATCAAAAGCTTTAAAATTATAAAGGAAAATTAATCATTAATTAGTAAAGTACATCAATATTCCAACTACAATTGCAACCAAAACAAACGATAACACAACATCAATTGTATCGTAGGATCCTTTGTTTTCAAACTTATGCTCTTTGGTGAGTGTACCAAATGATAATCCTGAAATTCTTTTATAATCTGGAGGACTAGTGGCTAAACTTATTGAGATACAAAGTGCTACAGAAAATAGAAACATAAATATGGCCATATGAGCAAAATTGATTGTTGCAAAGCCATACATCAGATTGTCATGTACTGCCCCTGCTGAAATATCTGCTTGATAGTATATCTCAGATGAAAGTCGCAATACAAGAAGTGCCAATCCTGCAATAAGTGTAGAAATCGCAGCTTGCGCATTTACTCTTTTCCAAATGATACCAAGTAAGAAAACAGCAGTTACAGGAGGAGCGATATAGGATTGTACATTTTGTAAATATTGATACATTACACCACCTCCGATTCGTTCCATAATTGGAATCAAACAATACCCAATACAACGATAATTGCTGTTGCAATTTTTCCTGTAGTCAACAATTCTCTTTCTGACTTTTTTGGCTTTAATTTTTTATAAATATCTATTGTGAAAATTGTCGAGCAAGAGTTAAAAACTGATGCTAAAGAGCTCATAAGTGCTGCCATCAGTCCTCCAGCTACGAGGCCTTTCAGGCCCACCGGTAGCAGCGTCTTGACAAGCATCGGAAAGGCACGATCGGCCTTTTCAATTGCAAATACTTCAGGGTTTTGAATGCTTAGTGCAAATGCAATGATTCCAGGGACTAAAAAGATAAGGATGGGTAATAGTTTCAGGTAGGCCCCAAAAATAGCTCCTCTACGACCAATTTTGATATTATGTGCAGCGAGTGTTCTTTGCACAATATATTGGTCGGTACACCAATACCAAATCCCGACAATTGTTCCCCCAATCAACAAGCCAGTCCACGGGAAGTCTGGATCAGACATTGGTCTCCACATATTAAAGTGATCAGGGCTGACAGCTCGTACAGTGTCTTGCAATTCATTCCATCCACCAACTTGTTGTAGTCCTAAGTACGTAATAACAACTGAACCCAAAATTAGAACAATCGTTTGGAGAGTTTCTGTATAAATCACAGCTTTCATCCCTCCAATGACTGTATATATTCCAGTAAAAACAACAACACCTATTGCTCCATACCAAAAAGGAATTCCCAATAATTCAGAAACAACGATTCCACCTGCATAGATGGTTACAGAAACTTTAGTTAGCACATATGCAAGAAGAGAGAAAACAGACAAAAACCACCTTGACCTACTATCGAATCGCTTTTCCAAAAACTCTGGCATTGTAAAAGCCCCGCTTCTAATATAAAAGGGCAAAAACAACCACCCGAGAAGGAGTACAATCCACGCATGCAACTCGTAGTGAGCCATGGGTGTACCTGATTCAAATCCTGTTCCAGCCAATCCAACAACGTGCTCCGAACCGATATTAGAAGCAAAAATGGAAGCTCCAATTACAAACCATCCAACGTTTCGTCCTGCCAAAAAGTAATCTTCTGTGTTTTTATTTTTTTGTAAAACCACCCAAACAGCAACTGCAATTAGTGCCAAAAAATAGATGCTTAATACAATCCAGTCTAAAGTTTCTAATACTGAAGTCATAATTTATATGTTTTGATTGATAATGTTTTCTAGTCGTTCTTGCTTTCCACTTGTTGCTGGAATTGAATCTATATTTAATGCTAATTCATAAAGATCTGCTAATTTTAATTTACCCTCTTCAAAATCGCTTCCTTTTGAATGATTAAATGAATCATACCTATGGTCTACAATTTTTGAAAAAGATGGATCATTAATAATCTTATCAGCGGCAATTAGCCCTCTGGCAAAGGTGTCAGCACCTCCAATATGAGCAAAAAACAAATCCTCCAGATCTGTTGAATTACGTCTGATTTTTGCGTCAAAATTTACACCACCACCCTGCAAGCCACCTGATTTAAGAAAAACAATCATGGCACGAGCAGCCTCCTCAATACTGTTTGGAAATTGGTCAGTGTCCCAACCATTTTGATAATCCCCCCTGTTAGCATCTATACTACCAAGCATATTTTCACTTGCTGCCACTGCCAATTCATGCTCAAAAGTATGTTGAGCAAGTGTTGCATGATTGACTTCAATGTTCAATTTAAAATCATTTTGCAATCCATATTTTTGAATAAATCCAATTGAAGTTGCAGCATCAAAATCATATTGATGCTTACTAGGCTCCATTGGTTTAGGTTCAATGAAGAAAGTCCCTTTGAATCCATGACTTCGAGCATAATCTTTAGCCATTGTCAGAAAACGAGCCATGTGATCTAATTCTCTGCCCATATCGGTGTTCAACAAACTAATATAACCTTCTCTCCCACCCCAAAACACATAGTTCTCACCACCAAGTGCAATGGTGGCATCAATGGCAATTTTTACCTGGGCTCCTGCATGAGCTACAACATTGAAATCGGGGTTTGTTGCAGCTCCATTCATATATCTTGGATTAGAAAAGCAATTGGCTGTTCCCCATAGCAATTTGATTCCTGTTTCAGCTTGTTTTTCTTTGATATAGTCTGTAATTTCAATCACTCTTTTTTCAGATTCCAACAATGTTGATGCCTCATGAACCAAATCATAATCATGGAAACAATAATAATCAAACCCCATTTTTGAGATGAACTCAAAGGCTGCATCTGCCTTGTCTCGAGCAGCTTGAACTGAATCTGTTGCATTATCCCATGGAAAGTTTTGTGTCCCTGCACCAAATGGGTCAGTTCCTTGACCACAGAAGCTATGCCAATAGGCAATTGCAAATTTGAAATGATCACGCATTGTTTTTCCAGCGACGATTTGATCTGAATTGTAATATTTGAATGCAAATGGATTGTCAGATTCACTTCCTTCGTATGGTATTTTGTTTATTCCTTTAAAATATTCCGTGTTGGCCATGGGATTTAGTTTTATCTGTTAATCATTTTTTCTAGTTCACTTGTCCAGTTGGAAAATGCCTTCATATATTTTGATGCGTCTTTTTCTGGAATAAAGCTCTTAAAGTAGTCATTTTTAGTACTCATTTTCACAAAAGCATTTAGG
>PBNJ01000022.1 GCA_002723075.1 Flavobacteriaceae bacterium | reverse complement strand
CAATCTCGTAGTCAAAATCGTCTTCAATCATTTTTTTGGCAAGAGGTGCCATACTACTTTCAATCCCAATGCAAATCGAATGCTCTGATGAGGCCTGTGTCATCATAATCACATTGATTGTTTCTTTTGCAAGAACCGATAGAAGTTTTTTGGAATATCCTGGAATCCCAATCATTCCACTTCCTTCAAGAGTGAGCAGAGCTATGTTTTCAATGTAGCTGATGCCACGCACCGCCTGTCCGCTTGAAGTCTTTTTATTTGTAATTAGTGTTCCTTCATCTTCGGGCTGAAATGTATTTTTTACAATGACAGGGATATTATTTTTGGCAACAGGTTGGAGTGTAGGTGGGTAAATGACCTTTGCGCCAAAGTGTGACAGTTCCATTGCTTCATGGTATGACAACTGTTTGATAGCACGTGCTTGCTTGACATATTTCGGGTGAGCAGTGAACATCCCACTCACATCTGTCCAGATTTCAAGCTGTGTGGCATCCAGGGCACTTGCGATTAGTGCTGCAGTAAGGTCGGATCCACCACGACCTAGTGTGGTTGGAGCACCTTCCTCATCACTCGCAACAAAACCAGGCACGATGGTCACACGATGCTTTGGTTTTTTGAAATAGGATTGAATAGATTCGAATGTTTTTTGATGATCAACCGTATTTTTTTCGATATCATTTTTGGTAAAAATCAGGTGTCTAGCATTTTCAAAACCGATATCTATATTTTGGGCAATTGCTGTTTTGGCGATAATGTAGTAAGAAAGAAGTTCTCCAAAGCCAAGCATATGATCTTTGGTTCTTGGTGATAATTCTCGCAGGAGATAAACCCCTTCGTGAAGGGTACTCAATGCGTTGATTTGTTGTTTGATATGACTCAAAACTTGACTTTGTGTCTTGATCGGGATCAGTTCTTTAATACAAGCAAAATGGCGCTCTTCAATTTCAAAAAGAATCTCTTGGTATTTTAAATCTCCATTTGCAGCGCACTGCGCAGACTCTTGAATCATATTTGTGATGCCGCCTAAAGCAGACACGACAACAACTTGTTGTTCAGGATTGTTTTGAATAATGTCCAGTACCCGAGAAATACAGCTACTATCGGCAACTGAAGTTCCACCAAATTTTGCTACTATCATATTTTAGTTCATCGCAAACAAGCCAGAGAAATAAACTTTTGGCTTGGCAAAGCGCAAAAATATCAATTTTTAAGGTTGAAATACTAGGATTTTTAAAAAATAATGTAAGTCAAAATCGAAACGAAAGATTTAACAACAAAATAGTGAGAAATTACGACTTTGCAGGATTCTTTTCATGCGCAATCGACAGAGTTAAATTCTCACTTTTTCCATCCCAATCAAATTGAAGCAAAGCACCTTCTGGTATTTTGCGATTGACAATCTCCTCTGCAAGAACATCCTCGATATACTTCTGAATGGCTCGACTAAGTGGACGTGCGCCAAATTCAGCATCAAAACCCTTTTCATTCAAAAAAGAGATTGCTTTCTTGGATAAGCTTAGTGAAAAGCCAAGTTCGTGAATCCTACTCTCCAATTCTTGTAATTCGATTTTGATGATTTCTGCAATATGTTCTTTTTGAAGACTGTTAAAAATCACCACATCGTCAATGCGATTTAAGAATTCAGGTGCAAAAGTTTTCTTTAACGCATTTTGGATCACACTTTTTGTATGATCATCGGCCTGGGCTTTGATTGCTGCCGTACCAAATCCAACTCCTAAACCAAAATCTTTAACCTGACGAGCTCCGATATTTGATGTCATGATAATGATTGTATTTCTGAAATCAACACGTCTGCCAAGAGAGTCTGTGATGAAACCATCGTCTAGAATTTGAAGCAACATATTAAATACATCCGGATGTGCCTTTTCAATTTCGTCGAGGAGAACAACTGCATAGGGCTTTCTCCGAACCTTTTCGGTAAGTTGTCCACCTTCTTCATAACCCACATAGCCTGGAGGAGCCCCAATCAATCGTGAAATCGCAAACTTTTCCATGTATTCACTCATATCGATGCGAATCAATGCATCTGGGGTATCAAATAGGGTGGTTGTTAATACTTTTGCCAACTGTGTTTTACCAACTCCTGTTTGGCCTAAAAATATAAAAGAGCCGATCGGTTTTTTAGGGTTTTTCAAGCCAGCTCGGTTCCTTTGAATCGCTCGAACCACTTTTTCAACGACTTGATCTTGCCCGATGATCTTGCTTTTAATTTGATCAGCTAGGTTTGTCAAACGAATGCCCTCGGACTCAGCAACACGGTTGACGGGGATTCCAGTCATCATAGAAACTACATCGGCGATATCAGACTCACTGACTGTAACTCGGTTTTCTTTTTGTGTTTCTTGCCATTCTTCTTGTGCTAGAGTCAGTTCTTTTTCGATTCGTTTTTCGTCATCTCTGAGTTTGGCTGCCTCTTCATATTTCTGCTTTTTGACAACACTATTTTTTTCTTTACGAACATCTTCAAGTTTTTGTTCTAAATCAACAATTTCTTGTGGAACATCCATATTGTTGATGTACACTCTTGAACCCGCCTCATCCAAAGCGTCAATTGCTTTGTCTGGTAAAAACCGATCTGACATATATCGATTTGTGAGTTTTACACAAGCTACAAGTGCCTCTTCGGTATAATTTACATTGTGATGTGATTCGTATTTGTCCTTTATATTTTGAAGGATTTCAATGGTTTCGTCTACAGAAGTTGGTTCGACGATTACCTTTTGAAATCTGCGTTCGAGTGCACCATCTTTTTCGATATGCTGTCGATACTCATCTAGGGTGGTCGCCCCGATACATTGAATTTCTCCTCTTGCCAATGCGGGTTTAAACATATTTGAAGCATCTAGGCTTCCAGTTGCTCCCCCGGCACCAACAATGGTGTGAATTTCGTCAATAAACAGAATGATGTTGTCGTTTTTTTCCAACTCATTCATTACCGCTTTCATGCGCTCCTCAAACTGCCCTCGGTATTTGGTGCCAGCAACAAGGCTTGCCAAATCAAGGGTAACGACTCGCTTGTTATAAAGTACACGGGCAACTTTCTTTTGAGTTATTCTAAGTGCAAGACCTTCGGCGATAGCGGATTTACCAACCCCTGGCTCTCCAATTAACAATGGATTGTTTTTCTTGCGCCGACTCAAAATTTGTGATACACGCTCAATTTCTTTGGCTCTTCCGATGACAGGATCGAGTTTATTTTCGATTGCTAGAGCAGTGAGGTCTCTACCAAAATTATCGAGAACAGGGGTACTCGATTTTTTATTTGATTTTGACTCGGTTGAAGTAAAAGGATTACTTTTCTTAGGACTTGCATCGTCTTCTGATTCCTCGGACATCGGCGATGTCATAGATACGTCCATGATCTCCTCGCTTTGATCAGATGATATCAACTTAAATTGATCTTTAACAGTCTCATAATCAACTTGTAATTTGTGGAGTAATTTGGTGGTGGGATCGTTTTCATTTCGGAGAATACACAAGAGTAAATGCGCCGTATTGATGGATGGGTTCTGAAAAAGCTTAGCTTCTAGGAAAGTTGTTTTTAAGGCACGTTCGGCTTGGCGAGTCAAGTGCAAATTCTTCTTGCTATTCGCCATTTGATCCGGTGAGGAATTGGGAGGACTCAATATCTCAACCTTTCGTCTCAAATAATCTAAATCTATTTCCAAAGCACTTAAAATAGAGATGGCTTTACCACTTCCATCACGTAATATGCCAAGCATTAGATGCTCGGTACCAATAAAGTCATGGCCTAGTCGAAGTGCCTCTTCCTTACTGTAGCTAATCACGTCTTTTACACGTGGAGAAAAGTTATCATCCATATTAAATTTTCTTTTTTGACTTCACAAGGAAGTCATTGTTATGCTAATCAACAAAAAAAATATATAAATCCAATGAAAAAAAGAATAAAAATTGAGTGATTTTTTTAAATAATGTGTTAATAAATTTGTTTAAAAACATCAAATTATCAAACAGTAAATACCTGACGAATCAGTACATTAGCGTTACCTTAAAAACTTAAAAAATTACATAGTATTTTATGTCCACCGAAGATAAGCTAATCCCAATCAACATTGAGGATGAAATGAAATCGTCATACATTGATTATTCAATGTCTGTCATCGTATCACGTGCTCTACCAGATGTTCGTGATGGAATGAAGCCTGTTCACCGCCGTGTTTTGTATGGTATGCACGATTTAGGTGTACGTTCGAGTAGTTCCTACAAAAAATCTGCACGTATCGTTGGAGAAGTACTGGGAAAATATCACCCACATGGCGATAGCTCGGTTTATGACACTATGGTTCGTATGGCTCAGTCTTGGAGCTTGCGTTACCTGATGGTTGATGGCCAGGGTAACTTTGGCTCAATTGATGGGGATAGTCCAGCAGCCATGCGATATACCGAGGCACGTATGCAAAAAATTTCGGAGGAAATGCTCGCTGATATTGACAAAGATACTGTCGATCATCAGCTCAACTTCGATGACACCCTAAAGGAGCCAACGGTTCTTCCAACCAGAGTACCTAACCTGCTCATCAATGGTGCATCTGGAATTGCTGTAGGTATGGCAACCAACATGCCGCCACACAATCTTAGCGAAGTAGCTGAAGGGATTATTGCACAAATCGATAACCCTGAAATCACAATTGACGAGTTGATGACTCATGTAAAAGCTCCTGATTTCCCAACTGGCGGAATTATCTATGGATACGAAGGTGTCAAGGAAGCATTCCATACTGGAAGAGGTCGTGTAGTCCTTCGAGCTAAAGCAGATATTCAAGAGGTTGATGGTCGTGAGTGTATTATTGTGACAGAAATCCCCTACCAAGTTAATAAAGCTGAGATGATTCGAAAAACTGCCGAGCTCGTTAACGACAAAAAAATCGATGGGATTTCAAACATTCGTGATGAGTCTGACCGAAAAGGGATGAGAATCGTTTACATCCTCAAAAGAGACGCTGTGCCCAATATTGTTCTCAATATGTTGTACAAGTACACCTCTTTACAATCTTCTTTTAGCGTCAACAATATTGCATTGGTAAATGGGCGTCCGGAATTGTTGAACCTCAAGCAACTCATCGGACATTTTATTGACCACCGTCATGAAGTTGTTGTACGCCGAACAACTTTTGAACTCAAAAAAGCCGAAGAAAGAGCACATATCCTGCAAGGGATGATTATCGCTTCTGATAATATTGATGAGGTCATCGCATTGATCAAATCGTCAACCAATGCAGAAGAAGCCCGACAAAAGTTAATCGCAAGATTTAGTCTTTCTGAAGTTCAAGCCAAAGCTATTGTTGAAATGCGCTTACGCCAGTTGACAGGGCTCGAACAAGACAAATTACGTGCAGAATATGACGAGCTGTTATCCACGATTGAAGATTTGAAGGATATTCTTGACAACAAAGATCGCCGTATGGTTATCATCAAAACAGAAACCAATCAAGTTGTTGAAAAATATGGTGATGATCGCCGATCAGAAATCAACTTTGTTGGTGGGTCTTTCCGTATTGAGGATATGATTCCAGATGAAAAGGTTGTGATTACCATTTCTCATGCGGGCTACGTTAAACGGACTCCTTTGGCAGAGTACAAAACACAAAACCGTGGAGGTGTAGGTCAAAAAGCATCAACGACAAGAAATGAGGACTTTTTAGAACATTTATTTGTTGGTACCAATCACCAATATATGTTGTTTTTTACCCAAAAAGGGAGATGTTTTTGGCTTCGCGTTTTTGAGATCCCAGAAGGATCTAAAACATCAAAAGGCCGTGCCATTCAAAACTTGATCAATATTGAACAGGACGATAAGGTTATGGCATTTATATGCACGCAGGACTTAAAAGATGAGGAGTACATTAATTCTCACTTTGTCATCATGGCGACAAAAAAGGGTCAAGTGAAAAAAACTTCTCTTGAGCAATACTCAAGACCCCGATCAAATGGAATTAATGCCATAACGATCAAGGATGGAGATGTTTTGTTGGAAGCTAAACTCACGACAGGTCAGTCACAAGTTGTTCTGGCGGTAAAGTCTGGAAAGGCGATTCGCTTCGAAGAAAACAAAACTAGACCCATGGGTCGTAACGCTTCAGGTGTGCGTGGTATCCGATTGGCAAATGATGCAGATGAGGTAATCGGCATGGTTTCTGTTAATGATATGGATTCCGATATACTTGTTGTTTCCGAGAATGGTTATGGAAAGCGTTCTAAATTAGAGGACTACCGTATGACCAATCGTGGAGGAAAAGGAGTCAAGACCATTTCCATAACTGATAAAACTGGAAGTCTTGTCTCGATCAAAAATGTTTCAGACAGCGACGACTTGATGATCATCAACCGATCAGGTATTGCCATTCGTATGGAGGTCGAAAGCCTTAGAGTCATGGGTAGAGCAACCCAAGGGGTCCGCCTGATTAACCTTCGCAATGATGACACGATCGCTGCTGTTGCAAAAGTGCTGAAAGATGATGAAGATATTGAAGACGTTGAAGATATTGAGGTCGATATGACAACTGAAACTGAAAATGAATCTTAAAGATTAACCAACAAACGAAATACCATGTTTAAGAAAACCTTTATTCCATTTATTTTAATTCTTTCTCTCTCCGTTTATGGACAAAAAAAAGAACTTAAAGCAGTAGTTAAACTCGTTGAGAGTCAAGATTATGATACTGCTTTGAATCAGTTGTTGTCTTTGCAACCAGTTGTACAAGATTCAGAACTTAAATATCAAGCGCAATATCAGTTTTTAGCTGGTAAAATCTATGGTGGTCAAAAAGATTTTAAAGCCTCTTTTGCTGCTTTTGATTCTGCTCGACAACTCGAAACCGAAAACGGATCTTCTAAACACACGGTTGAGATCGACAAATTGATGAACGATCTTAGTGTAGAAGCGATTAACAAAGCAATTCAGGAAAATCAGAATGAGAATTTTACCGAGGCTGCAGACCTGTTAATTTTGGTTTATAATATTGACAAAGAGAAAAATTTAGATTATTTGTATTATGCTGCTTCTAGTGCGGTAAATGGAGGTGATTATGATCGAGCTCTTGGTTATTACCAAGAACTTAGAGATTTGGATTATACGGGTTCTGTCGAAAAGTTTTATGCAACCGAAAACGAAACAGGTGAAGAGGTGGAGTTGTCTGCGGAAAATTATGTTCTTTTCAAAAAATTGAAAGAGTATTCGAATTTTAGAACGGAAATGACAGAATCTAAACTTCCAGAAATCATCAAAAACATTGCACTGATCTATGTTCAGCAAAAACGAAATGATTTGGCGATCGGGGCAATTAAAGATGCTCGCGCAGTAAATCCTTTAGACGTTGGTCTGATTCTTACAGAGGCAAACTTATACATTCAATTGGGTGACAAGCAAAAGTTTGCTGATTTGATGAAAGAGGCAATCGAAAAAGATCCAAACAATCACATTCTTTACTTCAATCTTGGTGTGATAACCGCTGAACAAGGTGATCGAGCTAAAGCCCGCTCGTATTACGAGAGTGCTATCGAATTAGATCCATCATATGCTGCATCATACCTCAACTTGGCAGCATTGATTTTGGACGGTGAACCTGAAATGGTTGATAAAATGAACTCGTTGGGGAATTCACGCGCCGATAACATCAAATACGAACAATTGCAGAAACAAAGGGAAGGGTTGTTTTTAGAAGCTGTCCCAGTATTAGAAAACCTTACTGAGATCGATCCTTCAAATGTTGAAGCATTGACTACACTAAAAAATATTTTTGGCACGATTGGCGATGCTGCTAACTTTAAAAAGATGAAAGAAAAGCTCGAAGCCCTAGGTCAATAGCTTCTGTTCATTTTTTCTACAAGATTTTTTTTATCACTCGAAGTTTGTGTGTGTGCGTATTGAGTGAGTTGTTGAAAATGCCAGTTTGATCTAAACGATCGATTCTCACTTGCCCAAATGCATGAATAATATGGTAATCAGGCATTATGATCCCGACATGGGTGATTTTCCCTTCTTGATCATCAAAAAATGCCAGATCTCCGGGTTCACTTTCGTCAATAAACCCAAGGGTTTCACCATGCGTAGCTTGAAGATAGGCATCTCGTGGTAGCTGGATTCCGTGGAGTTGATATACACATTGGACAAAACCAGAACAATCAATACCAAAAGGTGATTTGCCACCCCATAGATAAGGGCTGTTCAGATAATGAAGTGCTGTACTTACAAGCTTATTTTTTGATTTGGTTTCAACCAGCTCTTTTCCCTCAAACCTATGCCCTAGGTTTTGGGCTGAACTCACCAAACTTCCTATCGGGGTGGGGAAGAGGATAACGTCATCTTTCCAAATGAAGTCAACCAACTCTACTGCATATTTCTTTTTGGTAGCTTGGAGTTTTTGAAAGATGCTTTTATCAATAAACTGAAAGTGCTTGTTGTTGATCCAACCTTCATATCCATCCCCTTCATTCTGAATTTTTGACCACGATTTTTGAAGGTCCAGAATAGTAAAAAATTCTCCGTAGAGCAGTTGTGAAGTTTGTTCGCTAGTATTTTTTGGTTCAGCCCGTAAAGGGACAATACTCAGTGGGCAAATTCCATATTGCATATGCCAAAAATACAAACAAATTGGAATCGATTGGCGAAAGAAAAGGAGAAAACGTATTTTTGACAGACAAGACAGCTATGCAATTTTTCTACAAACACCAGTCGTTTATTTATAAGATCATCCTTTTTTTGATCACGACCGTCTGTTTGGTTTATCTATTTCCACGAAGTGGAGGGTTTAAGTACAGTTTCCAAACGGGAAAGCCCTGGCCATACGAAACACTTCTCGCTCCTTTTGATTTCCCAATTGCTAAATCTGGGGAAGAGCTTACTAATGAACGTCTTGCGATAGAGCAAGAAAGCCCGCTTATCTTTACAAGAGACACTTTGGCTGAACAACGATCTTTTGAACGAACGAGAAAGTGGATTCGACAACAGGGAACTCCGATTTCTTCATCGGTTTTGCTACGGGCATGGGATCGATACCTGACTAGTCTCTACACACCTGGGCTAGTCGATGCTTCGTTTGCTGTGCAAAGCGCAAAGCCAATTTTACTCGTTAAAGACAACAGCGCACAAAAACTTATATTTTCAGATTTGAAAATAAATGATTCTCTTCCATTTTCAAATCAAAGTCCTCTTTTGGATAGTGTTATCGCTAATGCCTCTAATCGGTTGATTTTGAACGAATATATTGAATCAAACCTTGTGCTTGACTCTATCCTAACAAGACAAAAGTTAGAAGAATCACTGTCACTTATTCTTCCTACTCGCGGGGTGGTTGCCGAAGGAGAGCGCATCATTGCGCAAGGGGAGGTGGTCGATCAAAGGCGATATCAAATCTTAAGCTCCTTAAAAGTTGAATACCTAAATGACTTGTGGGCGTCAAGCGAACAGTCAATCGTGATCGGATACTCTATTCTTGTATCTCTAATTATTTTTCTCATTTTTTTGTTTCTATGGCGCTATCGCCCATTGGTGTATGAAAATAATACCAAGCTGGTATTTGTGTTTTCTACAATTTTAATTATGGTGGCATCTATCAAACTGGCCATGGCGAACAACATCAACTTTGTGTATGTAGTGCCACTATGTATTGTTCCATTGCTACTCAAAACCTTTTTTGATACACGTTTAGCCTTCTTTGTGTTCTTAATGGGCTTGTTGCTCATTGGCTTTATGGTTCCGAGTGACTTCTCCTTTTTGTTTATGCAGCTCGTAGCTGGCGCAATTGCAACCTTATCAGTCACGGATTTATATAAGCGTGCTAACCTCTTTGTTGTTGTAGTACTTATTGTTGCTTCTTATGTAATTACTTATGTGTCTTTTCATTTAATATACGAAGCAAACTTATCCACCGTGTCGTTGGATCATCTTGGATTTTTATTGATCAACGGATTGGGAATACTGTTTGTACACCCTTTGGTTTATGTGTTTGAGAAGATTTTTGGGCTAGTTTCTGATTTATCCCTTCTAGAGCTTTCAGATACCAATTCGAAATTACTTCGAACTCTTTCAGAGCAGGCGCCGGGCACATTTCATCACTCATTGCAGGTTGCAAATATAGCTGAGGCGGCTGCTAATGAGGTTGATGCAAATGCCTTACTTGTTCGAGTCGGGGCCCTATATCATGACATTGGAAAAATGAATAACCCATTGTATTTTAGTGAAAATCAATCCACCAATTATAATCCTCACCACGAGCTTGATCCGTTTGAGAGTAGTCGCCTAATTTTGAATCATGTCACGGAAGGTATTGAAATTGCCAAGAAAAATAATTTGCCAGACCGTGTTGTTGATTTTATCCGCACTCATCATGGGACCTCACCTACACGTTATTTTTACCATAAGGCGAAAAAAGAAGATGAAAACATAGATAAAGCTTTGTTTTGCTATCCTGGGCCAAAGCCATATTCCAAAGAAACTGCAATTTTGATGATGGCAGATAGTGTTGAGGCAGCATCAAAAAGTTTACAAGAACCCACAGCAGAGGGAATCGCAAACTTCGTGGAAAAAATTATTGAAGAACAAGCGGAGGAAAATCAATTTGCTGAGGCAGACATCAGTTTGCGTGAAATTGAACGTATCAAAAAAGTCTTGGTTGAGAAATTGATTAACGCCTATCATTTACGCGAAGTCTACCCAGAATAACACATTTATTGCAGGTGTTGCGGCATGGTATTTGATAAAATTTTGTAAACCGAAGATCTGATGAAGCCACAGCTTTTATTTTTAATTGCTATTTTCTTTACCGCTTCATGTGAGTGGGACAGCATCAATACCACGAACAAAGAATGGGTGGACGTGACCTACGTTACACCTGTCTATGAAACGGCATCTTCGGTTGCAGAGCAAGTGGTTGTTGAAGCACCCAAAGAACAGACTTCTTTGGGTAAAATTATAACTTATGAAAATTATGTATTAGTCAATGAACCGATGAAAGGAATTCATATCGTTGATCATACAGATTCTTCAAATCCGATAAACCTTTCGTTCCTATCTATCCCTGGAAATTTGGACCTTGCTATTATCGATGATCATCTTTATGTCGATATGTTTTCTTCTTTGGCAGTGTTTGATATCCGCGATGTATTATCTCCGAAGTTTAAAGAGAGCTACACAATAGAAAATGTATTTGATTACGATGCCTTTTGGAACTTTCCCTTTGAGATTTGGGAAGAGCCCAACTCATATGTTGAATATCGTGAATATCCCGATAAAACCAAGGGAATTGTTGTGGATTGGCAAACTGAAACTATACGTGAAAAACGTAGTTTGTACGACTATCGTTATTATAATGATGGTGCGATACCAGACTTAGCACTTACCTCTGAAGATGGAAATATAGATGGCGTCCAGCAAACAAGCACAGCGGGATCTATGACGCGGTTTTTGCCGATTAATGGCTATTTGTATACGATTAATTTGAATGAGTTGGTTTTATTTCAAATCGGAAGCGATTACAAGCCAAGCCCATGGATCAAAAAAAATACCCAAACCCAGGCCGAAACCTTATTTCAATTGAATGACTTGTTGTTTGTAGGCTCAGTCAATGGTATGCTTGTGTATGACGTTTCAGATGCTGCTGACCCTGACTATATCAACCGAATTGAACATATGAGAAGCTGTGATCCTGTTGTGGCAGACATTAATTATGCCTATGTGACGCTGCGGGGAGGGACCAACTGCTTTACGGACGTCAATGAGCTTCAAATTATTGACATTCAAGACCCTCAAAATCTCTCCTTAATTTCTAGAAAAGATATGTTTAACCCTCACGGTTTGGGGATTTATGACGATCACCTCATTATCTGTGATGGAACAGCAGGCATCAAAATTGTTGATGTGAGTACTCCTACAAAACCAAACATCGTAAATAGCACCCTAATACAGTTTGCCTATGATGTAATTATTGATTATCCAAATGCTTTGATCGTGGGCGATACCGACTTATATCAGTACGATATCTCAAACCTTCCAGATATGCAGTTAGTCAGTCAGACGCCGATATTGGATTGATGGATTTATTATAAATTTGTTTATTGTTCAAACAATAAAATAAAAAACATGAGGTACTTTCCTTTAATTTGTTTATTGATATTTACTGATATTAATGCTCAAGGATTTATTGAAAAACTAATCATTGAAGAGAGTAATGTAAAAGTTATTGAAGAAAGAGCTAATGAGTATCTCAAAAAAGTAAAAAGTGATAAAGAAAACAAGTTTTTTCAGAGATGGTTATATTTTGCCAAAATTGATGCGGACGAAAAGGGAGGAGTTATCTCAAATCGCAATTATGTCAATGCTCTTCATCAGTATAATTATAAAACAAATTTTAAAGACCCACAGCCAAGTCAGCAAACGATTACCTGGACCAATTTAGGTCCAGATTATTACAATGATTCAAATTCCCAAGGATGGAATCCTGGAGTTGGGAGAATTACTTCCCTTGCATTCAATGACACGGATAATTTTATTGTCGGAAGTCCAACTGGTGGAATTTGGAAAACGAATGATTCAGGAAACAATTGGAATTCATTAACTGATAATCTATCAAATATTGATGTCTGGTCTTTAGCAATAAGTCCAGATGATTCAAATATTTTTTATTGGGGAAGTAATGAGGGAAGAATATACAAGTCAGTAGATGCTGGTTCAACTTGGACATTGATTAATCAAGCTAGTTTGTTGGGAAATTCGTCCTATCACAGAGTGAATAAAATTCTCATTCACCCAACGACTACGAACGTAATGTATGCGACAGTTGAAAATTATGGGATTTTTAGATCTGAAGATTCTGGTCAAAACTGGTCAAGGATTCATTCTGATTGCACAAATGGATTTGATATTGAGTTTAAACCAGGAGATCCCTCTGTAGTATATGCTACTGGAAACTCGTTTTTTAAGTCTATTGATAATGGCATAACATTTGAAATTAGAGGCGAGCCTGATTTAACCATTGAGAATTCTACATGGACGCAAGACATTATACAGGGAAATAATAAATGGATCTATAGTAACGAAAATCAAAATGGAAGTGTTACACCCTACGCTGGTACGGGTCTAGCATATTATTTTAGTGGAAATTTTAATCGAGACCATGCTTTACTGATAAGTAAAGCAATAGATCTGAGTTCAGCGATCAATCCTATTTTATCTTTTCAATATTCAAATGCGAACTGGGAGGGTGATACTGACGAATTGAGTTGGTATTGGAAAACAAGCGAGTCAGAAAATTGGCAACTCGGAGAGCTAATCACTCAGGTAGCTGAGGATTGGTCTTCTTACTCATTTGATTTATCGAGTTTGTTTAGTAATAGTACGACTTTCCAAATAGCTTTCCAGGCAAAATCATATTTCGGTCGTGGGATTACACTTGATGAAGTTTTAATTCATGATAATAATTCAAATACTGTTTTTTTTGAAGAAGGTTTTGAGCAATTAGAATTACTATTGGCGGGTAATTTTTCTACTGGAGCTAAAATGATTGGCGTTTCAAATGCTAACTCTAACAAGGTTTATGTTTTGGAAGAAAAAAATGGAAGGTTTGGGGGATTATATTCTTCAGAAAACGCAGCGAATTCTTTTGCGAAAATTGATCACGGGGATAATAATTATTTTGGTTATTCCTCAACAGCTGATGACGACAGTGGACAAGCGCCTAGAGACATGGACATAACGATAAACCCTGACAACGAAAATATTATCTACATGAGTGGTATTTTGTCATGGTTGTCAAATGATGGTGGAAATAATTTCCAAATAAGTTCTCAATGGGTTCCTGCAAATGCTCTCAATCAAAATATTGGATACTGTCATGCTGACATTGATATCACTGAATTTATAGATGGCAATTTATTTGTAGGTTCTGATGGGGGAGTTTTTAAAGCCAGTCAACCCAATACTATCTCATCTAATTATTATGAGGATCTCTCAACTGGTCTATCAATCAGACAATTTTATAAAATTGGGGTTTCAAAGGGAAATCAAGAAATGATAACAGGGGGCTCGCAGGACAATGGCACCTCAGTTTTAAATAATGGTGTATGGAGCGATTGGTTGGGTGCAGACGGAATGGAAACATTTATTGACAAAGATGATTCTAACAAGATTTATGGAACATCTCAATTTGGAAGCCTTTATCGAACAAATAATGCGGGACAAACATATCAGTACATTAACCCACCCTTAGATAAGGCAGGTTCTGAAAATGGTGCAAATTGGATCGTTCCTTTTGAACAAGACCCTGAGGTTTCAGATAAAATATATGTGGCCTACGACGAGGTTTTTTCAAATACTAATCTGGAGGGATGGATAAAAATTTCACAAACCTTCTCCTCAAACATTGACGTAATGTCTATCGCTCCAAGTAATAACCAAACGATTTATATATCTGTCAATGATCTGATGTATAAAACTGAAAATCAGGGACAGAGTGATTGGGTAGAAATTTCACTACCAGATTTAACCGGAAACATAAACGCTATTGCAATTCACCCCGAGGACGAAAAACATATTGCTGCTGCTGTTTCTGGAACAAACAAAGTTATTCATTCACAAGATGGGGGGAATACTTGGGAAATTTTGAACAATGACTTACCAGATTTTTCAGCTTCTGCAATTACCTTTCATGGGAATAATTTAGTTTTAGGAATGAACTATGGGGTGTTTTATAATTATTCATCTAGTAGAGATACTTGGTCTTCCGTTAGCAATAATTTACCAAATGTTAGAATAACTGAGCTTGAAATTAATCCGTCCTTAAATAAACTTTATGCAGCAACATACGGTAGAGGTTTGTGGGTTGCTGATTTAGAACCATTATCATTGTCAAGTTCTAGACTAAATCAGTTCGAATTTGAAGTTTTTCCTAATCCAGTAGAGTCAGAACTAACTATTCTTACAAATAAAACTTTCGAAGCACAAATTAAGATTTATGATTTCCAGGGTAGACTTGTGTATTTTTCAAAGAATACAATGATCAAAGATCAATTTAAAATAGATCTTCAATTCCTAAACAGTGGAATGTATGTATTAAGGCTAACTGATAACACAACAAGCTCTTCCATTAAATTTCAAAAAAAATAAATAAAATAACCCCTAAGAAATAGAATTATTTCGTGCAGGCTTTAACTGTTTGCTAAAAAGTTATACCCAAGAATAAATATTATTCCCAGAAATAATTTGTGGGATAGGGGAGTTAAAATAACTCTTCTATTCTAGATTTATTTAAAATTTTAAAAAGCATCTCGAAACAATTTTAAAAACAATGAATTAAATTCTTCATAAAAGTTTACTTTTATGAACCATAAGGAAATAAAATTTTTACTAGAATTATTCATTGATAAATAATTTAAATCAAAAAATTAATGGAGCTGAAATAGCTTGGTTCGCTCCACTCTGTGATGGAGACGACGACTATTTAGGCAATAGAAACCCTTTGTTTAAAAGCAGTTGGGAAAATACATCTAACATAGTAAAGAGAGCTGACTCCTTGGGTTACCGAAATGTACTTTGCCCCTCATCTTATCAAGTTGGCCAAGACACCCTTTCTTTTATTGCTGGAATGGCTAATATTACACAACAAATCAATTTTCTAGCTGCTGTTCGTTGTGGAGAAGTACACCCTCCGATGTTAGCAAGAACTATTGCTACATTGGATCATATGCTCAGGGGACGCCTAACAATAAACATAATTTCATCAGATTTACCCGGAAATATACTTTCTTCAAAAGAACGATATGCAAGATCAAGAGAAGTTATACAAATCCTAAAGCAAGCGTGGATGAAGGATAGTATCGATTTTCATGGAAAATACTATAAACTAAATCTACCAACGGATCCAGTAAAACCTTACCAGCAAAACGGGGGGCCGTTACTTTATTTTGGAGGATATTCTGAGCATGGAGTTGATTTATGTGCTGAACATTGTGATGTGTACTTGATGTGGCCAGAAACAGAAAAAAAACTGCAAGTTTTGATGAGCAATATGACGCAAAAAGCATCTGATTATGATAGAAGTGTTGTTTTCGGTTTACGAGTTCATGTGATTGTTCGAGAAACTGAAAAAGAAGCCCGTGCCTACGCTGGGAGTTTACTTTCAAAACTAGATTTAAAATTTGGAACATCCATACGAAATCGAGCTCAAGATGCTAGTTCTTTGGGTGTATTCAGACAGGCAAAACTTCGCGAGGAAGCAGACGATAATCACTATGTTGAACCCAATTTATGGACTGGAATTGGGTTGGCTCGCTCTGGTTGTGGAGCTGCAATAGTAGGAGATCCTGATCAAGTAGTTTCAAAAATTGAAAGATATATGGAAATGGGAATTCGATCTTTTATTTTTTCAGGTTATCCACATGAACAAGAATGCACTCTCTTTGCAAAATATGTACTTCCACGAATACGGTCGGTTTCACTTCCAAAATTTTTTGGAAGAGTTCCAATCAATACCCCCTCAACTCCGCTAGGTACAGCTAAACGATCTTGATTTATGATCGACTTTATAATAGTAATTATTTATTTTTTACTGATCATGGTGATTGCTTTGCAATCTAAAGTAAGTGCGAATAGCTCTGCAGATGCTTACTTTTTAAGCTCTCGTAGCTTGCGTTGGTACTCAGTTGCCTTGTCTACCATAGCCACAAATATTCAAGGCTATCAGTTTTTAGGGATGATGGGCTCTGCATATTTGTACGGACTGGCACAAGCAAACCTTGAAATCAATGCTATGCAAGGCATTTTGCTTGGCGCTTTCATTTTTGCTCCGATGTTTTTGAGAGAAAAAATCACTACAATCACAGAATTTATCTCCAAAAAGTTAGGGGAGCGTATTGCCTTATTTTATTCACTTGCGAACATCTCTCTTTTTGCCACAATTACGCTTGGAGCTGCATTATTTTGGGGTGCATATGCCGCTGATTTGGTATTTGAACATGAACTTTACTTTATACATCCAAATCGTGTAGTTCGGATTGGAATTTTAATTTTCCTTTTGGGAATATTTTCTGCGATATACACCTATTTTGGCGGGTTGAGTGCTGTGGTTAAAACCGATCTTATTCAATTCAGTGTATTGTTAATTGGCGGTATCATCGTGTGTTTGACAGCTGTTCATCATCTCGGGGGTTGGCAGCAACTCTATGTCAAAACACCAGAAATGATGCATTTACACTTGCCGATCGATCACCCAACCTTGCCATGGACTCATTTATTTGGTTTGTTCTTTTTGAACATCAACTATTGGTGTGCAAATCAAACGGTTATGCAGCGTGCTCTTGCAGCCAAAAATATTCGTCACGCTCAAATTGGATTGCTTGCAGGTGGATGCTTAAAATATTTTATGGCGATAATCATAGTCATACCTGGTATTGCTCTTTATGGACTTTTGGGTGATTCACTAACTGAACCAGATATGGCTTTTCCATATCTTGTATCAACCTATCTGCCTGTTGGTGTTAAAGGAGTCATTTTATGTGGACTATTTGCATCTTTGATGAGTACTGTTGATTCAACATTTAATTCATTAGCAACATTATGGTCTACAGATATATATGCCAAATATATCCATAGAGGGGCATCAGACCGAGATAAAATCCAAGCAGGGCGAAAGGCAATTTTGTTTGCCTTGTTTACCGCAATCTTGACAGGATTGATTTTACTTGATGTTAAATTCAATTCGCCGAGCTCTGCATTTACACATACACTAAACAACTTGCGGTACTATATTAATTGTGGCATAGTTGTCTTGATATGTAGTGCTGTCATGCTGATTAAACCCAACGAAAAAGCAGTTTTAATTGCGTTTGTCATCACTTTTCCAACAAATATTTTTCTGCATCTTTTTTTTCCAGAATTAAATTATTTTGTCAGAGCTTTTCTTGTAATTATAACTGGATTTATTATTGCAATTTTTGCGAGTAAGGGTCGGCTAAACTCTTTTAATTCTTTATGTTTTCCAGCCAATAAAAAAATTGAAAATTTAGGTTGGGCTCTTGTATTTAGCCTGATAGCCTTACATGTCATCTTTCACTAAATTAAACAGAAATTCTTGTTCGAGGATTTTTGACTTAAAGATCAGGATGTTAATTTTTTTATCTTTAGCTTACTAAATAATGGATGATGCATGTTCTAGTCATTCCGGACTCTTTTAAAGGGAGCCTAAGTGCTCGAGAAGTGGCTAAGGTCATGTATGGTGTTCTTCAGTCCATTATTCCAAAAGCCACTTGTACCCTTTTCCCTTTTTCAGACGGTGGAGAAGGAGCATTAGATGTTTTAAATGACTCGATTTCTGGTCAAATCATTAACTGTCAAACTGTAAATGCCATTGGAAAAAAAATTAATGCCCCATATTTTTTGTTTGAAAATGGTAATAGTGCCTGGATTGAACTCTCACAATCTTCTGGTCTTACCCAACTTCATGCCAGTGAACGCAATCCACTTGTGACATCTACCTTAGGTACAGGTCTACAAATCAAAGATGCACTTAACAAGGGTTGTGAGAATATTTACTTAGGAATCGGCGGAAGCAGTACTCATGATATGGGAGCCGGTATTTTTACTGCTTTGGGCGGAAGGTTATTGAATCACAACAAACGAGAAATTCAGCCATGCGGAGGAAATTTAACATCAATTGCATCAATTGACATTAGTCAACTCAGCCCATTGGCAAAACAGGCAAATTGGGTTGTCGCATGCGATGTTACAAATCCTTTAGCTGGTCCCAAAGGCGCTGCTTATACTTATGCAGCACAAAAGGGAGCAGATGATGAAACAATTCAAAAACTTGAGGATGGAAGCAAACATTTTGGAACTTTATTCATCAACGAATTGAATTGTAATGTTTTTCCTCTTGTTAGTGGGGGAGCTGCTGGAGGTGTATCGGCAGGATTGCATGCTTTTTTTGGTTCAAAGATTGAGAATGGTTTCGATATACTTTCAAAAATAACTGATCTAGAGACAGCAATCCAGAAAGCTGATCTAGTGCTTACAGGTGAAGGCTGCTTTGATCAACAGAGCATGCACGGAAAACTGCCCTATCGAATTGCAAAAATCGCCCAAAAACATAAGGTATTAACTTATATTGTGGCAGGACAAGCGATGGAAAAGCATTTGACTGAATTTCCGAGCTTACAAATTTTTCAAACTAAAAAAGATAACATGAGCATAGATGAGGCCATGGATCGAGCCGCAGAATTGCTCGAAATGAAGCTAGTGGAAATCTTTAGCACTTTTAAAATTTAGGATTTGTTTACATCAGTTGGAGTCATATTCTTGGTCATAGTTTGCTTAATCATTTTGGTAAGCTATACAAAACTTCATCCTTTTTGGGTATTGTTTCTGGCTTCAATTTGTATGGCTATGGCACTCGGTTATGACTCTTCAACTACAGTAGAGTATTTACTGACAGGGTTTTGGAAAATTTTTAGTGGCGTTGGGTTGCTTATCTTTTTTGGAACAATGATTGGTGCATCACTTGAATTGTCTTCGGGATCTGTTTATTTAGCAAAGCGAATTTTGTTTTTTCTAGGCCGCTTGCCAATGCCATTTGGTGTTGGTGTGATTGGGTATTTGGTTTCAATCCCTGTTTTTTGTGATGCTGCTTTTATTATACTATCACAACTAAACAAGTCGATTTCTCAACAATCTAAAGTCTCCTTAAAGGGTTTAACTGTTGCACTATCAACAGGTCTTTTTGCTCCACATGTTCTGGTTCCTCCGACTCCTGGACCCTTAGTAGCCGCTGCTAACCTGGAAGTCACTAACCTTTTTTACCTCGTAATTGCTGGCGGTATTTTGGCATTTATTTTAGTTTTTATTGGCAGCTTGTACGGATATTATATCATCATAAGGGAGGGTTCTTTACTATCTCCAAAGGTATCCTCACTTGAGAAGCAAACCGTTCAAATGAATAGTGATAATTTCAACTTATACAAAACATTGATGCCAATTCTTTTACCAATTATTCTCATGGTTTCTGGAGCGTTTACCCTACAGCTCAACCAAGAACTGAGATTAACATCAGCCTTAAAGTGGTTAACGTCTCCTACAATTGCACTTGCTATCGGCGCTATCTTCTCTTTTAGATTGAAACCTAAAAATCATAATACTTTTTTGTATGATGTTCTCCGAAGAGGTACGATTCAAGCCTTTCCAATTATTATGATAACTTCCATGGGAGGTGCACTTGCTACGATTATTCAAACGATTCAAATGGAAGATCATATTATGCGGTTTTCTTCATTGACCGAACTTGGAATTTTAATTCCATTTTGTATCGCCGCATTACTTAAAACTGCGCAAGGGTCATCAACAATTGCCATTATTACTTCTTCTTCCATCATCTTACCTATTTTACCCATGTTGGGATTAGATAGTGAAATGGGTAAAGTATGGGCTATTCTGTCATTAGGTGTTGGATCTATGACAGTTTCTCATGCAAACGATTCATATTTTTGGGTTGTCACACAGATGAGCGGTATGAGTGTACGAGAAGCCTATCGAACCCACACATTTGCAACACTACTTCAGGGAGTTATAGGCTTAACTCTCGTTGTTGGTGGCTATAAATTGTGGAAGGTATTTATCTATTAATTTATTGTTGATAAAGGACAAATCTCAAAAAATATGAGTTTGTCCGGTTTGGTGGAGTCGGAGGGAATCGAACCCTCGTCCAAACAAGTGACACAACTGCTTTCTACAAGTTTAGTTTTCGTTTAATTTTCGAATATAGACTGACCGAAAACCGCCTATCCATACCTTATCTTCTTTGATTTAAAATCCTGTCGAAGCACCAAGATTTCTATGTTGACTTTAATGGTGCCTTGAATTGTGTTGCCGTCAACAAGGGCCGCACCAAGACATCTTACCTTCCCACCTAGTGGGACAAAGGCCTGGACTTACTATAATTCAGTCGATTAGGCTGCAAGAGCGTAGTTATTCTCGCCATTTAAAATGGTGGTACTATGAGATTTACGAGCTGTAGTCCAGCGCTCGACTTGCTTACCGTCACATCTATCTCGCTGTCAATACCAGTCGACCCCGATGTGTTTCAATGAACTTTCTCAAAAAGTAGAGCATTGCAAAAATAACATTTTTCAGCTGAAGATGAATTACAATGCGGTAGTAGCTTGGTAAAGCTTGTGAAGTCGTGTTAAAAGACCTTCCATGAGTTCCAACGGAAGCATATTTCCGCTATCACTCTTTGCATGTTTTGTATCAAAATGAGTTTCCATAAACAGACCATCAACACCAGCTGCAATCCCTGCTCGTGCCATTGTTTCAATCATTTCAGGGCGTCCACCTGTCACACCGCTTACCTGATTGGGCTGTTGCAATGAATGAGTCACATCCAAAATCGTAGGTGCGAAAGCTTTCATCACAGGAATCCCACGAAAGTCAACCACCAAGTCCTGATATCCAAACATGGTTCCGCGATCAGTAATCCAGACGTTTTCATTAGAAGAATCAGTTACTTTCACAACTGCGTGTTGCATGCTTTCAGGACTCATAAACTGTCCTTTTTTTAAGTTGATGTATTTTCCTGTTTTCGCAGCGGCGACGATCAAATCTGTTTGACGAACCAAAAAGGCAGGGATTTGAAGGACATCTACAAATTCAGCTGCTTTTACAGCATCATCGGCTTCGTGAATATCGGTAACTGTTGGAACTCCGAATTCAACACCTACTTTTTGTAGAATTTTTAATGCTTTTTCATCTCCAATGCCTATAAAACTGTCCAAACGACTGCGATTTGCTTTCTTAAAGCTCCCTTTAAATACAAAAGGAATTCCAAGTTGCTCTGTGATCTTAACCATATGCTCTGCGATTCGCATCGCCATTTCCTCTCCCTCAATCGCACAAGGGCCAGCAAGAAGGAAAAAGGAGTTAGAGGTTGATAGACAATCTTGAAATGATTTCATGATGTAAAAATACTGATTTAGGATTTGCTTAAGAAATCAACGAACTCGCCGTAAAAAATGTACATTTGCGCCGATAAAATTGGAAATGAAAAACATCCGAAACATTGCAATTATTGCGCACGTAGACCATGGTAAGACAACTTTGGTTGATAAAATTCTTCATCACTGCCAACTTTTTCGTGAAAATGAATCTAAGGGCGAGCTGATTCTCGACAACAATGACTTGGAACGTGAACGAGGCATTACGATACTCTCAAAAAACGTTTCTGTTCCGTATAAGGGCAATAAAATCAATATTATTGATACGCCTGGTCACGCCGATTTTGGCGGCGAAGTTGAGCGTGTTCTTAACATGGCTGATGGTGTTTTGTTGTTGGTTGATGCCTTTGAGGGACCCATGCCTCAAACTCGCTTTGTTTTGCAAAAAGCAATTGGTCTAAAGCTAAAACCCATAGTCGTTATCAATAAAGTCGATAAAGAAAACTGCACTCCTGAAGAGGTATATGAAGCGGTTTTTGACTTGATGTTTGAGCTCGGTGCAGAAGAATGGCAACTTGATTTTCCAGTCTTATACGGATCAGCAAAACACAACTGGATGTCGGAGGATTATCAAGTCCAAACAGATTCGGTTGAACCCTTACTGGATGCTGTCATCAAACATATCCCTTCCCCAAAAGTAGAAGACGGAACCAAACAAATGCTGATCACCTCATTGGATTATTCTTCATTCACAGGTCGGATTGCCATTGGTCGATTGCAACGAGGTGTGCTAAAAGCATCTGATGCAGTTTCATTAGTCAAAAGGGATGGTTCAATCGTGAAGTCCAAAATCAAAGAATTACTCGTTTTTGACGGACTAGGAAGAAAAAAGGTAGAAGAAGTAGGTGCGGGAGACTTGTGCGCCATTGTCGGTTTAGATGATTTTGAAATCGGTGATACTGTTGCGGATATCGAATCTCCCGAAGGACTGCCAACCATTGCGATTGATGAGCCCACGATGAGTATGTTGTTCACCATCAATGATTCGCCCTTTTTTGGAAAAGAAGGAAAATTTGTAACGTCTCGTCATATCAAAGACCGCTTGGAGAGAGAACTCGAACGGAACCTTGCCATGCGTTTGGAAGAAACCGAAACAGCTGACAAGTTTATCGTATATGGACGTGGGGTGTTGCATTTGTCCGTGCTAATCGAAACCATGCGGAGAGAGGGGTATGAGCTCCAAATCGGGCAGCCACAAGTCATCGTCAAAGAGATTGATGGAAAAAAGTACGAACCTGTAGAAGAACTTACTATTGATTTGCCAGAGGAGGTTTCTGGTAAAGCAGTTGAAATGGTTACTACACGAAAAGGTGAGATCGTAGCGATGGAGCCAAAAGGAGGACGAATGATTTGCTCATTCAAGATCCCATCACGCGGAATTATTGGCTTGCGAAACCAACTTCTCACCGCGACAGCGGGAGAGGCTATTATGAATCACCGATTTACTGCATTCGAACCCTTCAAAGGGGAGATTCAAGGGAGAATCAATGGCTCTTTGATTTCGATGGAGAAGGGAACAGCTATCCCTTATTCCTTGGACAAATTGCAAGACCGCGGTAAATTTTTCATTCACCCTGGAGAAGAAATTTATACGGGACAGGTAATTGGTGAAAATTCGCGAGCGGATGATTTGGTTGTCAATGTGACCAAAACCAAAAAACTATCCAATGTACGTGCTGCGGGATCTGATGATAAAGTCAAGCTCGCACCGCCAATTCAGTTTAGCTTAGAAGAGGCATTGGAGTATATTCAAAAAGATGAGTATGTGGAGGTGACCCCAAACTCCCAACGATTGCGTAAAATCTACCTCGACGAAAACGTGCGCAAACGACAGGAAAAACAATTCGGGTAATTTATTGAGTAATTTTACGTTTTCTGTTCAGTTCATGAGAGGATATAAAATTGAGCGATGTACGGATTCCCTTAGTAAAGCTTGGGATGATTTTGTAGAAAGATCCAAAAATGGAACTTTTATGCTCACGCGTAAATTTATCGCTTATCATGGCGACCGTTTTACAGATGCTTCACTGTTGGTTTACAAGAACGAAAAGCTTATTGCCGTTTTTCCGGCCAACAGTGATGGACATACAATTTATTCTCATCAAGGTTTGAGTTATGGGGGATTGGTGTTGCCAAAACAAATAAAGCTCAGTGATGCTTTGGCTGCTTTTGCAGTACTATTGAAATACTATGCCGACAAAGGATTTTTAAATCTCATCATCAAGCAAACCCCAGCTCTTTATCACCTACAGCCATCGGAAGAAATTCAATATGCTTTGTTTGTTGTCCAAGCGGAACTATATCGCAGAGACGCTGCGATTTGTTTACGGCCATCTTCCTTTAAACCCAATGAAAATCGAAAGCGAAAAATTAAATCGGCTAATTCATACGATTTTCAAATCCATGAAACAGACAATATGGAACCCTTTTGGAATGAGGTCCTAATTCCCAATTTGCAGATTAGCCATGGGGGTACACCCGTCCATTCTCTTCAAGAAATTCAGTTCTTAAAAGATACATTTCCAGATCATATCAAACAATACGATATTTATGAAGGAGATAAAATCCTAGGCGGAACAACCTTGTTCAACACCAGAAAAACATCTTTGGCACAATATATTTCTGCAACCCCTTATGGGAAATCTACGGATGCACTTTCTGCACTATTTGCTCATATTATTCAAAAGAAGAGCAGTGAATTTGACTATTTTAGTTTTGGTCACTCCAACGAGGACAATGGTCGAGTGCTTAATCATACATTGAGTTATTGGAAAGAGAGTTTTGGAGGGAGCGCCCTGACCCATGATTTTTATAAGATCAACATCGCAAATTATTCCATTCTCGAAAAGCTGATGAACTGATGATTTCAAAAGGGACGTTTTACACAGTTCTAAACGGGATTGCGCAGTTTGTCAAAGCCATTTCTTCACTTGTTATCAATAAAATGATTGTTGTGTTTTTAGGTTCTCCTGCTTTGTTATTTGTAGGAAATTTAAAAAGTGTATTCACGATTCTACAACAAATCAGCGGGGCAGGGGTATATGAAGGTGCGGTGAAGTACCTTTCAGGAGAATATAAAGACCGTCAAACATTTATTTTACAGGCATGCTTATCACTTATGCTCGTTGGATTTTTTATTTCCACTGCTCTTTATTTTATTCTATATGACCAAATCTTGAATCTTTTACAGCTCGGTGAAAACGATCGTAATCTTATTCCTTGGCTTACAGGGGGGATTGTGTTGAGTTTGCTCTGCTTTGTTTTTCATACCCTGATGCAATCCTTTTTTCATGGCTTGAAATCGTATAAAATCATCGTGCAATCAACTTTGATTTCTGCTCTGTTGACTTTGGGGGTCTCTACTGCTTTGATTTATTATACAAATAAGCTCGGGCTGGTTTTGAGCGTGTTTGTTCCAAGTGTGATCATGCTTTTGACCTATTGGTTTCATATTCGTAAATCATGGCATTTTGGTCAGATGCTTTTTGGCAAACCTTTTCGCCTGTTTGTATTTAAGCCTGTACTGTCTTTTACATTGATGTCAGCTGTTGCGGCCATGGTTTTCCCATCTTTATTAATTGTCATTCGAAGCTTGCTTGTTGAACATTCAGGGGTTGAACTTGCTTCTTATTGGGAGGGGTATAGTAGATTATCACTCTTTATAAGCGGTTTGGCAATTTCATCAATATCCTTGTATTATTTACCAAAACTCGTTGAAGCCAATACAGGACAGGAAATGTTGAAAGTTGTTTTTTGGGGTGTTAAATTTTTATTTGTCGTGGCTTTCCCTGCGATGTTGCTAATCTTTTGGTTTGGTAATGATGTCATTCCATTGTTATACGCATCGAGTTTTCTAGAAACAATATTTCTGTTGAAATGGGAGTTGTTGGGCACGTTTTTAAAACTGCTTTCGTTTACCTTTTCATTTATTATGATTGCCAAAAAACTAACAACAGTCTTTGTTTTATCAGAGTTGATTTCAGGCCTTGTATTTTTTGGTCTGAGCGTATTTCTTGTAGAACTATACGGAGTCGTTGGAGCGTCTATGGCTTTTGCAGGGACCTATTTCTTGTATTTGTTGTGGGTGGTGATTTACTTCGGAAAGCATTTTAGATTTTTCGAAAAAGAGTAAAGAATTTTCTTGCGACGTGACTTTGGCTTGATACAAAATACACGAAATTACGTAGGATAGGTCTGCGCAAGGGTTTATAATGTTTGCGCCCAGATTTTTTGTTACTAGTCAAACTGGCGTTGTGAAGCATGTGTTCGTCATGGACTTGATGGATTTTTGTTACCTCGGTTTTGGAGTAGTTGTACTTTTCTGCAAAATATAATTTGACTTTTAAATAAGAATCTGCTTTGTGAGAGTGAGAATCCCTGTGTTTGCGATATACGCTTAATGCTTTTGGGATCAGCCCAAAGTCAGAATTCATCATTAAATCTGTCAAAATTGGGTAATCTTCAAAATCAATTTGTTGATTTCTGTACTCGTCAAAGTCCACATATTTTTCAATTGAAGATTTCCTGTAACAGCACCCCATAAAACTTGTACCAAAAATTTTGTGCCTATTGATATACTCTTCTTTCGCTGATGTTACGATGTTTTTATTGACAAATGATTTGATTTTGCCAGATCGTTGGTAGTAACAGTCAAACCCACTATCGACAAAACCAAAAGTTGGGTTTTGATCCAGTTCATTCACTAAGGTTTGAAGCGCATAGGGGTCTGACAACCAATCGTCGCCAGCAATATCAAAGATGTATTTGCCGTTACATCTTTGTAGCGTGTCAATAAAATTATTTAACACCCCCAAATTACTGTCATGAATTTTTAATTTTATTTTATCTAGTATGTTTGTATATGAATTGATAATGTCAACTGTTTTGTCTGTAGATGCATCATCACCAATTACGATTTCGTATGGAAAGTTGGTTTTTTGCTCAATTATTGAACTTAGACACCTTGAAATAAACGCCTCTGAGTTATATGTTAAAATATGAACCGAAAGTTTGACCATAGCTCCAAAATTAGTTAAAGTTAGTGTTGTATTTATTTTTAAGTTTAAAAGGATTTTAAAACCACACAGTTGTTTACCAAAAAACATATTTTGTTAGTAGGCCCGTCTCTAGGAAGGGGAGGTGCTGAAAGGGTTATGGCAGACATGTCAAAATTTCTTTCATCAACTGGATATAAAGTAACTATTATAACAGCTTATGATGATGTTGATTATAATTATAGTGGAAACCATATTTCACTTGGACTTGTAAAAGGATCACCTTTTCTTCCATTTCAAACCATTTCAGCCTTTTTTAGATGGAGTATATTAATTAAGCGTTTATCTCCCCATACAATTATTGATTCAAGGGCGAGAAGAAGTCCAATACGTGAATTATTAATACACCTTTTTATTTACAAAATAAAAGCCAAAAAGTTTTTCGTCTGCCATAGATCAGATTTGGAAATCTATTTCCCTCGACCTAGAATACTATTTAGACACATATATAAAAAATTAACTAAGGTTATTAGCGTTTCTAACGATATTGAAAATAAATTAAATTTATTAGGGTTAAATAACACACAAACAATTTACAATGGTTTTGACTTCAATATTAGCGATAGAGTCAAAAATAGTAATCATTCATTCAAAGATAAATACGTTTTATGTGTTGGACGAATGGATGATTATGTCAAGCAATTTGATCATGCATTAGAATGTTATGAAAACTCTATACTCCACAAAAACAACATTCATCTCATTTTTTTAGGTCAAGGTAAATTAAAGCAAAGCTTGGAGACTTATGCTAGGACTCTAAATAATTCAAAAAAAATACATTTTATGGGTTTTGTTGCTAATCCATATGTGTATTTCAAAAAAGCAGAATTTTTGATTATGACAAGTGAGTTAGAAGGCTTTCCCATGGTATTGATAGAGTCTTTGGCATGTGGCACTCCAGTTGTTTCATATGATTGTCCTACAGGTCCAAGAGAGATTATCCAGCATGAAAAAAACGGATTACTCGTCAAAGCTAATGATAAAGGTAAAATGACTGATTCCTTGAATCGTATGATTGAAGATTCTGAGCTTTACAATAAACTTCGTGCAAATGCAAAGAATTCAGTTGCCCATCTATCTATGGACAAAATTGCTGCTGAATGGAAATCTTTAATTGAAAAAGTTTAAATTTACTTTTTTACCTCAACAACCAGTTGGTCTTCACACATCAGGGTTCTTTTTGGAAATTTGGATATCAACCCAAAATCATGCGTCGCCATCAAAATCGTTGTTCCCTGTTGGTTGATTTCGTGAAGGAGTTTCATCACTTCTTCACTCGTAATTGGATCTAAATTTCCCGTTGGCTCATCCGCGAGGATTAGCTTTGGCTTATTGAGAAGTGCGCGTGAAATCGCAATTCGTTGCTGCTCTCCACCTGAAAGTTCATGCGGAAAAAACTTGAGCTTGTCTTCAAGCCCAACAGCTCCTAACACTTCGGTTATGCGGTCTTTTCGTTTGTCAGCTGATTTCCAACCCGTCGCTCGTAAAACAAAGTCGAGGTTTTTTTCTACGCTTCGGTCAGGAAGAAGTTGAAAGTCCTGAAAAACCACACCGAGTTGGCGCCGTAAATCTGGGATGTGCCGCTCTCGCAATTTTAACAACTCACAATCAACAACTTTCCCTTTTCCTTCTCGAAGCTTTAAATCACCATATAGTGTCTTCAGAAGGCTACTTTTTCCAGTTCCTGTTCTGCCGATGAGATAAACAAAATCACCCTCAACTAATGAAAATGAAACCTCACGAAGCACAACTTTTTTGTCTTGTGAGATTGTTGCGCCCTCAAACGAAATAATATGTTTATCCATGATTTAGCCCCCTAAATTAAAAACTATCACACAAACAATCTTAAACTTTTTCACTTAATTTTTATTCATAATATATAAAATTTATATTAAAAATTAGTTATTAATATAAAATAGTTATAAAAAAACAAGTTTGTCTTTTAATTATACATGCAAAATATATCTTTGTAAAAAAATTTAATATGTGTGGTATTGTATGCGCTTACAATAAAAAGATAGTAGTTGAGGAGCTACGTCCCCAATTATTGTCTATGTCTAAACAGATTCGGCATCGTGGTCCTGATTGGAGTGGTATTCATGTTGCTAAACATGCAATATTGGCTCACGAACGCCTCGCTATTGTTGACCCTGCTTCTGGAAAACAACCCTTGTACAGTGAGGACAAGCAGCTTGTTTTAGCCGCAAACGGGGAGATCTACAATCATAGAGAATTACGCAAACAAACATCCGATTTTGCATATCAAACCGGTTCTGATTGCGAAGTGATACTTGCACTTTACCAAGACAAAGGAGTCAATTTTGTTGATGAGCTGAACGGGATTTTTGCTTTTGTTCTCTATGATGCAGTTCAAAACACCTTTTTTGCTGCTCGTGACCATATGGGGATTATTCCGCTTTATATTGGTTGGGATGCCAATGGAACACTTTATTTTGCTTCTGAGCTTAAATCCCTTGAGGGTTATTGTACAAAAATCGAAGTCTTTCCCCCTGGACATTATTATGATAGCACCATAGGGGAGTTGACAAAATGGTATAATCGGGATTGGCGAGACTATGGGGTTGTGAAAAACAATAGCACAAACATTGATGAACTACAGCAAGCATTAGAAGATGCAGTTCATCGTCAGTTGATGAGTGATGTTCCTTACGGCGTTCTTCTTTCTGGTGGTTTGGATTCATCAATCACCTCTGCATTGGCTAAAAAGTTTGCAAAAAAGCGAGTTGAGTCAGACGATGAGAATGATGCATGGTGGCCTCAATTGCACTCCTTTTCTGTTGGCTTAGAAGGTTCGCCAGACTTGGCAGCTGCCCAAAAGGTAGCCAAACATATCGGTACGGTTCATCATGAAGTGACCTTTACCGTCCAAGAAGGACTAGACGCCATACGAGACGTTATTTATCATTTGGAGACCTACGACATCACGACAGTACGGGCATCAACACCCATGTACTTATTGGCGAGAGTAATCAAGTCTATGGGCATAAAGATGGTGCTTTCAGGTGAGGGTGCGGACGAGGTGTTTGGTGGCTATTTGTATTTTCACAAAGCGCCTGATGCCAAAGAATTTCATGACGAGACCGTTCGCAAGCTCGATAAATTGTATCAATATGACTGTTTACGCGCAAACAAATCTTTAGCAGCTTGGGGAATTGAGGGTCGAGTTCCATTTTTAGATAAAGATTTTTTAGATGTAGCGATGCGAATCAATCCAAAAGACAAAATGATTACCCCCGAACGCATGGAGAAATGGGTGCTTCGAAAAGCTTTTGAGCAATATTTACCAGAGAGCGTTGCCTGGCGTCAAAAAGAGCAATTCAGTGATGGGGTAGGGTATAATTGGATTGATAGCTTAAAAGAAGTCGTTGAAAGAGAAGTGAGCGATACCGATATGGAAGTTGTACATCACCGTTTTCCAACGCAACCTCCAAGAACCAAAGAAGAATACTATTATCGATCAATTTTTGAAGAGCACTTCCCATCCGACACTGCGGCTTTGACCGTACCCTCTGTCCCATCTGTTGCTTGTAGCACACCAACAGCCCTCGCTTGGGACACCTCTTTTCAAAATATGAATGAGCCCTCCGGACGCGCAATTGGAGCGGTTCACAATGATGCATACTAACCCCTTTTCTTCACACATTATTGTTAATAACTTGACGTTTTTAGGGGGTGCTTTATCGGTGAATTTTCCTCAATAAAAAGTATCTTTGATAGATTGTGATTTAGTTAAATAAATTGCCAAAGAACTATGATTGAAAACAACCAAAAAAATCAATATTCAGCAGACAGTATACAGGCCCTTGAGGGTATGGAACACGTTCGAAAACGACCCTCCATGTACATCGGAGATGTTGGCGTTCGTGGATTACACCATTTGGTTTATGAAGTCGTTGATAACTCCATCGACGAAGCACTAGCTGGGCACTGTGATGAAATCACAGTAATTATAAATGCTGACCAATCATTAACAGTCGAAGATAACGGTCGAGGAATCCCCGTTGGTATTCACAAAAAAGAAGGGGTTTCGGCTCTTGAAGTCGTGATGACAAAAATTGGAGCTGGAGGAAAGTTTGATAAAGATTCTTATAAAGTTTCCGGCGGCCTTCACGGGGTCGGTGTATCTTGTGTAAATGCGTTATCAGAACATTTGCGTGCAACCGTTCATCGTGATGGCGAAATTTGGGAACAAGAGTACGAACGTGGAAAAGCGCTTTATGCTGTCAAAAACACTGGCAAAACAGACAAAACAGGTACCGTAGTAACTTTTCGACCCGATACGACCATTTTCACACAAACGATAGAGTTTAATTATGATACCCTCGCAGGAAGGCTTCGTGAGCTCGCATATCTGAACAAAGGAATCTCCGTTCGCCTGATTGATTTACGAGGTAAAGACCCAAATGAAGAGGGGGAGTTGTTCCACTCAAAAGAGGGTTTGCGAGAATTTATACGCTTTTTAGATGAAAATCGTGAGCCATTAATCGCCGATGTGATTGCGATGGAGGGATCAAAAAATGACATCCCTGTCGAAGTCGCCATGGTTTACAATACGTCCTTCAACGAAAATCTGCATTCATACGTCAACAATATCAATACCCATGAGGGAGGGACACACTTATCTGGTTTTCGAAGAGGACTGACTTCAACGCTGAAAAAGTATGCAGACGCCTCTGGCATGCTTGACAAATTAAAATTTGAAATTTCAGGTGATGACTTTAGAGAAGGATTGACAGCAATTGTTTCTGTTAAAGTTGCAGAACCTCAGTTTGAGGGTCAGACGAAAACAAAACTTGGGAATAGAGAAGTTACTTCGGCTGTTTCCCAAGCTGTTTCTGAAATGCTTGAAAACTATCTGGAAGAACACCCGAACGACGCGAAAATCATTGTTGAGAAGGTTATTCTTGCTGCCCAGGCACGCCACGCTGCTCGCAAAGCTCGTGAGATGGTACAGCGAAAAACGGTTATGAGTGGGGGAGGTCTTCCAGGAAAATTATCAGATTGCGCCTCACAAGATCCTGCAGAGTGCGAGGTGTTTTTGGTTGAGGGTGATTCCGCAGGTGGAACCGCTAAGCAAGGTCGGGATCGCCATTTTCAAGCGATTCTACCCTTACGAGGAAAAATTCTCAATGTCGAGAAGGCGATGCAGCATAAAGTCTTTGAAAACGAAGAGATTCGCAATATTTATACGGCTTTGGGCGTTACGATTGGAACAGAGGAGGACAGCAAAGCCTTAAATTTAGAAAAGTTACGCTATCACAAAATTGTGATCATGTGTGACGCCGATGTTGACGGGAGCCATATTTCTACTCTTATTTTGACTTTTTTCTTTCGCTATATGCGAGAGCTTATCGAAAACGGGTATATCTACATTGCTACACCACCACTTTACCTTGTTAAAAAAGGTGGAAAGCAGCAATATGCTTGGAGTGATGACCAGCGTGACTTATTGCAAAATGAGTTTGGTCAAGGGAGCTCTGTACAGCGCTATAAAGGTTTGGGAGAAATGAATGCGGTTCAGTTGTGGGAAACTACTATGAACCCCGAGTATCGGACGCTTCGACAAGTAACCATCGACAATGGTGGTGAAGCCGATCGTATTTTTTCGATGCTGATGGGTGATGAAGTGCCCCCACGCAGAGAGTTTATCGAGAAAAACGCAAAATATGCGAATATCGACGCCTAAGAAAATAACAAAGACATAACAATAACCCATACATAAATAAAAATGAAAGTAACCATTGTTGGCGCTGGTAACGTAGGTGCCACTTGTGCAGATGCAATTGCCTATCAAGGCATGGCAAGTGAGGTTGTTTTGCTCGACATCAAAGAGGGATTTGCAGAAGGGAAGGCCCTGGATATGATGCAAACAGCCACTACCCTAGGATTCAACACCACAATTGTTGGTACCACCTCGGATTATGCAAAAACAGCAAATAGCGATGTCGTAGTCATCACCTCAGGCGTGCCTCGCAAGCCAGGAATGACGCGGGAAGAGCTCATAGGAATCAATGCAGGTATTGTAAAAAGTGTCGCCGACCAAGTTCTGGTACATTCACCTAATACCGTAATCATTGTTGTCTCAAATCCAATGGATACCATGACTTATTTGACGCTCAAAGCTACTGGCTTGCCGAAAAATAAAGTGATTGGTATGGGGGGAGCCCTTGACAGCAGTCGTTTTAAAACTTATCTGTCCCTGGCCTTAGAGAAACCTGCCAATGACATTCACGGAATGGTAATTGGCGGTCACGGAGACACGGCTATGATCCCGCTAACTCGCCTTGCCACTTACAATGGAATTCCGATTTCAACGATTCTCAGTGCTGAAAAACTAGAAGAGGTCGCTGCTGCAACAATGGTTGGGGGAGCAACTTTGACCAAATTACTTGGCACTTCGGCATGGTATGCTCCCGGTGCCTCAGTTGCTTATCTTGTCAATAGCATTTTACACGATCAAAAACGAATTATTCCCTGCTCTGTGATGCTCGACGGGGAATACAATCAGTCGGATATCTGTATTGGTGTTCCAACAATTATCGGTAAAAATGGCTGGGAAAAAATCATGGACTTAAACTTAAATGATAAGGAGTCAGCAAGCTTTGAAAAAAGTGCCTCAGCTGTGCGGACGATGAATGAAGCACTTTCTGGAATTCTCAAGTAAACAATCAATTATACATGTATCAGAAGTAAGCACTATATTTGCTTGCTTTTTGAATAAAACAAACGATCATGCAAAATAACGGACTGGTTAAATTATTCGCCGTGTTATTTGTGTTGGTAAGTGTTTACCAGCTCTCTTTCACATTTATTGTCAATCGAACTGAAGACAACGCTCGTGCCTATGCTTTGGAAAAAGTCGATGAAAACACCTCAAACTACTTTGACGTGCTTAATGCAACAGAGCGTCGGTATCTCGACTCTGTTTCGACAGATCAGCATTTTGGATACTCCAATGCTAAGATCAGAGAACTCAATAAAGGTCTTGACTTAAAGGGGGGAATCAATGTGATCCTACAAATTTCTGTAAAAGACATTCTGAAAGGTCTAGCTGAAAACACACGAAGCCCGTTATTCAATCAGTCGCTTGCGCAAGCTGATGAACTTCAAAAGTCATCGGACGAAAGCTATATTGAAAGCTTTTTTATAGCGTTTGAATCTCTTAAAGGAGATCAAAACCTTGCAAGCCCAAGCATCTTTGCGAATCGCACCTTGAGTGACGATATTCAAATCGACATGACTGATGACGAGGTAAAACCAATTCTTCGTACTAAAATCGACGAGTCTATTGTTTCTGCTTTTGAAGTTCTTAGAAAGCGTATTGATAAATTTGGTGTGACCCAACCAAATATCCAACGACTTGGAAATTCAGGGCGTATTTTAGTTGAACTTCCTGGAGCTCGAGATATTGAACGTGTCAAAAATTTATTGCAAAGTACGGCTCAACTTGAATTTTGGGAGACCGAATCAAAAGATAAGCTAACCTCGTTCTTATTTCAAGCAAATGAGCTTTTAAAGCAAACTGTTGCACAAGAAGCATCAGAAGAACCACAAGGTGATAATTCAGAAATTGATGATTTGTTGGCTGATATTGAGGCACAACAAGACTCGGTTTCTGTTGTTCAAAATCCAATTTTTGACCTTGTTGTCGATATCGATTTTCCTGGACCTGTTCTTGTTCGCATTGCGGAAAAAGACAAAGTTACTTTTGATAGCTACCTTCAACGATCAGAAGTTAGAAACTTATTGCCAGCCGAACTTAGATTCACAAAGTTTTTATGGAGCAAAACCGATCAGAACTCTGAGCTCATCGACTTGTATGCCATTCGATCCAATCGATCAAATACCCCTCCTTTAGGGGGTAGTGTGATTGTTGATGCGCGAAGTACTTATGATCAATTCAACTCACCAGCAGTTAGTATGCAAATGAATGCAAAAGGAGCTCGTATTTGGGAGGAAATGACTGGTAAAGCTTTTCGTGAAAATGGAAACATCGCCATTGTTCTCGATAACTTGGTGTACTCTGCCCCAGGTGTTTCTAAAGGCGCCATCTCTGGTGGGCGTTCAGAAATCTCTGGTCAGTTTACAGTTAATGAAGCTACTGATTTGGCGAATGTGTTGCGTGCGGGTAAACTTCCAGCTGCTGCTGAAATTATTCAATCTGAAATCATCGGTCCATCTTTAGGGGCTGAAGCCATTGAAAGTGGAATCAACTCGTTTGTAATTGCGCTGCTCCTCGTTTTGGTATGGATGATGTTTTATTACGGTCGCGCGGGACTTTATGCAGATATCGCTCTGACTTTAAATCTTATTTTAATTTTTGGTATCCTTGCTGGCTTAGGAGCTGTACTGACTTTGCCAGGGATCGCAGGTATTGTTTTGACTATTGGAATGTCTGTTGATGCTAACGTGCTGATATTTGAGAGAATCCGAGAAGAGCTCACACGAGAAAAAGGACTAAAGCTGTCCGTTTCTGATGGATTTCAAAATGCTCTTTCATCCATCTTAGATGCTAATATTACAACTGGTTTAACTGCATTAATTTTATTCTTATTTGGAACTGGTCCGATTAAAGGATTTGCAACAACCCTTTTGATTGGTATCGCCACTTCTTTGTTCACTGCGATCTTTATTACAAGGATTCTTGTGGACTCTAGAGTTGGAAAAAAGAGAGCACTGCATTTCTCTACGACTGTAACCAAAAATTTGTTCCGAAATTTGACAATCACTTTCCTGGCAAAACGAAAATTCTCCTACATCCTTTCAGGTTTACTTATCATTGTAGCATTGACATCTTTGTTTACCAATGGTCTCAACCAAGGTGTAGATTTTGTAGGTGGTAGATCGTATACAGTACGATTTGACAAGGCCATCAACTCAGCTGAAGTGCAGTCCGACCTCGTTGCTGTCCTAGGAAACGCTGAAGCGAAAATCTTTGGTAACGACAACCAGCTAAAAATCACGACAAATTATAAAGTCGATGTTGAAGGTGCTGCCGTAGATGATGAAATTCAACAGTTGATGTACGGCGCATTACAAACCTATCTTCCTGATGGTACGGATTATGACAGCTTTATAACTACGAGTGAAGAAAAACAAATTGGAATTATGTCATCTATTAAAGTTGGACCAACAATTGCCGATGACATCAAAAACAATTCCTTTTTGGCTGTATTCGGTTCACTAATCGTGGTATTTTTATACATTTTATTGCGTTTCAGAAAGTGGCAATTTTCTCTTGGTGCTGTTGCTGCCGTATTCCATGACGTATTGTTAGTGTTGGGGATATTCTCTTTGACCTACACGTTTATGCCATTTAATATGGAAATTAATCAAGCCTTTATCGCTGCAATACTGACTGTAATTGGGTACTCTCTAAATGATACCGTGGTTGTATTTGACCGAATTCGTGAATATGCAAAAGCACATAGTAGTTGGCCGTATAATCGAACGGTTAATGGTGCATTGAACAGCACCTTGAGCCGAACATTAAACACCTCGTTGACTACACTAGTCGTGTTACTTGCTATTTTTCTTTTTGGTGGTGAGGCAATTCGTGGATTTATGTTTGCCTTAATTGTTGGTGTAGTTGTCGGTACCTATTCTTCGATGTTTATCGCAACACCAATTATGTTCGACACACTCCGTAACAAATCCCTCGAAGAAAAAAAGGAAGACTAAACGGATCTGATCTTAGACTGCGCTCTTCGGATGAGAAATAATCCGATAAGAATAAGAGGTATACTCAACCATTGACCAGTCGATAGAATTCCAAGTGATGTTTCAAACCCCCCTTGACTTTCTTTGACAAATTCTGCGATGAATCTCACACCAAATAGTAAGACAAAAAAGGCGCCGAATAGATAGCCAGTCTGATCTTTTCGATGGGTATTCCAATAGAGGTGACGGAGAATTAGAAATACAACAAGATAACCAAAAGATTCGTAAAGTTGCACAGGGTGTCTTGGTAATACTTCACCTCTATTTAGGAAAACAACTCCAAAATCACTGTTGCTGTATAGCCCAACAATCTCAGAGTTAAAAAAGTTTCCAATACGAATAAAAATTCCAGCAAATGCTACGGTAATACCCAAACGATCCAAAATCCAAAGTAAAGGCTTGTAGGTGTATTTTCTTTGATATATATAGAGAGAGGTGATAATCCCAATGGCAGCCCCATGACTTGCCAGTCCTCGATAACCAGTAAATTCTACCCCATCAGCAGTTACTTTTATTGGTAAAAGAATTTCGGCCAAATTATTTTGATAATAATCCCAATTGTAAAAAAACACCTCGCCTAGACGTGCTCCTAGAAGTGTGCCAACAATGGTAAAGACAAACAAAGGTTCGAGGTATTCTTCAGAAACTTTTTCATGGCGATAAAATTTTCGCATCATGTAGAAGCCAACGGCAAATGCAATCACAAACATCAAGCTGTAGTAATGAAGACCAAACGATCCGATTTTGAAAATGGTTTCACTAGGTGCCCATTCGAACTTGTATAAAATCATAATTGGAATTTTTGTAAATATACTATTTTGATGTTGATCGATTAGGGTACAGGGTCATAGCCTTTTCCACCCCAAGGATGACATTTTGCGATGCGTTTGATGGATAAGTTGAGTCCTTTGCATAATCCATGTTTTTGAAGTGATTTTGCTGCATAATGAGAACAACTTGGATGGAACCGACATGTTGCTGGAAAAAAAGGGGAGATCGCAGTTTGATATATTTTAATACAAACCAAAAATGGAAAAATCAAAAGCCTTTTCACTGTCTTAGAGTAAAAGTGGTTTCATGTGAGCCATCTTTTAATATAATTCCAGCTTTGGAGAGTTCATCACGAATTTTATCAGAGGTAACGAAGTCCTTTCTTTTTCGAGCATCATTTCGCAATTCTATCAGAAGATGTAAAGCGTCTTCTAGGTAATGATCAACTCCCTGAACTTCTTTAGATAAGCCAAGTACGTCATGAATAAAGCTATGAAATGTTGACTGAAGGGTATTTAGATCTTCTTTGGTAATACTTTCTCTTCCATCATTCACATTTTGTGCAAATTTAGCCGCATCGAATAGGGTAGCAATTAGGATAGGAGTGTTAAAGTCGTCGTTCATTGCATCGTAGCACTTTTGTTTCCATTTTGTAACATCAAATCCAGTCGTTTCCGTGTCAGTGTTGATTGAATCCAAAAGGGAAAGTGCTTGCATCAATTTAGAAAAGCCCTTTTCAGAAGCGAGCATGGCGTCATTACTAAAATCGAGAACAGAACGATAATGTGCCTGAAGCATAAAAAACCGCGTGACAGTTGGGGAGAAAGGACGCTCCATGATGTCATTCTCACCGGTAAAGATTTCATTAGGCAAAATATTGTTTCCTGTACTTTTTGCCATTTTTTTACCATTTAAAGTAAGCATATTTGCATGCACCCAATAATTGGCGGGAGAACAATTGGAAACGGCTTCGCCCTGTGCGATTTCGCATTCGTGATGAGGGAATTTTAGATCCATGCCACCACCGTGGATATCAAATTTTTTACCCAAATACTTGGTACTCATCGCCGTACACTCCAAATGCCAACCTGGAAAACCATCGCCCCATGGCGAAGGCCATCGCATAATGTGCTCGGGTTGTGCTTTTTTCCATAATGCAAAGTCTTGTGGATTTCGCTTTTCGCTTTGTCCACTTGTTTCGCGGGTATTGTGGATCATATCCTTAAGCTTTCGTCCACTGAGTTTTCCGTATGCTGAACTTTCGTTGAATTTCAACACATCAAAATAAACGGAGCCATTGACCTCGTAAGCAAAACCAGATTCCAAAATCTGTTTGGCCAACTCGATCTGTTCAACAATATGTCCAGTAGCCGTTGGTTCAATACTCGGGGGCAGCGTATTGAATTTGGCAAGCGTTCGGTGAAAATCAACTGTGTATTTCTGAACCACTTCCATAGGCTCAATCTCTTCGATCCTCGCTTTTTTTGTGATGCGATCTTCTCCTTCGTCTGCATCATTTTCTAAATGACCAGCATCAGTGATGTTACGTACATATCTCACTTTATAACCCAAGTGTTTCAAATACCTAAAGATGATGTCAAATGAGATAAAGGTTCTGCAATTTCCAAGGTGAACATTGTTATAGACGGTTGGTCCACAAACATACATCCCAACCATATTCCCGTTAAGGGGTTTAAATTCTTCTTTGGTTCCGCTTAGCGAGTTATATACTAGAATACGTTGTTCAGCAATGGATTTCATGATCGTTTAGAATGCAGTTTCTAGCCGTAGATATTCTAAAAATTCTTTTTTAACTTCTGGCTTATTAAATGCACCACCAAATTCGGCAGTAATTGTACTGCAATCTACGTCGCGAATTCCTCTCGAATTAACACACAAGTGCTTTGCGTCGATGACACAAGCGACATCTTTGGTTTCCAGGGCAGACTGTAGCATATGTACAACTTGACGAGTTAGACGCTCTTGGACTTGAGGTCTTTTGGCAAAGTAATCGACGATACGATTCATTTTGGATAATCCGATCACAGTACCATTGGAAATATAAGCGACATGCGCTTTTCCCACGATGGGTAATAAATGATGTTCACAAGTCGAATAGAGTGTAATGTTTTTCTCTACCAGCATATGTCCATACTTATACTTGTTGTCAAAAGTGGAAAGCTTTGGGGAGCGTTTGGGATGTAGGCCTCCAAAGATCTCTTGAACAAACATTTTTGCCACTCGCTTTGGTGTTCCTTTCAGACTGTCATCGGACATATCCATTCCCAAAGTTTCCAAGATGTTGGCGACATCATTTTCAATACGAGAGATTTTTTCATCATCGGATAAATCAAAGGCATCTGTACGTAAAGGAGTCTCTGCCGAACTACTTTGGTGGTCGTTTGCGTCAAAGTCGTGAAAGGTTTCTTCAAGTAACTTGTCAAATTTCATTGCATCCATATAGAACACAAAGATACTTATTTATAAAATTACGTTGACAAGGTTTTGTTTCTGCTAAAACTTTAGGTTCCAGCTCACGGTAAATTGCTGTAAATCGATGGCATTGCTCGCTCGATCAACAAGTCCAGTGTCATAGAGTTGATGGCTTCGATTTTGCTCGCTGTTCAGCACAGATAAATTGATTACGCTCGACTTGAAATTAAATCCGATTCCGAAAGAATATCCCGAGCGATCTTCTATGATGCTCGCATTGCTGTATGGTGATTCTTCAAGATGGTATCCAGCGCGAAGACTTACACCACCTTGTCGATATTCACCTCCGATTCGGTAGCTCGATGTTGAAGTCCAGCTTTGATCGATTTGATCATTAAGAGCAATAAACACATCATTATCGTTGGGTCCAATGTGCGTGTTTTGATAGCTCTTTACGATGTAATCAAATGAGACCAACCCACTTGTGCCAAAAATATACGCCAAACTTCCGCGCAGTTCACTTGGTGTTTTGATGGTATAATCTTCGTAAACATTCACGATATTGGTCAAATCAATCACATCGTTAAATGAGTTTCCTTCGGCATCATTTGATTGTGTTTCCAAATACTGTGAAAACTCATCTTTCAAAGAATACCAAGTCGGCGACTTAAAGCTGGCTCCCAATCGAACGTTTTTGTTTGGTGTGGCAATGACACCAAATTGTAAAGAGACGCCACCACCATAGGTATAGAGATTGTTTTGAAAATAGATTTCACGCATGGGAGAGTTCAAGTCATACCCACTTTCTGTTGTTGAACTGATTTGGCGATATTCGATGCCAGAAAAATTTATGTTTGCTCCAAGGTATAGCCAATCATTGTATTGACCCGAAATTGTAAATGCCATATCCCACTTGTCTCCACTTGTCTGAATTTTATGATTGTGTTGAACGGAAGAATAAATCGCATTGGAAAGAAACAGATTATCGTCCTCCAAGTAATCAAAAATATACCCTTGGTAACCAAGAAATGCTTGTTGATATTCAAATCCATAACCAGCAGATTTTCCAAAAAATTGATAAACATCTCGTACTGTTTCCCCATCATTCAAACCAAAGGTACCCCCATTTTTTCCAGCGGCATAATCCAGAAAATAAGTATCCAGTCCATTTTCAGTATTTGTGCCGTTGATTTGAATCGTATTGTTGTAGGAGCTTTGCATCTGAGCGTTAAATCCAAAGGCAACTTTTTTCCATCCCATGTCTTTGTTGTTGTTTTTCAGAATCAATACACCACCAATCTGATTGAGTCCGCTATTTCGGTTTTCAGTGGGAGTAGAAGTGCCAAAATATGAAGTGTTGTTTGTGGTTGATTGTGCCGATGTGCTCAAGCCAAACTGATTGGCGATGAATACGGCACTCGCTGCAGGATTGATATGAATCGCAGAAAGATTGCCACCCAAGGCACCAAACGCCCCAGACATGGCCTCATAGCGGGCGTTTCCGCTGATATTTTCCTGAGTGATGACACGCACCAGATCTAAGTTTTGAGCTGTCAATGTCCATAAACTCAAAAAAGGAATCAAAAATGGAAGTAAATGCGGTTTCATAAACAAAGGATTAGTCATTGATGTTATCTTCTGCCACTACTAGATGATCTAGACGACGAGCCACTTGAACTCCTCGAGCTCCTGGAGTTTCCATAGTTGTAGGAGCGATTGCTTGACCTAGATGTATTGAAATTATTATTTGAGGATCTTGATTGTCTATTTTGATATGAATTGTTTGAACTAGAGATATTTTTGAAATTCGAGCTAGACCGATAGTTTCGCTTACTTGAGTAATCCCGTGTCATAAAATTAGACCCATCATTTCGTCCACTTTCTTTAACTGCCGAAGTCGATGCGTTGCTTGATGTACGACGTCCAACATTGTAGTTTACCGTATTGATAGTACCATTAGCAAAACGTCGTTGAATTTGGTAAGAATCCCCGCTCAATGAATTTGTAGAATTGCTTCTCATGTTGGAAGTTGCCCTTACTGGAGCGCCTCGCCGCCCACTACTTGCCACATACTGGTTTGGATTGGTGTAGTAGCTCGATCCGTAATAATGATAGTAAGGGTTGTATCCATAATAGGAGTAAGGATAATATCTATAATAAGGGCTGTAGTGTGACCATCCGTAATAATAAGGCTCGTAGTAATACGACCAAGAATGCCAAGGACGATATCGATAATGTCTCCACCAAGGTCGATAGTAATAATCTTTCCAGTGGTAATTATAGTCATGATAAAACCCGTGTGATCCATATCCATATACATTGATGTTGATATTGTCTATGTCTCGATTGTTTTGCGTGGGTTTGGAAAGCGAGTCTACTTCCATGTCACGGTTGTTATCTGCTAATTCTTTTGCCTTATCTCCAAAATACTTTTTGTAGTACTTACCATCAGTTTTGTTATTATATTGTTTTTCAGGGGGAGGTATATCGCCATAAATACCGTCATTGTAGTATCCAACAGGACTGAAAGATCCGCAACTCGTAATGAGAAACAAGATAGCAAACAAAGGCAACAAAAAAAACGGGGAGTAAGAAAATTGTGTTTTCATAATGACATGATTGCGGGTTAAAGTACTCAAATTTAATTAGCTTTGCTAAAAGTAACATTTCAAATTCTATGCCAAACTAAAAATGGGGCAAAATTTAACAACACGTAGTCAAGATTATTCAAAGTGGTATAACGATCTTGTTGTTCGAGCAGATTTAGCAGAAAACTCAGCTGTCCGCGGATGTATGGTGATCAAACCCTACGGCTATGCGATATGGGAGCGTATGCAGAGCGAATTGGACAAGATGTTTAAAGACTCGGGGCACTCCAATGCATATTTTCCTTTATTTGTGCCGAAAAGTCTGTTTGAAGCTGAAGAAAAAAATGCAGAGGGCTTTGCGAAAGAATGTGCAATAGTTACCCACTATCGCTTGGAAAACGACCCTGACAATTCGGGAAAACTTCGTGTTGACCCCAATGCCAAGTTAGAAGAAGAACTTATTGTAAGGCCTACAAGTGAGGCAATCATTTGGAACACTTATAAAAATTGGATTCAGTCTTACAGAGATCTACCGATTCTTCTGAATCAGTGGGCCAACGTTGTTCGTTGGGAAATGAGGACGCGTTTGTTTTTGCGCACCGCTGAATTTTTGTGGCAAGAGGGTCATACAGCACATGCAACTAAGCAGGAGGCAGTTGCTGAAACCATTCAAATGAACCAAATCTATGCAAAGTTTGTTGAGGATTTTATGGGGATTCCAGTGATTCAAGGAACCAAATCCGAGAGTGAGCGTTTCGCAGGTGCAATCGAAACCTATTGTATTGAAGCACTTATGCAAGACGGGAAAGCTTTACAAGCGGGAACGGCTCACTTTTTGGGCCAAAATTTCGCCAAAGCATTTGACGTAAAATTTGCAAACAAAGAAGGCGGATTAGATTACGTATGGGCAACTTCGTGGGGTGTATCTACGCGATTGATGGGTGCTTTGATAATGACCCATAGCGATGACAAAGGTTTAGTGCTTCCGCCCAACCTCGCTCCATTGCAGGTGGTTATCGTGCCGATTTACAAAGGAGATGGGCAAAAAAATGAAGTATTGAATCATGCCAAAAAACTGTATGAGGATTTAAATGCAGCAGGTATCCGCGTTAATTTGGATGATCGAGATACGCACACCCCAGGCTATAAATTCAATGATTATGAGCTTAAGGGTGTTCCCATTCGTTTGGGAATCGGACCAAAAGACATTGAAAAAGGGACAGTTGAGCTAGCTCGCCGAGACAATTTGACTAAGTCTTTTATTCCTCAAGATGATTTAGCTTCACATGTTAAAAACCTTCTTTCCGAAATTCAAAGTAATTTGTTTGATCGTGCTCTCGCGTTTCGCGATAGTCATATCACGGTTTGTGATTCTTACACGGACTTTAAAAAGGTATTAGACTCCAAAAGGGGATTCATTTCTGCTCATTGGGATGGAACCGAAGAAACAGAAATGAAAATCAAACAAGAAACTAAGGCGACCATTCGCTGTATTCCCATTGACACTGAGAAGGAGGAAGGTAAATGTATTTATTCTGGTAACCCTTCAAGTCAGCGTGTGCTTTTTGCAAAAGCGTATTAGATCTGAATTGTTTGTTCGAAAATTTCCACCAAATCTGTATAGTTCAACCTTAACCCATTTTTGTTTTTCAAAATAGTTGTTTTACTCACGGTTTGGATGTCACTACTTATCTTTAGGTATATTGGGTGATTTTTGTAAATGTAGATAAATTAATGAACATACTCAAAACGCCTTTATTTATTGTTTTCATATAAAACGCATTAAAATTAATTGCATTATCATTTTTTTCAATTAAATTTGCCACCTGAAATAAAAAGGCCCGTTCGTCTATCGGCTAGGACGCCAGGTTTTCATCCTGGTAAGAGGGGTTCGATTCCCCTACGGGCTACAAAATATAAAACACTATGGCTAACCATAAGTCCGCTTTAAAAAACATACGCTCTGACGAAACAAAACGCCTTCGCAACCGTCTGCAACACAAAACGATGCGTAATGCGTTGAGAGATTTTCAGGAAATCAAAACTAAGAAAGCTGCTACCAAAGCACTCCCTTCTTTAATTTCTAAGATCGATAAGCTTGCTAAACGCAATATTATTCATGCGAACAAAGCAGCTAACATAAAATCGAAAGTAACTAAGCACGTAGCTTCTTTGTAAGTTATGTTAAGACCAAAAAAAAAGGGCTTCCATCGGAAGCCCTTTTTTTTTCTCGTATTGTTAATTATTCATTGAAATTAAAAATTCTTCATTATTAAGCGTCCTCTTGATTCGATCTTCAATAAACTCCATCGCCTCAACGGGATTCATGTCTGCAAGGTATTTTCTCATCACCCACATTCTTTGAACGGTGTTTTCATCGAGGAGCATATCATCTCTACGCGTACTTGAAGAAACCAAATCAATTGCTGGGAAAATTCTTCGATTTGAGATTCTGCGATCAAGCTGTAGTTCCATGTTACCTGTCCCTTTAAATTCTTCAAAAATAACTTCATCCATTTTGGAGCCAGTTTCTGTCAATGCAGTAGCAATGATTGATAACGACCCACCATTTTCGATGTTTCTCGCAGCTCCAAAGAAACGTTTTGGTTTGTGTAATGCATTGGCATCAACTCCACCACTTAAAATTTTTCCCGAAGCAGGTTGAACCGTGTTGTACGCACGTGCTAAGCGAGTAATTGAATCGAGCAGTATCACCACATCGTGGCCACATTCCACTAATCTTTTTGCCTTTTCAAGAACGATGTTTGCAACCTTTACGTGCCTGTCAGCTGGCTCGTCAAAAGTAGAAGCAACGACTTCTCCTTTTACGTTGCGCTGCATATCCGTTACCTCTTCTGGTCTCTCATCTATCAAAAGGATGATTTGGTATACTTCTGGGTGATTTGCTGCAATGGCATTGGCAACGTCCTTAAGTAACATGGTCTTACCTGTTTTGGGTTGCGAAACAATCATTCCACGTTGCCCTTTTCCGATCGGGGAAAACAAGTCTATGATTCGAGTAGATATCGTGCTCTGCTTTTCGGCAATATTGAATTTTTCATTGGGAAACAATGGTGTCAAGTGCTCGAAAGAAACCCGATCACGAACTACATTTGGGCTTAGCCCATTTATGGTACTTACCTTAATCAACGGAAAATATTTCTCTCCCTCTTTTGGGGGTCGAACATGACCAAGAACCGTATCACCAGTTTTTAAGCCAAACAGCCGGACTTGCGACTGAGATACATAAATATCATCTGGTGATGATAGGTAGTTGTAATCTGAAGATCGCAAAAATCCATAACTTTCAGGCATCATTTCCAATACCCCTTCACTTTCAATAATTCCTTCGAACTCATAATCAGGTTGGCGATATTTATTTCGAGTGTCTTTGTTGTGGCTGTCTACTTTTTTGTTGTGTTGCGCCTTGTTTTTTTCGTCGGCTTGCTGATGTTTATCATTTTGATTTGGATGTTTTTTATCAGTTTTTAACTTGCCATTTTGTGTTTTTTTTGGGGTTTCTTTTTTAGGCGCTTCTTTTGATTCGGAATCGACCTGTTTTTCCTTTTTAACTTCAGGTTGACTCGCAATGTGATCAATAATACTGTAGGCAAGATCTATTTTCTTTTGTCCTGCAATCCCCTTAATACCTAAGTTTTTTGCAATTTCTTGTAGCTCAGGAAGCTTTTTTGATTTTAATTCAGCGATTTCTAACATTATGTAGATGAAAAATAAATAATATGGAAGTGAAAGTTGGAATGAAGTTGTTCCAATTGCTTTACAAATATACAACTATTTTTTACTTTTACTAAAACTTTATCGGTGTTACAGCGAATTCAAACCATCTTTCTATTATTTGTATCTCTCGTTCAGTTGGCGGGATATATTTTCCTTCCCGATCGTTTGTTGTATTCTGGTGTTTCTGTTGAAGTTGATGAATCTTATATGTTACTCATCTCCAACCTCTTACTTATTATTGTTCCCTTTTGGAATATTTTTCAATTTCGGAACAGAAAGCGGCAATTTGTAACGAATCGAATTCTTTTACTGATTACACTCGGCGTATTGCTCAATCAATGTATCGGCTATTTTTATATCGATAGCAATGAAACTCACCAGCTTTTGGTTAGCATTGTTGCGATTCATACCATCATTTTTGTCTCCCTTGCCAACAAAGCCATAAAGCGCGATGAAGATTTAATTCGATCTGCTGATCGTCTTCGTTGAGGATTTGCGCTTCACTTCAACGACTTCCATATTTGTTATCTCTCCTTTAGAAAGTTCAAAACGTACCATTGTTCGAACCTTATGAAATCCGTGTTTTCCCATGGCTCCAGGATTGATAAATAAGACTTGATGGGTTTTGTCAAACTGAATTTTTAATATGTGAGAGTGTCCACAAATAAAAAGTTTCGGCTTCACAGACTTAATTTGTTGACCTATTCCCTTTGCGTAACGCCCGGGCCTTCCACCAATATGAGTCATAAATACTTTGACACCTTCGCATGTAAATACCAAATCTTTTGGAAAGCTTGTTCTTAGCTCTGCACCATCAATATTTCCATACACAGCACGAAGGAGCTTAATTTTAGATATTTTGTCTGTTACATCAATTGACCCAACATCACCAGCATGCCAAACCTCATCTGACTCATTCACATACTCCATTATATGGTCGTCGATGTAGCCATGTGTGTCGGAAAGTAAAAGTATTTTTTTCATTTGTGATGAAAGCAGTGGAAATAGAAACAATATCTTTGTCGAACAAAAATAGTACTCCTTGCGTTATTTTATAGAACTATCTTACGATGGCACACCCTTTGTTGGTTGGCAACGACAGCCTGCGGGCGATAGCGTGCAGTCATGTTTGGAAGATGCCTTGTCAATTTTATTTCGAAAACCGCTCAGTATTGTTGGTGCTGGTCGGACCGACGCAGGGGTTCATGCCCATCAATTGTTTGCTCATGTTGACATTGATGATCATGTCGATAAAGACTTGACGTTTCGCCTCAACAAGCTCCTTCCGAAAGAAATTGCAGTCCGCAATATTATCCCTGTCACTCAAGATGCTCACGCACGCTTTGATGCGGTTAGCAGGAGTTATCGTTACAACCTTACCACACAAAAAAATCCCTTTTTGCAAAAACGTTCCTATCATTTTGCCAAGCCCATAGATGTCGAATTGATGAATCAAGCAGCCAAAATTTTAATTGATCATAAGGATTTTAAGTGTTTTTCAAAGTCAAAAACAGACGTCAAAACGTATATATGTGATATTCAACATGCGCACTGGCAACAAGATGGAAGTGAATTGGTTTTCTTTATACAGGCAAATCGGTTTTTGAGAAATATGGTTCGGGCTATTGTGGGTACGCTCATAGCGGTTGGTTTGAGAAAAATCAGTATATCAGATTTTAAAGCTATACTTGCAAGCCGTGATCGGAGTCAAGCGGGTTACTCTGTTCCAGCCCACGGGCTTTACCTAGAAAAAGTAAGTTATCCAAAGCATATATTTGCGATATGAGTTCTAAGGTAACCGGTTCTATTTTAGATGTGTCACTCTTCAAGAGACTCATGCGATATGTCCGTCCGTACAGGTTTACGTTTATTTTTGTTCTAACTGCAGCGATTTTGCTCTCTGTTTTTTCAACCCTTAATCCGTATTTGTTAAAAATAACAGTTGATGACTACATCACGTTAAAAGACTACGACGGTATGCTAATATTTATTGGCATCATGACTGGGGTTTTGTTTTTGGAGGTGTTTTTTCAGTTTTCGTTTATTTATTATGCAAATTGGCTTGGACAACGAGTCGTTTACGATCTCCGCAGAGAACTATTCAGAAGAATGATTGGCTTTCGGATGACCTTTTTCGACAAGTCAGCAGTAGGTAGATTGGTTACACGCGCGGTCAATGACATCGAAACCATTGCGAGCATTTTTAGTCAGGGCCTGTTTATGATTATTGCTGATCTGCTCAAAATGTTAATCGTAGTTGGTGTTATGTTGAGTGTGAGTTGGAAACTTTCTCTTATTGTTTTTGCAGTTCTCCCCTTGATTTTGTTTGCCACACGAAAGTTTCAAAAAGCAATGAAATTTGCATTTGACGAGGTGCGAACGCAAGTCGCCAATTTAAATACTTTTATTCAGGAGAGAATTTCGGGGATGCATATCGTTCAACTTTTTGTTCGAGAGCATCAAGAGTACCAATCTTTTCAAGAGATCAATGAAAAGCATAAAAAAGCTTGGCTGAAAACGGTATGGTATAACTCCATTTTCTTTCCAATAGCAGAACTTTCTACTTCGATAACCATCGGCTTATTGGTTTGGTATGGAGGTCTCAGCGTCATTGCGCAAGAAAATGGAATTACCTTGGGCTCGATCTTTTTGTTTATTCAGCTCACGCAAATGCTGTTTCGTCCCTTGCGACAAATCGCAGATAAATTCAATACCCTGCAAATGGGCATGGTCGCGGTTCAGCGCGTATTTGCCTTAATGGATACGGATAGCCATATCCCCGATGATGGTTTTCTCGAAACCAAAGACATGAAGGGAAAAATTTCATTTCAGAATGTTGTGTTTTCATACAAAAAAGGTGAGACGGTAATCAATGACATTTCCTTTAATGTGAATGATGGAGAAACCATAGCCATAGTCGGTGCTACTGGAGCTGGAAAATCAACAATTATCAATCTACTCAGTCGATTTTATGATATAAATAAGGGAAGTATAGAACTTGATGATAAGAACATCAAATCCTATAAGCTTTCGTCGTTAAGAAACGCAATTGCAGTTGTTCTTCAAGATGTGTTTTTGTTTGCAGATACGATTCAAAACAACATCAGCATGTGGGACTCATCGATCAGCGAGGAACAGGTGATGGAAGCTGCAAGGCACATCGGGATTGATAAATTTATTTCAAAACTTCCAGGCAAACTTAAATACGATGTTAAAGAACGTGGCGCCATGCTTTCTGGCGGTCAACGACAACTCATTGCCTTTTTAAGGGCGTATGTGTCCAACCCCTCAATATTGGTTTTGGATGAAGCCACTTCATCTGTTGATGGCGAAACAGAGGAATTAATTCAGATTGCAACAGACCGATTGACTGAGGGGAAAACAGCAATCATAATCGCACACCGTTTAGCGACTGTCCAAAAAGCTGATCGCATTATTGTAATGGATAAGGGTAAAATTGTTGAGATAGGATCCCATGAAAAACTGTTGCAAATCGATGGTGGGTTTTATCAAAACCTGCATAATGTGAAGTTAATTCAAAAGCAAGAGTCCATCTAGCTTAAATCTTCTTCGATTATTTCGATAAGGTTGTCATTGCTAGTGAAGGATACAAACTCTCCATTTTTGATATAAGAAATTTTTCCAGTTTCCTCAGAAACAACGAGAACAGTCGCATCTGTTTTTTCAGAAACCCCAACTGCTGCACGGTGTCTGAGACCGTATCGCACAGGGATATCTGACTGTTCGCTTATTGGTAAAGCCACGCGTGTTGCCACAATGCGATTTCCGTCAATCACAATAGCACCATCGTGCAATGGCCCTCCTTTGAAGAAAATGCTTTCAATGACAGGAGTTGAAATATCCATACTCACTTGATCTCCGGACTCTTTAAACATATCAAGACTGGTGTTGCGTTCAAAAACAATTAATGCCCCAATGTTTTGTGCGCTCAGTTCTGAACAGGCATTCACCACTATTTTCGCTTCCGAATGATTACTGTGCTCACTATTGGTTAATATATTCCAATACCGTCTAAAATTTTTCGGGCTTGCCAAGTTCGTAGACCCTACTGTAAGCAATAGTTTTCGGATTTCTTGTTGGAAAACCACAATGAGCGCAAACACCCCTACACTGATAAAGCCACCCAAAATATTACTCAATACATTCATTTGAAGAATATCTGTGAGCTTCCAAATCAAATACACAATAACAATTCCGGTGAAGATGTTAATAGCGGCAGTACCTTTTACAAGTCGGTAAATGTAGTATAGCAGTATGGCAACAAGGACGATGTCGAGAATGTCAATGATACGTACTTGTAGAAAATCGAGCGGATTCAAATGAAATTTTTTATAAAATTAAGTAAAATTCACCAAGCTTAGGTTGTTGGAGTCGATTCCTGTTGGTTTAAATAATTCACAAGTTGAAAAACTTGCACGGCTTCTTTTACGTCATGTACACGAAGTATAGAGGCACCTTTCTGTACAGCAATTGTATGGATTACGGTTGTGCCATTTAAAGCGTTTTCGGCATCTACATCTACAATTTGTTGAATCATCGACTTTCTTGACACGCCAACCAAAAGGGGACAACCGAGTGAATGAAATTTCTCAAATTGGTTTAAAAGCTGATAGTTGTGGGACAGCGATTTTCCAAACCCAAAGCCTGGGTCGAGTATAAGTTGCCGAATTCCCAATTGTATTGCCCGATTACAGAACCGTTCAAGAGCAATAAATACATCGCTCACTACATTTTGATAAGTGGGGTTGTTTTGCATTGTCTTTGGAGTCCCTTGCATATGCATGGCAATATAGGGTACACCAAGCGACGCAACGGTCTCTAGCATCTGTTCGTCGATGGTTCCAGCTGAGATGTCATTGACAACTGCAGCCCCAGACTCAATAGCTTTCTCAGCAACAACACTTGAGGTTGTGTCTATCGAAATGATAGCTTTGGGGAAGTTTTTTAAAATCGCTAAAATTGCAGGTATTACACGCTCAATTTCTTCTTTGGGAGATACTGGGTTTGAGCCAGGTCTTGAGCTTGCCCCACCAATATCGATAAAAGTTGCCCCCTCATCTAGCATGCGTTTTGTCTGCGTTAGAACTTTCTCAATCTCTGTAAACTTTCCGCCATCATAAAAAGAGTCAGGGGTGATATTAAGCACCCCCATTACATGGCCTTGTGACAGATCAATCGGTACGGAATTGCAGTTAATAATCATTCAAAAAATGAATAGAGAAAGAATAGATTTTTTAAAAAATTTGACCGAAATTTACACAAAAGTTTTTCATCTTGGCGACTACAGACCAGCAGTATGATACTGCATTGCAAATATGCAGTGATTTATTTGAGAAAAAAATGCACGACTACGGATGTGCGTGGCGTATTCTTCGTGTGTCGTCTTTAACGGATCAAATTTTTATTAAAGCTCAGCGAATACGAACCCTTCAGCAGAGTAAAACCCAACGCATTGATGAAGGACAGTTTTCTGAGTTTATTGGCATTGTGAATTATTGCGTGATGGCCTTGATTCAAATCGAAAAGGGGATAGCAGATCAGCCCGATATGTCATCGGAAGCGGTATTGTCTCATTACAGCACTCAAATTGGTATTGCAAAGTCTTTAATGCAAAATAAAAACCATGACTATGGAGAGGCCTGGCGCGACATGCGGGTGAGCTCACTGACCGATCTTATCCTTCAAAAACTACTTCGTGTTAAGCAGATTGAGGACAACAATGGACAAACATTAGTGAGCGAAGGTCTTGCGGCAAATTATCTAGACATGATTAATTACGCGATTTTTGCCCTCATACACTTAGAAAATTCATGATTTTTTGAAAAGAATTTCTTCCGTATTGATTACACTTTGGGGAGTAGCCACGATCGTTTTCCTTTTATTTAGTGTTCTTCCTGGTGATCCTGCCCAAATGATGCTGGGGCAAAATGCAAACAGTGAAGAACTCATATTGATTCAAAAAAAATTCGGTTTTGATCAACCAGTATTCAAGCAGTATACTAGCTATTTGAATGATTTGAGTCCAATCTCGATTCACCCTCAAACTCATGATTTTAATGGCCTGTCAACGAATCAATACAGTTACACAAGTATTTTCAATCTTGGGGAGAGAGTACTTGTCTTGAAATGGCCTTACTTAAGAGAATCATTTCAGAAGAGTGGTGTTCAAGTCAGCCAAGTGATTCAAGATACCCTTCCAAATACTGCAATACTCGCCATGGCTGCTCTATTGATTGCGATATGTTTTGGAATTTTATTTGGAATCTTGTCCGCCATCTTCGTACATAGCCCTATAGATCGCATTTTGCAATTGGTGAGTACGATGGGGATGAGTTTACCATCTTTTTTTAGTGCGATTCTTGTTGCTTGGATTTTTGGGTTTTTACTTCACGAATATACATCACTTGATATGACAGGAAGTTTGTATGTTCTTGATGATTTGGGGGAATCCTATCACATTGCTTGGAAAAACCTTGTTCTCCCTGCATTTGTATTGGGCATTCGCCCGCTAGCTGTTGTTACTCAATTAATGAGAAATGCCTTATTGGATGAATGGAATCGTGCCTATGTCAAAACCGCTCGCGCAAAAGGATTGTCTATGTCTGTTATCATTTGGAAGCATATGTTAAAAAATGCTTTGAATCCTGTTATTACAGCTCTTTCGGGATGGTTTGCGAGCATGCTAGCAGGAGCGGTTTTTGTCGAATATATTTTTGGATGGAATGGAATTGGTAAGGAAATTGTGAATGCACTAAATGTTCTCGATGTTCCAGTCCTCATGGGGTCGGTGCTTACCGTTTCATTTTTATTTATCATGATTAACCAAGTTGTAGATTTACTCTACGCTTATCTTGATCCGAAAGTACAATTAAACTAAATTCAATTATGAGAAAACAAATCGTTGCAGGAAACTGGAAAATGAATAAAACCGAATCGGAAACGATTCAACTTATCAATGAGCTTAAGCAACAAGATTTAAATAGTGAGGTCGAGGTTTTTATCGCTCCAACTTATGTAAATCTTTCAGCTGCTGTGAAATCTACTACATCAAGCGAGATTCGAATAGCTGCACAAAACATGCATCAATCAGCAAGCGGTGCATATACAGGTGAAATTTCAGCTGGTATGCTCCAAGATATTGGTGTTGAGCATGTAATTTTGGGCCATTCAGAGCGTCGTGCTTATTTTGGTGAAACCGATGAGCTTTTAAAAGAAAAAGTAAAAGCTGCGTTGGAAGCAGGTTTGGGTGTTATTTTTTGTTTTGGAGAAGAACTTGAAGAGCGTAAATCGGACACACATTTCGATGTTGTCAAACAACAATTGTCTACTGCCTTATTTGATTTAGACGCAACACAATGGCCACAAATTGTGTTGGCGTATGAACCTGTATGGGCAATTGGAACTGGAGAAACAGCATCTCCTGAGCAGGCGCAAGAAATGCATGCTTTTATACGCTCGCTGATACGTGAACACTACGATTACGCTTGTGCAGATGGTGTTTCCATTCTTTATGGGGGTAGCGTAAAGCCAGCCAATGCAACTGAAATTTTTGCACAAGCTGATGTGGACGGTGGACTGATTGGTGGTGCTTCCCTTCAAGCTGAGGACTTCGCAGCCATTGTCAATGGATTCTAATGACATTTATATTGAGATTGACTTTTATGTTTCTCCTCCTGATGAAGGAAGGGATATTCTTCTTGCCCTCTTATCGGAACAACAGTTTGAAAGTTTTTTGGAGACAGAAAATGGTCTCCGCGCTTATGTAAAACAGGAAGATTGGGATTTTGTAGATGTAAAGCGGGCATTGTCACGCATGCCTTCTGCTTATAAAGTCTCATATTGTACCAAAAATATTCCTCTTCAAAACTGGAATGCCCATTGGGAGTCCTCATTTCATCCCATTGTTGTAGGAGATTATACGGTTCGAGCTCCTTTTCATCCACCAAAAACCACCCCTTATGAACTGATCATCGAACCGAAAATGTCATTTGGAACAGGTCACCATCAAACCACGCGGCTAATGATAACGCAAGTATTGGAGATTGGTATAGAAGGTAAGAGCGTACTCGATATGGGTTGTGGTACTGGAATTTTGGGAATACTAGCTGCTCATCTCGGCGCAAAATCAGTGTTGGCAGTTGATATTGAACCATGGTGTGTAGAGAATACGCTGGAAAACGCAGAACAAAATCAATGTCATCACGTCATTGAGGCGATAAGAGGAGATATTGATAGAGTTGCAGAATTCGTTGACTTGATTTTTGCCAACATCAATCGCAATACACTGATTCGCCATATTCCACACTACGCAAAACGACTTCAAAGGGACGGAATATTATTGTTAAGTGGGTTTTATCAAACAGATCTTTTATCAATTACTCAAGAGTGTAAAGCAAATGGTTTAACCTTTCATTCAAATACCCAACTTGATGATTGGGTTTGCGCAAAATACGTATATTCAGGGTTGTGATGATTCGATTTGACCAACATAAAGAACAAGAAAGCCAAGATGAGGACGTTCTCGTTGCAACCGAACGCGAACATGAAATCATTTTGTACAATGATGACGTCAACACCTTTGACCATGTCATCAAAACACTGATTACGGTGTGTGAGCATACACCGCATCAAGCCGAACAATGTGCTATGATTGTTCACTACAACGGTAAATGTGCCGTGAAGTCTGGAACTTATAAAGAATTAGAGCCGAAATGCACACGTTTACTTGATGCTGGCCTAAGTGCTGAGATTGTGTAAAAAGATTTTCGTTAATCATTTTTTTGAGTTTACTTACCTTTGGGGAAAAAGATTGCACGATGAAGACAGAAAAAATCATACTGGCTTTACTGTTTGGCGCCTCTGCTGCTTATGCCCAAACAGATCAGCTAAGAAGTAGTATCCACCAGTTTGTTGTTACTGATATTGACGGAAATCCTTTTCATTTTAACACTTTGAAGGGGAAGAAAGTCATGGTAGTCAATACGGCCTCAAAATGTGGTTTGACATCGCAGTACAAAAAACTTCAAAATTTATATGATAAGTATGGAAGAAATAATTTTGTAATTATTGCCTTCCCATCCAATAATTTTATGTGGCAAGAACCTGGCTCTAACCCTGAAATTAAGGCATTTTGTGAAAAAAACTATGGGGTTAGTTTTCCAGTTATGGAAAAGATTTCAGTAAAAGGCAGATCAAAGCATCCTGTTTATGCATTTTTAACCGATGCAAATAAAAATGGAGTCAAAAGTTCATCAGTCACTTGGAATTTTCAAAAATATCTTATTGATGAAGAAGGTCAACTCGTTGATGTGATTTCACCGCGAACACAACCCGACGACCCCAAAATTATTGATTGGATTAAAAGTTAATGGCAAAACAACTCGACATATTGGCATTTGGTGCACACCCCGATGATGTGGAGTTGAGCTGTGGAGGTACGATTGCTAAGGAAGTGTCATTAGGTAAAAAGGTCGGGATTGTTGATTTGACTCGCGGCGAACTTGGAACACGAGGCACTGCTGAAATTAGAGACAAAGAAGCAAAACAAGCAGCATCCATATTGGGTGTGTCCATGAGAGAAAATCTCGGTTTCCGCGACGGGTTTTTTAAAAACGATGAAGCAAATCAACTCGAGATCATTAAGATTCTTAGGAAATATAGACCAAAGTTGGTCCTTTGTAATGCGCAAACGGATCGCCACATTGACCATGGACGTGCAGCATTACTTATTCATGAAGCCAGTTTTTTAAGCGGTCTTCGTAAGATCGATACTGTTGTAGATGGTATGCCACAAAAACCATGGCGCCCTACTCAGGTGTATCACTACATGCAATGGAACAATGACCCTTGTGATTTCGTTGTCGATATCAGTGAATATATTGATAAAAAGATGGCAGCGATTCTTGCTTTTGGTTCCCAATTCTATAATGAAAAATCGAATGAACCAGAAACCCCAATCAGCAGCCAGCAGTTTTTGGACAGCATTCAGAATAGAGCTGCGGATTTAGGGAGAATGATTGGTGTTAGCTATGCAGAAGGTTTCACGACTCAACGCCAATTGGCCGTTGCTCAGATTTCAGATTTGATATAGCACAAAATTCTTTTGAGTCAGAAAGCAAAAACTCGTACATTTGCGTGCGAAAATGGTGGTTGTAGCTCAGTTGGTTAGAGCGCTAGATTGTGGTTCTAGAGGTCGCCGGTTCGAGACCGGTCTTCCACCCTTCAAAAACCCTTCGAGAAATCGAGGGGTTTTATTCTTAGAAGCCTTAACATGTAAAGACTTACTCTTTTCAATGAATTCTCCTGATATAACTCTAACATATAATCAATACGGTTCTTGGATGAATAAAAACAGAGGATAGATTTTCTAAATATCAGGCTTTACCCCATTGTACAACATTTAAAGGGTATAACTATTTACAAATAAGGGAGTTAAGAAAAAACTTAACCCCCTTTTTGTTAAGAGTAGATTTAATCGGTGTATGGGCTACAATTAACCTCACTGAAAATATATTAACATTTTCTTATTGTTCTTACTAATGATTAGAAATTTATTTTTTTATTTTAGAGCTGATATAAAAACAAACAAATGAAAAAACTATTTTTAATATTATTTACAGTCTCATTGAGTGCACAAGTTCCTGCTGTCGTTGAGGTTGAAGAATGGGTTTCAGATAATCCTAAAAAATTGGTCGAAATGTTCAACCACTGGACTGATTTGGAAGCTGAACAAAATGGAGTTTATTCCTTTGTTCTTGAAGTTATCGACGGGAATAAAGTTTACCTATGCCGAACTTTTGACGATATGGGGCAAATGGTAAAAAAAGAAGAGGATAAATGGGGTGATGAAGGTTGGCAAAGCAAAACATTCCAAAACTGGGACAAGAAATATGATTGGCAGGACTTTTCTAGTGTCAACCCCGAGAGATTAATGACGCACGTTTTTTATCACTGGGAGGAATTAAGCTATATCCCAGAGGGAATGAACCTTGCTGAACAACTGCCAAAGCTTAAATTCAGAAGAAATATTACAATGGACATCCAAAATGGTGATGGTAATTGGGATAAATTTCAAAATCAAATAAAAGCTGGTATTGAAAATGACAAAAAACTTAAGAATAACTATGTAAGGCTGATGTATTCACCAGTATATGGCGGAATTCGTGGTGCTGATTTTTTAATGATTGTGATGGATGAATCAAGGGCATCATATTATAAGGGTCTAGAAAAAAGAAATAAGAAAAGGGACAGTGACGATGATTGGAATTCAATTCAAAATGATAATGTAGCAAATTGGATTGATGAAGAAGACATTAAAGTCCATTACTAAACATGTAGATCAATAGCTATTTAAAATTTATAAACAATGAATAAATATATTTTAATTTTATTTGCGATGTCTTTGATTGTTTCTTGCTCGCAGGTAACATCAACCACATCCAATGGTTTTGGACCTAGAGATTTTGCTATTACTATGGGAAGTCAGAGTTCCGTAGATGTTGTAATTGCAATGGACAAATTATGGAAAGAGGGTGACTTTGATGGTATGCGTGAGCATATTAGCGATTCTGCACGATTTGTCTGGGAAGATGGAAGAGTACATAGCCGTGAGGAATTTATAAATTCACTAAAATCAGATTCATTAATGTATTCTTGGACATTTGACTGGGCTTTCTCAGTAAAAGATGATAATGCAGAGGAAACAAATGAGTGGGTAAATGCTGGTTTTAATGTAATTGCATCAACAAAAAGTGGTGATACATTGGATCGGGGACATTACAATGAATGGTATCGAATTAATAAAGATGGTAAAATATCATTTTGGTATAACACCAAAGCAAATCGATAGACGTAAACATTTTTAAACTTAAGAGTATCCATAAGCCTCGTATAAACTACGAGGTTTATTCGTTTAAACCATGGACAGATTAATTTCTTCAAATTCAGCCACTTCTAATCCTCTTTGATAGATTAGATGTGCATGTAGACTGCAATTTCCAATAGCTCTGACTTAGAAATGATTTATGATTTAACTATTTAGTTAACGATTCCGATTATATTTTTCTAAATTCGTAGATTATCAATTCGGATGAAAAAAATATTTCTAATCGCTCTTACAACTATTTGCGCTCTCGGTTGTGTCAATTCAAATTCTAGAAAAGACCATTCGATGTACTGGCAGAAAATGAGTGCAGAATACTACGCACTTTGTATACAGGCGTATAATATGGCCAAACTTAAGATTGATAAAGCCCTAATTAATTCTTCTAAAGAGCCCCTTGCAATTATTGCTGACATTGACGAGACAGTACTCAATAACCTTCCCTACAATGAAATGCTGATTGAAACAGGGGAGTCGTTTTCACAAAAAACATGGTCGGAGTGGGTCAATAAACAAGAAGCAACACCAATCCCTGGAGCTTTAGATTTTTTCAACTATGTGGAAGACCAAAATATTGAAATCATTTACCTTTCCAATAGAAGAGTAGAAAATTACGAGCCAACAAAAGCGAATTTGATTTCGGCTGGTTTTCCTTTTGATGATCAAACGATTATGCTACTAAGAGACAAGGATGGAAATAAAGAATCGAGACGAAAGCAGCTTTCAGGCTATAATATCTTGCTACTTTTAGGAGATAATCTTTCAGATTTTAATGAACGTTTTTACAAGAAATCAAATGAATCTCGGATCGAAGGGGTTAATTTGCTTCAGCAAATGTTTGCAGATCGATATATTCTATTTCCAAACCTTATTTATGGTACTTGGGAGATGGGATTTGAGAACTAGAGTGTAAAATATATCTAGGCAACTAGTCCGTGTCTGCATAGCTAATTTCAACTAAAATTTCATTGCGTCGATTCATGACTTTATAAGGGCTATCGTATGATAAAACAACGGGGTTGGATATCGATTTGAGATCGTGCTTTTGAATCTCTTTCATCAATCGATCGGTATGAATCTTCACTTTGGAAGCATTGCTATATCCACCATAACGGACTGCTGCATAATAGCCAGGTTTGGACTCGTAAATTTTCACGTTAGCTGCTGATGGAGTAGGGGCGTCCTTTTCCATGTATTTATTCGGCAAAACAAATTCCATTGCTGAGGTTCCGTCTTCTTGATACATATAGACAGGTGTTGTCATTTCAATTTTCTCATTGTTCTGATTATCACCCGAGATATAGCGAAAAAGAGTTGAAAAGGGATTACCAGTATTTGCTTTTGTTTTTGCCATCATAGCAGGTGGGTAAAACCGAATTTCAAGGTCATCTATATTTTGAAGAACCTCGTAGGGTTGTGATTCGTAACGCTGACCCATTGTCCAACAAGTAATTAATGATACAAAAACAATTGTAAAAACCTTCAACTTAGTCATCATTTGAAATTTCACTATCCTCTTTTAACGATAGCCGTTCCTCTCTGTTGACAATTTCCCACGCGGTATGAAATATCAAACGAGTCCGTTTTTCAAGTAAAGCGTAATTGATTTTTTCCACTGTATCGGTTGGTGCATGGTAGTCTTTGTGAGTTCCATTGAAATAGAATATTGCTGGGATATTGTTTTTAATAAAATGATAGTGATCAGATCTGTAATAGTATCTATTTTCTCGCCATCTGCCAAACTCGTAGACTAATGTGGTTGGGTCGTTGTAGCGATAATCAATATCTAACCCCACATATTCTTTGTTTGCCTTTTCTGAGACATCATGCAAATCTTCAGACAAAATATCTGAACCAATCAAATAAATGTAATCGGGCTGACTGATATGTAAAGAATCCACCCGTCCAATCATATCAATATTCAAATTGGCAACGGTGTTAGCCAATGGATAAACGGGGTTATCTGTATAATATTTTGATCCTAAAAGCCCTTTTTCCTCAGCAGAAACATGTAAAAATAAAATCGAACGCCTCGGACCATTTCCATCTTCCTTGGCCTCAATAAATGCTTCTGCAATCTCCATCATTGCAACCGTTCCAGATCCGTCATCATCAGCGCCGTTATTAATTTGGCCGTCCGCCTCTACACCGATATGATCGAGGTGTGAAGTAATTACCAATACTTCATTTGCTTTATCAGATCCTTCAATAAAGGCAAGAACGTTGTAGCTATCAATCGAATTTCCACTTCTATCAATTACTGTCATTTCCTGGAAGTAGGAACTATCATTGGATCCGCCAGAAACTCCAGTAGATTCGTAATAATCTTTCAAAAAATTGATGGCTAAAACTTCTCCTTCCGTACCGGCTTCACGACCCATAAATTCGTCGGAGGCGTATGTGTATAAATGGGTTTTTAGTTCCGATTCAGTAATACTTTCCGCATAATCAACAACAGTTTTTTGAGCTTCAGTGCCACATGAAAAAATTAACACTAGTAAGAATATATAGAAAAGATTCCTCATGATTTCATCAATTTTGAATATATAAATGTATTAAAATCAAATTAAAGTGTGTCGGCAATAGCATCCCACAATTCAATTCTGCTTTCAAGGGCTTGTTTTGCCGCATGAACCGCCTCTTGCTTTTTGGTAAGGTCTCCGTTGCAGAGTTCATCAATCATTTGTAGGGCCATTGGACCATGCTCATCACCATCGATCTCAATATGACGCTCGAGATAATACACTAAGGTTTGTGCACCTGAATGTCCTTTTTCACTGAGTTCACGCACGATCGAAATAAACATGTCAGGGATTAAATCTTCACGTCCATATGTAAAAACACCAGCAACAACATGAATAGGTGCCTGTTCAACACAGATCATGGTTTGGCGAACAAACTGGATTGCGGCTTGGCTTGCTCCTGAGTTGACAAGCGCATTTCCCCATTTTTTACCTTGCTGTAGTTGGTTGATAAAAGTGGTAATAGCACTCGTGTTTGCGCCAATATCTTCCATAGCTCGAAGGTAGAGTTCAAAGTGACTTACAGCTTTACCGTTTTCATCTATGTCACTTTCTTCACCAAATACAATTTCGTTGATCAGTCTTCGAGTAGTGGGATTCCCAACTGGGATCCACGGAATAGAGGCACAGGTGAGTTCGAGTTGTAAACGCTTGAGCAATGACATAAAGTCCCATACTGCAAAAACATGGGTTTCCATAAATCGCTGAATAGCGTCTATCGAATCGATCTTGTTATACAATGGGTGATTGACTAATACAGAACGGTACTCATCCAGGTGAGTTGTAGTTTCTACCATCGGATTTTAATTTTTCTTTTTCAGCTGTAAAATTACATAAAATCCCAACGAATACCTAAGAGGTTTTGCGCTACAATTCTGTACATTTGAAATATGGTAACTCCTAAAATCGTCGAATGCCCCAGAGATGCAATGCAAGGTATACAATCTTTTATTCCAACTACTGAAAAGGTGAATTACCTTCAATTTTTGCTTCAAGTTGGTTTTCATTCTCTTGATTTTGGCAGCTTCGTTTCTGCGAGAGCAGTTCCACAAATGCGAGATACTGCTCACGTGCTTGATCAACTTGACTTGTCAAAAACCAAAACCAAACTATTGGCAATTGTTGCCAATTTGAGAGGAGCAGAAACAGCACTTAACTTTGAACAAATCGAGTATATTGGATTCCCATTTTCGATTTCTGAAAATTTCCAAATGCGAAATACGCACAAAACAATTTCGGAATCATTAAAAAGTCTTCAACAAATTAAAGAACTGACGGATAAATCCAATAAGACACTCGTCTTGTATCTTTCCATGGGGTTTGGGAATCCGTATGGCGACCCTTGGAGCGTAGAGGTTGTTTCACAATGGGTAGAGCGGCTGGCACAAATGGAAATCGAAATTATTTCACTTTCCGATACGGTTGGCCAGGCAGCATCAGAGGATATTAGCTTTTTGTATACCACTTTAATTCCAGCTTTTTCTTCTATCGAGTTTGGGGCTCATTTTCATACCCACCCTAACAAGGGATATGAAAAACTCAAAGCTGCATTCGATGCTGGATGCCGTCGCTTTGATGGGGCAATATATGGTTTTGGCGGATGCCCAATGGCGAGTGATGCCCTAGTGGGTAATATGCCAACAGAGAAGGTAATCACATTTCTCAACGAAAGAGGAATAGATACAGGGCTTAGCATGACAAGCTTTGAGTCTGCATTTAATAAAACAAAAAAATTATTTTCAAAATATTCATAATTTTTAATTATTCTAAATGTAAATTATTGATAACAAGAAAAATACACTTAAAAAATAATATATTTGATACAAATTATTAAAATGGAAAATTTAAGTGCAAGCAACTCTTGTGTAAACTGTTCTAACATAAATATTGATTTTAAGTGTGAAGTTCATAGTTTGATAGTTAATGAAAAATACACTTGTAACGATTTTGACTTATCTACTAATATTTCGGAATAGTGTTTCTAGTATATATGATACATTAGCTCAATATTCTTTCACTAATTATAGTGTTAGGTAAAGAACATATTTTCTTTTTGCCAAAAATTTTATATCTGAAAAAAGCTACCAAACTGTACCCTATATCCAAAATTGTTTTAGGTGTAATTTTTAAAGCAGATATTAGAGTTTTATTGTAATCAATTGTTTTTAAACAAAGAATAACGGCTTCGGATTTTTGAAATAAATTATCTTTTGAATCGATTACAATCACACTATTTTTAAGCTTTATTTCGGAGTAATTTTTCTTTATGTAAATACTATCGAATGTTGTAAAGTGTATTTTATAATCTTTATCTTTTTTTGCGATCCATTTCACAAAATTGTCACACAATATGCAGTAACCATCAAAAACTATGATAATATTTCCATCACTTATATCCATAATTTAAATTTGCATACTAGTTGTTAAATTGAATAGTAACATAGTAGTTTCTAGGTGGAGAGGGAATAATTCCAGGTCCCGGATAAGCTGTCGCTCTGCGAGTGAAATATGATTTATTTAATACATTATTTACTCCTAATTCAAGTTTTACTTTGTTTAATTTACAGTTCATAGAAAAGTCCATTATATTGTAGTTTGGTATCTTTCCAATCACTCCACTCAGATTAGATTCTATTGCATTTGAAGAGTCTGAGTATTGATCAGAAATATAAGAATATTGTAAATAGCTTGTAAAATTTTTAAATCCAAATTTTATACCAGCTTTAAAATTTATATTAGGAACAAACTCAACTTTTTTTCCTTCAACACCTGATTCATTTGAGCTTATATACTCTGAGTTTAATAATGAAAAGTTTGAAAATAGATTCAAGTTATACTGATTTTTATTAGAAAAAATATCTCTAAGATTGATGTCAGCTATCCCCTCAACTCCGTAAATTATTGCTTGCCCAGTATTAGTTCTAAAAGCTTTGACATTGCCATCTTCCAATGCTTTTTGGATAAACCCAATTCTGTTATCATAGTTTATTACAAAACCGCTAATGTCGTAATTTATTAAATTCTTTAGATTTCCTCTAGTGCCAATATCAAATGTAAAGCCAGATTCGTCGTTGATGTCTGGATCAATTGCATATGCAGGGTTTACAGTGCTTATATCAGAAAAAGTGACAGAACGGTAATTTTGAGACGTATTTAAATAGATTTCTAGTGATGAATTATACTTATAACTAAAACCAATACCTGATAATAGAAAAATGCGTTTATTTGTTCTGTTTTCATTGAAACTTTCATTTGATATTACGTTGAATGCAGCATCAAGTAAAATTTGTTTATAAGATCCAATACTCTTTGTGTTTATGTACTCAAATCTAAACCCAGGCGTAATAGAAAGCTGGTCATTTAATTTAAAAATGTTTTCTCCAAAAAACGAGAAGTTTGTGTTTGGATAATCATATTTCGATTGGTTATTGTAATATGGATATAAATCATTGTAAAATTTAAAATCAGGGTCTTTCCCTGCAGATCCTGGCCCTTGATTAGAACTATTATTTGATTTGTAGTATTTTAGACCAAATAAAAAAACAGCATTTTTTTTAAAGAAACTATATTCCCTTAAAAGTTTTGATTCAAAGCCGAAATTATTGAAATTTCCTACTATTAGGTCTCTCTCATCATTAGAATCTATCTGCGAAACTCTGTTGACTCTAAAACCGATTGCTTTTCTGCTTGCATCAAGACCAAAGAATTGAAAAGAAAAATTTGTTTTATCGTTTATTTTCTTAAGAAGTTTAATATTGTAAAGTAACCAATCTACATTGAACCAATTTCTGCTCCTTATGCTTTGTAATGGGTCCTCTTTGAACATCTTATCGTCAAGCCCTCCAGCTTGTTGAGATAAATAACTCAAATAGGTTAGTTCTAGAGCTAAATTGGTAGTGGAGTTAAAATCATAATAAATGTTTAAATATGAATTTGCTGATTCAAATTCAGAGTTTGGTCTAAATCCTTGACCTTGTTTTTGATTATAAAAAGCATAATAGCTAAAATTCCCCAATGACCCACTGGCTTCAGTGAAATTTGTAAATAAATTAAAACTTCCAAAAGTATTTCTAAGTTTAAAGTTTAATTTTTTTTCCTTTTTAGGTTTTTTAAAGACAAAGTTTACTAGCCCCCCAAATTGTGTTCCATATTGTAGCGATGCTGCACCTCTTATAATTTCAATTCGATCTAGTGCTTCTGAAGGTGGGGTGTAGTAACTTTCTGGATAACCCAAAACATCTGCACTAATATCATATCCATTTTGACGTGTATTAAAGTTTGAAGTTCTATTAGGGTCTAAACCCCTACCACCAATATTTAATTGTAGGCCCGCATCATCATTTTGGAATATGTTTAATCCAGGAACTTGCGAAAAAATTTGTCTTGCATTATTTGTTGATAGATTAGCAAGACTTTCACCCATTAATATAACCTCATTTTTTTTTCCTGAATTGATTGAAGTTCCTTCGTAATCTTTTAATCTTTTCAGTGAAAATATTTTAGAGTTTCTTGCGATAACCTCAACTTCAGTTAAGATTTTATTTATTGGCTTTAATTTTAAAACAGCTCCATCTTGAAGATATAACGATTCGATTTCTAAAATATCATATCCATAATAAAATAGTGTTAAATTATCCTCGATGTTATCGATATATGCGCTTACTTTTCCATCTGAATTTGAGATTTCAATTAACCCAAGATTTCTATTATAAACTTCAACTCCTTCAATTGGTAGTTCTGAAACACTATCAACAATGAAAAAGTCAAGCTGACGCTCTTGCGCAGTTATAATTGCTGATACAAGAAAGAAAAATAGTTTATTGCTATAATTTAATAATCTCATGTGGATATGGATTAATCCAATCTTTGTGTAAAATGGAGTTTTTAATTCCATATAAATTAGTTTTAGGGTCAATTAAACGTTCACTCTTTCTTCCATTAAGTGTTGCAAAAGCATCTACATAAACTTCAACATTGTTCATTCCTTTTTCTGAATAGTAATCACCTAAAAATTGAGCAAATTCGACAATAAAATCTGGTTGAAAGCTCATTTGTTTTTCTTGAAAAGGAGTTAAAAAATCTTCATTGTTAACATAAAACTCTTGATTGTCATCAGAGCTTTTAATTCTAAAATCAGTATGACCTCTTTTTTCAACTAACATTACCCTCCATGAAAATCGATAGCCTTGTTCTGTCCAAAACAGTTCGCCTGGATAAAGTTTATAACGTAGTGGAATTAAAATTTGCATTAATAAAAATCCAGCAATTATGTACAGTGAATTTCGACTATGATTTAAAATTTTTGGTTGCTCAATCTTTTCTTTAAGGTCTTTATATATTCCGGTCTTATCGAATAACCTTCTTAGAAATAAAATGATTTGGTCATGATATGAATAATTAAAGAAAATAAGGCAGCTAATAATCATTATGTAAGGGAACATTCCAATAGCAGGAAATAAAACTTTAGTCAGTACATGAAAAATTACAACTAAAAAAAATGCAAACCATCTAGTCCGTTTAATAAATAGCAGGAAAGGAATTAAACAATCATATAACATCCCCCCCCAACTCATTGTGTAATGAACCCATTTTTTTTGTAATAATTCACCAATTAATGGAATGTCATAACTTCCTTGAAGCCAGATTTTTAAGGGTTGAGCATGAATAAGCCAGTCATAATTAATTTTTGCAAAACCTGCATAGAAATAAACTATGCATAACATTACCTTAATTGAATCCACACTCCATCTCGGAATTAGTTTATCCTTATTATTCTTAAAAGAATCGATGGAAAAATAGTTGGCAGCTGGCAAAAAAATCAACATAAATGCCAATATGCTAATCAAATAATAATGATTAAGATATGTCGTTTTGTCCATCAACTCTATGTATGTAAAGCTCAAAAAAAGCATTATTGAGGATAACTTATACTTATAGCCCAATGCAAAACCCAGTGATGACAACATACATAATATAAAGATTAAGTATGTATAGTTTCCAACAGGCTTGACCCAAGAAAAGCCCAAATATGAGAAATGAAATATTGGATCTAGATAAAGCGATTTAATCCATCCATTAGACCAAAAGCGGAGAATACTAAAAAAAATTAATAATCCGAATGCAATTCTAAATATTACAAGAGGACTAGGAGAAGTTTTTGAGTTTATGTAATTGTTTAAACTATTTATGTTCATAAACTTTAGTCACCGTCAGCATCCATGTAGTCGACGCTTATATCCATTATAGAAATCATATCAGTTTTTAACAGAATAACTCCTTCTTGTAATTCTTGAAAAACTTCTAGAAGTTTCAAATTATCATTCTCGACTATTTCTGAAAAATTATCCTCTAATAATTGCATTTTTGTATTTGCATCCCTGAAAGCATCTAAAATGGAGTTTGATAGTAAATTTTGACCCTCTAGGTAATCTAAGTATGATTTAAAGCTATCACCATCAATATTATTGGAAATCTTGCTTTTACCGATAAAGAAATTACTACAAGCCTCAAGAGCTTCGATAGCAAGAATTTTAGATAAATTTTTAGCATAGAAAGCTTCAACATTTTGAGGGCGCTTTAATGCCCATCTACCGGCGGGTATACCAAATTTATTTGTTCTTAGACCTTTTTCATAGTAATAAACATAATCATTAACAAGCATATTTAAACTTGACGATGAGTTGTTGCCATAAGAATTTACAAATTCAGTTCT
>PBNJ01000021.1 GCA_002723075.1 Flavobacteriaceae bacterium | reverse complement strand
ATGTAGGCTAATGCTGAATAGAATATCCACACGAAGAAAACAGAAAACCACCAAATACCTTTCTAAGCATAAACTATGGCTATTATTTAGCGATACTAATTTAAGGAAAAACTATTATTGGCTTAGTTCTCTAAAACGATTATATTTGCGTGCCTTTTACGGTCTTTGAGTTAGTGAAAATACATCAAGTAAGGTGCAGATAAGGTTCATACAATTAAATTGCATCTCTGTAAAATAACCTAACTTATTGATTATCAGTATTTTGGGCGCGTAGCTCAGTTGGTTCAGAGCACTTGGTTTACACCCAAGGGGTCAGGGGTTCGAATCCCTTCGCGCCCACTTTTATAACCTCAACTTTAGTTGGGGTTTTTTATTGAAAATTTGAAATGTAGTATTCTTCCCTATCTTTTTTTAGCATTCCAATCGTTTCATCCATAAATTTATTTCTATCATCTCGTGTTTTAAAGACCCATATGCAAATAGAATTATGACTATGATAAATTGCCTTTAATTCATCATTAATTTCACATATTTCTTTGGGGACTTTTGTCTTTATACAAATCATTTCATTTTAATATTTGTTCATATTCATTATAATAAAAAGGGATTTGAGCAAAATTTAGAATTTGTTTAAGACCTCAGTTTACTTTATCCTTTTCTTTAATTCAACGACATATTTATCCATAATAGAATCGTTTTTAATATCGTTTAAGTTGTAGTTGTCAAAGTAATCTAAACCTCGTTTTCTATCAAACCTTGCTCTACCACGACTGCGTTTTTCCAAAAATTCTTCATAGCTTTTTATAGCATAATGATTAATGCGTATTTGATTTGACACTGGTGTTCTATCCCAAAAACGTTTTTTGGTAATATTTCCATTAGAATCAATATATCTACCAAAAATGACAGGTCGATGCGCCGAGAAAAACCGTAAAATCAATCTAGGATTAAGAATCACTTTAATATGACGATTAAGTTTCTGGTCGGGAAAAGAATGGTCTTTGAACCGTTCTATAACAAACCCTTTTTCTCTTTTTTTGGCTCCACCACTACCATAAACCAACCAATTTATTTGAACTCCTGAAAACCTACCTAAACTACGCAGATAATCTGGAATAGTTTTGTGTTTGATCGGTACGATAAATTCATCTATATCCAAAAACCCCATATACTTCGTGTGGCGTTTATGCTTTCTCACACAGTTGGCATAAGCCTTAAGTTGCATTTTCTTTCCATGAAAATAACAGTACTTTACTAAATTAGTATCGATATAAGGTTGCAATACCTCACGAGTATTATCGGCACTCTCGTTGTCATAGATAAAGAACTTTTCAACACCCAACATCTTGTGGTATTCAATCCATTCTTGCAAATAGCGCCCTTCGTTTTTGGCAATTGCACAAAGGGTTAGATAAAACGGATATTTCCTTTTAAACATAAATCTCAAACCGAAATTTTGTTGTTTTTCGATTGTAAATAACAAAAATATATGTTTTAAAGTTTAAACTACGGTTTGAGGTATAAACTTTGGCTAAGAGGGCTTCCCAAATAAACAAAACACGCTTAGATTTAACTTATATTTGTTTAGATGTGTCATAACTAATTATAGGACCACGCACTTTATGGAAATAGATTTTGTAATTACTTGGGTGGATATGAATGACGCTGAGTGGCAACGTGATTTTGTAAAGTATTCAAACAAAACAGAAAATGAAAAAAACTCTGTTTCCAAGGCACGTTTTCGGGATTACGGCTTATTGAAATTCTGGTTTCGCGGCGTTGAAAAATTTGCCCCTTGGGTACGTAAGATCCATTTTGTGACCTGTGGACAAAAACCTGAATGGTTAGATGAAAATCATCCAAAAATCAATCTCGTTGACCACAAAAATTTTATTCCAGAGCAGTTTTTGCCTAGCTACAACTCCGTCGTTATTGAACGTTATTTGCATAAAATTCCTGATCTGTCAGAGCATTTTGTTTATTTCAATGATGATTTTTACATTATAAATCACCTGGATAAAAGTCGATTTTTTCAAGACGGTTTGCCCTGTGATATTTCCATTTTTCAGTACAACCCAAATTGGTCACAATGGTATATACGCATTAAGAATAACATTAGGCTCATTAATTTGCATTTTGATAAAAAAGAGGTCATGAATCGCTTTCACGATAAGTGGTACAACCCGATTTACGGAAAAAAATTGTGGATGAATTATGTCATGAAGTTTTATTCAAAATTTATAACGTTGCGTACACCTCACAATGCACAACCCTTTTTAAAAAGTATGTTTGAAGATGTGTGGAAACATTGCGAAAAAGAATTAACAGAAACTTCTGCAAACAGATTTCGTAAAGTAACCGATTATACCCCTGAGCTATTTCGTGCTTGGCAGATGTGTAGCGGTAATTTTACGCCTTACAACACCTATAGCGATACCAAAATGTTTGCACTCATGGTACAGCCAAAACAAAAAAAGGCATTACAGGTAATTCGAAACCAATCATACAAACTTATATGTCTAAATGACAATGTTCGTATCCGTAATTACGAAGAGGTTATTGGAAATATTAAAAATGCTTTTGAAAGTATTTTGCCAGTTGAATCGAGTTTTGAACTTTAGTTTACCATGCAAAAACAGCAAATTATTGTTTCCTTAACTTCTTTTCCTCAAGCATTGCCTTTCTGCGTTCAAGCAATAAGGTCTATTTTGGAAGGGTCGGTTCTTCCAGACAAAATAGTGCTTTATTTGACGGCTCAACAGTTTCCAAGTGGTAAAATTCCATCATATCTTGAGGACTTACTAACTTTAAATACATTTTTTGAAGTTAGATTTTACAATCAGGTCATTCGCTCATACACTAAGTTAATTCCCGCCATACAAGATTTTCCAAATGACATTATAATTACGATAGATGACGATGTACGTTATCACAAAAATATGCTAAAGCACTTATTGAGCCGTCACAAGAAATACCCCAATGCGATTATTGGGCATCGTATAAGACGTATAAAATTGAATAAGAGGTACAGAAAATGGAAATGCTATAAGCGTATCAGTCTATTGAGCCGCAGCTTCAAACCAAGCTATAAAAATTTACAAACCGGAGTTGGTGGGGTATTATATCCACCCCATTCGTTATCCGAAGAAATGCTAAAGCCTGATTTGTTTATGCAGTTGGCGCCAACTGTAGACGATATATGGTTTTGGGCTGCAGCAGTTGCAAAGGGAACTAAAATAGCGCCTATACCATTCGGTTATTGGCGTCAACCCGACCTTGGAAAACCCTCAAAGTTTTCTTTAAGAAGCACAAATGTGTTTTCAAATATTGATGTGAATCGTACAGTTTTTGAAAGTATCATAAAAAACTACCCAACAATAAAACAGCGATTTGAAAGTAAATCTTCATCTCAGATTTAAAAGCTGTATACCTCAACTGAGGAAAGAAAATTTACAGTGGTCATTGTAAGATATTTTGAGTGCCACACATGGCTTATTACAAATTTTAAGTAATTCTTTCACTTCTCAAACTCTGATTTTTCAGCAAAGCGGGTGCTTAACCACACTTTTAACTTCATGCGGTCGTTGTCATCAGCATATTCAGTATCATTCATGCAAAAAAATGTGGGGTTAAATTTTTTAAGTTTTTCAAAATGCCGATCTTTTTGAATATGGATATGTAGTGACTCATCATTTGAAACATATTGTAAATGTCCACGTTTCTCAGCTAAAGCAACATAGGAATAAACAATACGCTGGATATCATTTGCACTCCGAAAGTGATTCATTTTCGTAAGATCAATTTCATTTTTGAAAATATGCTCAGCAACACGCAAGCAGTCGCTCTTTAAATAACTATCTAAATTATGATGTGGTAATCCATTATAAAAAACCCCAAATTTTTGTTTCACCAGTTCAGCAGCATTAAATAACGCTTTGCTATATAGCTTGTGAGGCTTTTTGAAAATTTGTTCCCTTAAAAACCAACGAAATCTTCTAAACGGTTTTCGATTAAGACGTATAATAGGGAATCCATCCTTTGCAAAAAAGGTGGTTGGTAAAACCGTTTTGTTAAAAAACATATCATCATTTGATAATAGAAAATGCTCTGATAGATTTGGTATCTTATATAAAAAATGTTCTAGTACGTTTGAGTTAAAACATGGCAAACTTTTTTCCGGCAATATGTCATTTTGATCTATAATTTGGATTTTAGGATTTGAAATGTCGAGCCATTTTGGCTTTTGATTGTCGGTAACAATAAAAACTTTCCTTATCCACGGTGCATATCTCTCAACGGAACGCAAGCTGAATTTTAACTCATCATTGTTGACATAACGACCATTAAAATTTGATGATGAATTTTCCACTTTTCTACCGAAAAAGGCATTGCGCTTTGCCTGCCATTCGGGGTCGTTGCCATCTACCCATAAATAAACCAAATCAATACTAGGAGTATCACTTTTCATTTTCAATTCTTTGTTTGATTATGGTATAATTTTTTATAATTTTTTCGAACGCTTTGCGGTTCAAATCTGTACCTCTTTTGAAATTAGTGGTTTTTAATGATAGTTTTTTTGGTTTATTTAATCCTCGAGGTTTGTTATGTTTTCCTAATGGAAAAGGAAGAATATACGTACCATTAGCAACTGCTGCAGCCCAAAACCATATATCGTCTGTTGTTGGTGCAATTTCTTTAAATATATCAGAACCCATCATTTCCTTGCTCAACGAATTTGGAGGATACAAAACACCTCCAACACCTGTTTGTATATTTTTAAAACTGAAATGAAGCCTGTTTGCAAAAAAATGGTACCAACGATATTTTTTCCATTGACGATAGGGAGCGTTCAGTTTTATCTTTTTGGCTCTATTTGCAATAATAACATCTGGAATTTGTTTATGTAGGTGAAGCAAATCTCGTAACATATTTTTATGATACTTCACATCATCATCAATTGTTACGATTATATCGTTGGGAAAATCTTTCAGTGCTGGAATCAATTTTCGATATGAACGAATATCTTCCTTATAATTCCTAATTTCAAACAACGGATTATTGTTGGCTAAAGCCACTAATTCTAAGGGAATTTTACTGTCTTTGAATTGTGAAAACGTAAGATACAATACCACTTTATCGGGCAAAGTATTGCCTGCTAAAATAGACTTAACCGCATCTTTCGCATAGGGTATTGCAGCTGGAAAAGAAGTTAAGGATACAATTACTTTTTTTTGTTCTAACATATTTTTCATTATCCCTTTTGTTGGGAAATTCCTTTTATAAAGAGGTCACTCTTTTTTTAATGCACATACACAACACGTTCATTGTCATTCGAAATCAATTATGTGTAAACTTTAAAAGTTATTTTGATATTGTAAAAGTATGGTATTTTGTTAGGGTTATAAAAGGGTGTTTAAACCTTTTCGAATTGAAGCTGTTTACTTACATTCGTATCATGATGTCCAAAATCAAATTATCGAATTACCAACGATATATTCAATTCCTACAACAGGAGAACCAACTTTCTTTTTCCGATTATCATGAACTTCACACTTGGAGTGTAACCCATCAAGCTGCATTTTGGGAATCGATTTGCCAATTTTTCACCATATCTTTTGACAAGCCCTATTTATCCGTAATAAGTCTTTCTGAAAATCCTTGGGAAACCACTTGGTTTACGGGGGCGGAGATCAGTTATGCAAAGCATATTTTTTCTCAATTTTCAAATGATCGACCAGCTCTTATTTATCAAAGCGAAACCAATCCATTAACCGAAATAAGTTGGAAAGCTTTATACAACAAAACAGTTCAAATCCAACAACAGCTTCTTGCATTGGGTGTTCAAAAAGGAGATTGTGTAGCGGCTTACTGTGTCAACGCCCCTGAAACGATTGCGGCCTTTTTGGCTGTCAATGGTCTGGGAGCAGTTTGGTCTTCTTGCTCAACTGATTTCGGATCTGATGCCGTTCTTGATCGTTTTTCACAATTACAGTCCAAAGTCCTTTTTGTGCATTCACGGTATACCTACAAAGGGAAACAATTTGATATTAGCCATAGAGTTGCTGCTTTGCAAGAGGGTCTGGTAAACTGTGGGTTTATAGATCTAAGTGAATTAAATTCTTTTGGAGATTCTGATATAGATGACTATGAAATTCATTTGACTCCAGTGTCATTTTCTGATCCGATTTGGGTTTTGTTTTCATCAGGTACAACAGGAAAACCAAAAGCAATTGTTCACGGGACAGGGGCAATGATTCTGGAGCATCAAAAGGCGCTTGGTATTCATCAAGACGTTTGCGAAGGGGATCGATATTTTTGGAATTCTACCACTGGGTGGATGATGTGGAATTATGCCTTATCGAGTTTGTTGTGCGGAGCTACGCTTTGTTTGTACAATGGCGCACCAAATCACCCAAAGGAATCCACACTATGGGATTTTGCCCACCAAGCAAGGATTAATCATTTTGGTCATGGCGCTGTTTATTTTCAGCACCATGCAGACCGATCTTTTTCAGGGATTGAAACACTCGATTTTCAACATCTCAAAACGATTGGCTCGACGGGCTCTCCAATGTCAGCCGATACTTGCCGATCATTACAACATCACTTTCCCAACACGCAGGTGATTTCGTTAAGTGGCGGAACAGACGTTTGTACCGCTTTTATTGGCGGTCACCCCGAAATGAAGGTCATCCCTGGAAAAATCCAATGTAAAATGCTCGGCGCTCCAGTCGAAGTGTGGAACACGCTCGGCGATAAAGTGATCAATCAAGCCGGTGAATTGGTGCTGTCAAAGCCATTTTTGTCTATGCCGATTGGGTTGTGGGGTGATCAGGACAATCGTTTGATGCAAGCGAGCTACTATGGAATGTATCCGCAAGTTTGGAATCATGGTGATTGGGCAACCGAAAATGATTCTGGGAGTTTTGTCATTCATGGACGCTCCGATGCCACTTTAAACCGAAAGGGTGTGCGTATCGGAACTGCAGAGATTTACAATTCGTTAAATACGCGGAAAGATCTAAAAGACGGCCTTGTCATTCATCTCACAAATGACAAACAGGACTACTTGCTTTTGTTTGTTGTGGCACAGGCAGAAATCAATGAAAACGAAATTAGGGCTCAGCTCAGGGAGCAATGCTCTCCGCGACACGTACCTGACCTTATTATTCGTGCCCCAGATATCCCGTATACCTTAAGTGGGAAAAAGGTAGAAATTCCCGTCAAGCGATTATTGATGGGTATACCGCAGTCCGATGCATTGAGCACAGATTCTTTACGAAATCCCGATTCGATCAAGTGGTTTGTTGACTATGCAAAAAGTAACCCCTTTACCTAAAGTGGGGGAGCGCCACTTAAAATCTCTTTTGACACCTTGTCTTCAAATTGCTTAAAATTGCTGTGAAATGCCCTTGCGAGCTTATATGCTTGTTTGTAAAATGCCTTGTCATCTTTCCAAGTTTGCCGAGGACTTAAAATTGAATCAGGGACTCCAGGGCATGTTCTGGGTTGAGCAATGCCAAACACAGAGTGGATATGATAGTCTGTATAGCTGTAGTTTGGATTGAGAAGACCTGTTCGAGCAGCTTCAATCATCGCGCGGGTATGTTGCAAAAGGATGCGATGCCCAACGCCATAGGGACCACCAGTCCATCCCGTATTGATGAGCCAAACAGAAATTTCGTTTTCTTCAATTTTTTTTGCCAAAAGACTCGCATAAGTGCCAGGGTGAAGGGGCATAAATGGAGCGCCAAAGCAAGCGGAAAAAGAGGGTTGTGGTTTTTGAATTCCCTCTTCTGTCCCTCCAATTTTAGCGGTGTAACCAGAAATAAAATGATAGGCGGCCTGATAGGGATTTAGCATGGTAATCGGAGGAAGTACACCAAAGGCATCAGCCGTTAAGAAGAAGATATGCTTGGTTTGCTCTCCGATAGATGGAATTGCGGTATTGCGAATATGATGCAAGGGATAACTAACTCGTGTGTTTTGTGTGAGGGTTGTATCGCTATAATCAACATGCCCGTCTTCATCTATGATGACATTTTCAAGCAAAGCACCTTTTTTGATCGCATCAAAAATATCGGGCTCTTTTTGTCTTGATAAATCGATGACCTTTGCATAACATCCGCCTTCAAAATTAAAGATTTTGTTATCTGGTGTCCATCCATGTTCATCATCCCCAATCAACTGTCGCTTTGCATCTGCGGAAAGTGTTGTTTTTCCTGTTCCAGAAAGTCCAAAAAATAAAGCGGTGGTTCCATCATTGTCCACATTGGCAGAGCAATGCATAGGCAACACATTCTCATTTGTGGGTAAGGTGAAATTCAACACCGAAAAAATAGACTTTTTGATTTCCCCAGTATATCCACTACCACCAATAAGAATGACCTTTTTGGAAAAGTTGACAATCGTGAAATTGGATTGTCTTGTATGGTCAATTTTCGGATCGGCCTGAAAACTAGGAATATTAAGTACAAGCCAGTCGTGTTGAAAGTTTTTCAGCTCCTTTTCGTTGGGTTGAATAAACATATTGCGCACAAAAAGATTGGCCCAAGGGGTCTCATTGAAGATTCGTATGCCAATACGGTATCGTTTGTCAGCACCTGCAAATACATCCCTTGCATACAGGTATTTATTTGTTAAAGACGCCATCATTTTTTTAAAAAGAAAATCAAAGTTTTGAGGTGAGAATGGAATATTGATATTTCCCCACCAAACTCGTTCAGAGGTCATTTGGTCTTTGACAAGATACCGATCTTTTGGGGAACGACCAGTGAATTTCCCTGTCTTTACGATTAGAGCACCACTATTACTAATGATTCCTTGTTTGTTTTCGATTGTTTTTTTGGTGAGTTCATCAGCACTTAACTGATAATAAGCTGATATGATTTGGTCTTGGTTTGCCCAAATCTGTAAAGGTTGGGGGATTGACATTTAAAACATTTTAGTCCAACAATGTTAGACGATCGTTGTTATGTCAAATGTAACAAAAACATTGGGTTTTGTTACAAAACCAATACATGGAATTGGATTACGACCTAAATAATGCTTGAATTTTTTCTTGTTCTTCTTGAGCAAGCTCTGCATCGACGAGGATACGTCCGCTATGCTCATCGGTTATGATTTTTTTCCGAGAGGCGATTTCAAGCTGCACCTGAGGTGGAATCGTAAAGAAAGAACCCGCTGAAGCACCACGCTCAATGGGAACTACGGCCAGACCATTACGGACGGAAGATCGTATTCTTTTGTAGGCAGTGACCAAACGCTCTTCTACTTTCTTTTCAAATTCTGCTGATTTTTTAAGAAGCAAGTCCTCTTCTTTTTGCGTTTCTGCTAAGATGGCGTCGAGTTCTTCTTTTTTATGTTTGAGGTGATTTTCCCTTTCTTCGAGTTTCTCCTCTGCTTGTGCCAACTCTTCTTTCTTTTTTTCGATCAATTCTTTGAGTTGGTTAATCTGTTTATTTGCAAGTTGAATTTCAAGCTCTTGGTACTCAATTTCTTTGTTTAAAGACTCATAAGCGCGATTGTTACGAACATTCTCTTGTTGCTCTCCGTATTTTTTGATCAGCCCTTTTGAAGTTTCAATGGCATTTTTTTTAACCTTGACCTCATCGTCGTAGGCCTTGATTTCTGTATTGGTATTTTCAACTCGTTTGGTTAGTCCGGCGACATCGGCTTCTAAGTCCTCTACTTCAAGAGGGAGTTCACCACGGACACTTCGAATTTTGTCAATTTGTGCGTCGATAAGTTGTAAATCATATAGCGCTCGCAGACGCTCTTCTACAGAAATCTCAGTTTTTTTTGCCATGCTTACAGATATTTTATTGGATTCGTATCTACTTCCGATAAAAGAATCGCAAAATTAGGCAATTTTTCTGTAAGATAGTTAAGGATTAACTTTTTTGTGTGCTGCTCTGTTTCGTAATGCCCAGCGTCTACAACTAAGAAACTTTGATTTCCTTCATAAAAATCGTGATATTTCAGATCTGCAGTTATATAGGCATCTACTTTTTTTCTTTTCGCAGCTTGAATGGCAAAGCTACCAGATCCCCCAAGTACAGCCACGCGACCTATGTTGTTTGTCCCCAACTGACTATGACGTAGGCTAGGAGTTCCGAGGGTTTTTTTGACAAATTTCAAAAATGAACTTGGTTTCATACTTTTTGGCAAGTGTCCAATCATACCCATTCCTAAATTTGGATTGGAATTTTCCAGGGAAGTGATTTCGTAAGCAACCTCCTCATAGGGATGGCTCGACAGCAGCGCTTTTGTGATTTCGGATACGAGATGTTTTTGAAATACCATTTGAATTTGAATCTCGTCTTCGATATGCTGTTCCCCTTTTCTGCCGACATAAGGGGTGCTGTTTTGCGATGGGCGAAAGCTCCCTTTCCCATCGCATGAAAAGCTGCACTTATCGTAATTGCCCAGTTTTCCAGCTCCAGCAGCAAACAATGTGTCTCGAACTTGATCTGCCTTTGATTTTGGAACATAAAAATTCAATTTTTTTATTGTATCCTCCTTTGGCAAAAGAATGGATGTGTTGGTAAGTCCTAATGCTTGACTCAAGCCAAAGCTAACGCCATGTGCTTGATTATCCAAAGCAGTATGAATCGCATAGATTGCCACATCATTTTTGATTGCTTTTCGAACAGCTCTCACCACGTGAGAGTTTCCAGTAAACCTTTTGAGTCCTTTGAACAGAATCGGATGAAAACAAACAATGAGACTGCAATTTCTCTCCATGGCTTCATAAACCACTTCTTCCAAACAATCATGAGTGACGAGTATCCCGCTGACCTCATCATTTGGATTTCCAACTAGTAACCCCACATTGTCAAAATCCTCAGCATAGTGGAGGGGTGCCCATTCTTCGAGAATCTGCGTTATCTGAAAAATCTTCATATTGAACCCAAATATAAATGTTATAATTTTGTTTTATGAATCTTCTGAGGAAGTCTTTGTTTCCGCTTAGTTTATTATATGATGTTGTGACACGGGTTCGCAATGCTGCTTTCGATAAGCAATGGTTGCATCAGAGTCAGTTTGCTGTTCCAACCATAGTGATTGGGAATCTCATCACTGGTGGGAGTGGTAAAACACCTATGATTGCGTATTTGCTCCATCAATTTTCAGATCGTTTTTCTTTTGCGGTATTAAGTCGTGGATATAAACGCAAATCATCTGGGTTTTTTGTCGCAGATGAGACCTCGTCAATCGAAACTTTGGGCGATGAACCCTTTCTGTTGTTTCAAAAGTTTCCGAAGGTTCAATTTGCGGTTTGCAAAAACCGCCCTAATGGCATCCGAGGTTTGCTGCAAAAGTCACCTCAACTGGACGCTATTTTTCTAGATGATGGCTTTCAACATCGCCAGTTAAAACCATCTTTTCAAATCCTTTTGACACCCTTTGAAACGCCTTGGTTTCGGGATTGTGTTTTACCCGCAGGAAATTTGCGAGAGTCCGCTCGTGGTAAAAAACGCGCAGATCTCGTTGTTGTCACTAAATGTCCAGAATTGCTCTCCAAAAAAGAGCGAGAAGATTACACCAATCAGTTGGCGTTGGATCCCGATCAAAATCTCTTTTTCACGAGCATTCAATATGACACAAATGTATGTGGAGCTTCCCAAATGGAACTTAAATCTTTTGTTCAAAGTCCATTTGTTTTGGTCACTGGAATTGCCAATGCCAAACCATTAACAAGCTATCTCGATCAACTTGACGCAAAGTATAAGCATCTGGAGTTTGGTGATCACCATTCGTTTTCACCTTCGGATCGTCAAAATATATTGTCTTCGGGACTGCCAGTCCTTACCACTGAAAAGGACTATGTTCGTTTAAATCCTTATCTAAAGGATGTGCATTACTTGCCCATATCAGTCCGTTTTTTGGCAGATGAGGACCGATTCAAGGACATCATTTCAAATCAAATACGATAAAAAACAAAAGAATGTTTAAGCGATATGTTTGTGTGCTTTATAGGAGGAACGCACAAGTGCACCGCTTTCGACATGTCTAAAGCCGATTTCTTTTCCAAAATCCTCATAAACTTTAAACTGCTCAGGCGTGATAAATTCTTTGACAGGGAGATGTTTTTTGGAGGGTTGGAGATATTGTCCAATTGTCACAATATCAACATTCGCATCTCTTAGGTCGCGCATGGTTTGTTTGACTTCTTCCTCGGTCTCACCTAAACCGAGCATAATCCCAGATTTGGTACGACGAACTCCGGCTTGCTTAAGGTAGCGCAACACTCCTAAACTTTGATCGTATTTGGCTTGGATTCGCACTTCGCGAGTTAATCTGCGAACAGTTTCCATATTGTGTGATACAACCTCGGGCATCACATTGACGATGCGATCGATATGTTTTTCAATCCCTTGAAAATCAGGAATCAAAGTTTCCATCGTAGTTTCTGGATTCAATCTGCGGACTGCTTGCACCGTTTCTGCCCAGAGTATTGAGCCCATGTCAGGCAAGTCATCTCGATCAACAGAAGTGAGTACCGCATGCTTGATTTTCATAATTTTGATAGATCGTGCAACTTTTTCTGGTTCTGCCCAGTCCACCGTTTCGGGGCGGCCCGTTTGCACACCACAAAACCCGCATGAACGCGTACAGATATTTCCTAAAATCATAAATGTCGCAGTTCCCTCACCCCAGCACTCACCCATATTGGGACAACTACCCGATGTGCAAATCGTATGGAGATTATATTTATCGACAAGACCTCTGAGTTCAGTGTATTTTTTTCCAGTTGGGAGTTTTACACGGAGCCATTTTGGCTTTGGCGTATGAGCTGTTTTGGATTCTAGAATTTCTGTTTTCATAGACTTGACAAAGATACACTAAATCAAAAAAGTACTCAAGTACCAAATTGTAAATCCTGTCAAAAAAACCAATCCAGCGATTGACCAAACTCTCATCAACCCATTTGGACGATAGTTTTCAGGCATATGCCTTCCGGAGACTAGTAAAAAGTTTATCAACCCATAAAATGGGGCTGTAATAAAAGAAAGAATGGTTGCCAATTGAACAAGTGCTCCCATGTTGGAAAGTAGAAAAAAGAAAACGGCGCAAGTCCCGATTACCAAAACTAAAATCCAAAACAAATAGGAAGACATCACGATTGGTAACTGTAAAATTTGTGCGGTTTTTGCCATTGCTCTGGGGGATGCATCTAAGGTAGTAAGTGTGGTGCTAAACATGGTGGTAAATGCGGCAATCCCAATTATCCAATATGCGCCATTCCCCAAACTACTTGTATATAATGCAATGAGTTGCTGTGCAAAGGCACCGCCGCTACTAGAAAACCCGATTCCTGTGCCGTACATAACCAAAGTACCTAATAGAACAAAGCATACACCAAGAACAATGGTTGTCAAATAGCCTACATTGAAATCGAATAAACTCTGTTTGACCGTTAAGTTTTGCATTCTTTTTTTCTTCTCTAGTGACCATAACGAATGCCAGACCGATATGTCTAAAGGTCCAGGCATCCAACCCATAAAGGCAATCAAAAATGCAAAGCCAGTCGTTGAGGCGGGAAGGACTTGTGTCCACTCAATGTCTTTGGACTGTCCAAATGCTAGAAAAGCAGCGACGAAAGTACTGATGCTCAGCACGATGATAATGACCTTCATGCCTTGATCCAATAACCCATAACGCCCAAAAGACAATAGCGTTGCACAAATCAAAGTGATTACAACACCCCAATACACAATATTGGATGAAATGCCAAAAAGTTCAACTGCCAGTCCAGCAGTTACGATCGTCACCGCAGTTTGGATGGTAAACATGGTTGCGATTGTCAACACAAAATAGGTGACAATCACTCCCTTTCCTAGTTTGGCATATCCAGCTAGTAGACTTTCTCCAGTCGCTAGGGCATAGCGGGGTCCAAATTGAAAAAATGGATACTTGAAGAAGTTGACGAGTAATAATGCCCATAGCAAACCGAGACCAAAGTCAGCCCCTGCACGAGTGGATTGTACCAAGTGAGAAACTCCAATAGCAGCACCAGCAAACAAGAGTCCAGGGCCAAGTTTTTGTAATGTATTCTTCATTTGTCATTAATGATTTCAGCCAACAACTTTTTGGCACGAAGCAAACGAACTTTTACATTGCTCAACGATAGTCCGAGCTGTGTTGCCATTTCTTTATGGCTGAGTTCCTGAAAAAAACGCAGTTGAATTACGTCCCGATAAATGGGTTTAAGCGATCGAACTTGTTGTAGAAGCTTGTCTAGGTTTTGAGATCGTATCAGTTGGTCTTCGGGACCCAAAGTTTTGTCAATTACGTCAAGGCCCACCTCATCAACATCTGTCGATTGATGTAGTCGCGTTTTTTCCTTTCGAATCAAATCGACATGTAAGTTTTTGGCGATTGAGGTAAGCCATGTCGAAAAGGTAAACTCATCATTATAGGTTTCGATTTTATCAAACGCTTTTGAAAAGGCCTGAAGACAGAGGTCTTCGGCATCGTTTTCATTCTCTGTTCGCTTAATCATAAACCCATACAATTCATTCCAATGCAGATCCAGCAACTGACGAAAAGCATGTTGGTCTTGATGCTTTGCAGAATGAACAAGATCAGAAATCGTTTGTTCTTGGTTTTTCACAGAAGTTAAAAATAAGAAATCTAAACGGACTCTTAGTTGTGCTGTGGATGCGGTAGGTCGCAATCTGTTTGCTGCTCGGGCATTTTACCGCACAATCCACAGGGTTTACCATCTTTGTTTAAAAACGGACTTTGACTGGCGCAAGTTCCTGCAAACTCCCCGTCTTTTTTTGCCCAAATTTTAATGGCAATCCCCGCAAATGCAAGTCCGATGAGTATGACACTAAGCAAAAAAAGTTTCATAGGGCAAAGATACGATTAACAGCAGAAATTGACTTCGGGTTGTAAGCGAATAGCAAAACGCTCTTCAACCGTTTGTTGAACTTTCTGGCTAAAGGTCTTGATTTCATGTCCACTGGCACTGCCATAATTAACCAAAACAAGCGCATGGTGTTTGTGTGTACCCACATCCCCCTCTCGCGCTCCTTTAAGCCCGACTTGTTCGATAAGCCATGCTGCAGGGATTTTATAGTTTTGATTTGGTTGGGCGTAATGCGGAATGTCGGGAAATGATGATTTGAGTTGTATAACCTGATCGTGATCCACAATCGGGTTTTTAAAAAAACTTCCAGCATTGCCCAGCTGTTTGGGGTCAGGCAACTTGGTTGTTCGAATACCGATGACAACATCTGCAATGTCTTTTGGGCTTGGCGTGCTGATTCCTTTGGACGTCAGCAAGTGTGCAATGGCTCCATAAGAGGTATTAAGCCGATAATTCTCTTTTTTCAGTCGTAAACTGACATCCGTAATCACCACTTTGTGTTTTAACTCACGTTTAAAAATGGAGTCTCTATACCCAAACTGACAAGCGACCTTGTCATAAGTTTCTACGCTCTGATCTTTTCTATTGACCAGCGTACAGGATTCAAAAACATCTTGCAATTCGACCCCATAAGCACCTATATTTTGAATTGGAGCTGCGCCAACATTTCCCGGGATTAAAGCCAGATTTTCTAGTCCGCCAAATCCCTTTTCAAGAGACCATAATACCAATTCGTGCCAGTTTACTCCTGCACCTGCCTTGATGACGACCTCGTCCCTCTGTTCTTCAGTGATTTCGATGCCAGATATTGCAAGGTGAATGATTGGAGGTTTGGGGGTGTCACAAAACAATGTATTGCTGCCACCACCTAAAATCCAAGCAGAGGCAAAGCGCTGATCTTTGAGTATGGATTGTAAATCTTCAATGGTTTTTGCAACGGCAAATAAGGCAGCTTCTGCGGCTACTCCAAAACTATTATAGGTTTTGAGTGAAACGCCTTGTTCGATCATTGGCTCAATTTTGATGTCAGAGTGTGTGGATAAGCATGCAAGGCACCTTCAAGGATAAGGGCACTTTCTTTGAGCTTTTCTTTGTCGAGCACAAAAGCAATTCGAATCAAAGATTTACCGAGATGACGATCTCCATAAAATCCTGATGCGGGGGCTACCATGACTGTTTTACCGTTGTGGTTGTAAGAAGTCAACAACCATTTTGCAAATTCATCTGTATCCTCAACAGGGAGTTGTGCCAAGCAGTAAAATGCGCCGCGTGGCTTGCTGACAGTGATCCCTGGTACTTGTTGTAAGGCTTGAACCAGTGTATTTCTTCGCTCAAGGTAGGTAGCTGCGACTTCTTGAAGATAACGAAGTGGCTCATCCATAGCAGCTTCGGAGGCATGAAGGCCTAAAGTCGGGGGAGACAGACGAGATTGCGCAAACTTCAGTGCAGCTTCCATAACAGCTTTGTTTTTGGAGACCAAACACCCAATTCTTGCGCCACACATACTGTATCGTTTTGACATGGAGTCCACTAGGATCGCATGCTCTTCAAGACCTGGAATTGTGAGTACCGAATGGTGGATTGCCCCATCATAAACAAATTCTCGATAGACCTCATCGACAATCAAAAAGATATCGTGTTTTTTAACAAGATCAGCCAGATCATTGAGCTCTTTATGGGTATAGACATACCCAGTTGGATTGTTTGGATTGCAAATAAAAATAGCCCTTGTTTTATCATTGATTTTTCCTTCAATTTCATCGATTGACGGCAACGAAAAATGGGCATCAATGGTAGAAGATACAGGGACAACCTTGACACCACAAGCAGCTGCAAAAGTGTCATAATTGGCATAAAAGGGCTCTGGAATAATGAGTTCATCGCCCTCATTGGTAATGCAATCCAAAGTCATGATAATGGCTTCGCTTGCACCTGTGGTAACCAAAATATCTTCTGGTTGAATTACGATATTGTGCTCGGCATAGTAGGTGCACATCTTTTGACGATACGCCAAAGATCCCTCAGATGGGCCATAAGTCAATACCTTTTGGTCAAAGAACTTTATCGCATCTAAAGCTTTAGCGGGTGTTTGAATGTCAGGTTGACCAATATTGAGGTGGATCACCTCAATTCCTTTCGCTTTAGCTTCCTCGGCATATTTCGATAATTTTCGAATGGGTGAGGTGGGAAGATTCATCCCTTTCAACGAAATTTTAGGCATCTGTCAATTTTGACAGCAAAGATGCAAAATTTAGCCCGAATCGACAGGGATGTTAAGCTGAAAAGCTATTCTTCTTCCTCTGGTTCCTCGACAGTGCCCTTGATTTGTAAGGCCACCACTGGCGTTACAGCATTGGAACTAACCGTTATGGTTTTGCGGATTGGACCAACTCGATTGGTGTCGTATTTCACTTCAATCACCTCTTCAACTCCAGGCATAATGGAATCGGTGGGTTTTTTGGGGATTGTACAACCACAGGACGAACGAACCTGAGTAATGTATAAAGGGGATGAGCCCGTATTGGTAAACTTGAATTCACGAACCCCATCAGCTCCTTTTTCAATCGTGCCGTAATCAACCACATCCGACTCGAAAGTGATTTCAGCTTGTGAAAATCCATTGGTATAGCAAAAACACAATAGGATTGCGATAAAAAACTTGGTGAACTTCATGTTTTCTTTCTTTTGGTTAAATATACAAAAATCTATTTCAGATTATCAATGGCTTTTTTTATCAATTGTTCTTAGCTACTTTTGTCATTCAATACGACAACGCATCTTTTCATGGGTTCTCCCAACACATTCAATTCCAATCAAATCGCTGAAAAGTGGTATGCTTATTGGCTAGCAAATCACTATTTTCGTTCTGAGCCCGACTCCCGAAAACCCTACACAATTGTGATTCCTCCACCGAATGTTACAGGCGTTTTGCATATGGGACACATGATGAATAATACATTGCAAGATGTACTTATACGGCGTGCGCGTATGCTTGGCATGAATGCCTGTTGGGTTCCAGGAACTGACCATGCGTCCATTGCTACTGAAGCGAAAGTGGTTCAGAAATTAGCAGATCAAGGTGTGAAAAAAGAAGACTTGACTCGAGAGGAATTTCTCAAGCATGCTTGGGAATGGACCGATGAACATGGCGGGATTATTTTGGAGCAACTCAAAAAACTTGGATGTTCTTGCGATTGGGATCGCACCAAATTCACCCTCGACGAGCCCATGACTGAATCCGTTCTTCGGGTTTTTGTAGACCTTTTTGAGCGTGGGTTGATCTACCGTGGATTCCGAATGGTGAATTGGGATCCAGAAGCCCAAACCACACTTTCTGACGAAGAAGTGATTTATGAAGAAAAACAAGGCAATTTATACCATATTGCTTATCGATTAGTTGATAGCGAGGAGACAGTTACCATTGCCACGACTCGTCCAGAAACGCTAATGGGAGACACGGCTGTAGCAGTTCATCCCAAAGACGAACGCTTTACCCATCTGCATGGCAAAAAAGTTGTGGTTCCGATTGTCAATCGAGAAGTTCCGATTATTACAGACAGCTATGTGGATATGGAGTTTGGCACGGGTTGCTTAAAGGTAACCCCTGCTCACGATGAAAACGATAAAGCATTGGGCGACAAACACAAGCTGGCATTTGTTGATATTTTTAATCCCGATGGAACGCTTAATGCAGAAGGTTTACACTTTGAAGGCAAAGACCGATTTGAAGTTCGAAAACTGATTGTTCAGGAGCTCAAGTCCTCAAAATTGCTATTGCAAACCAAGCTACACATGCACAAAGTTGGCCTCTCTGAAAGAACCAAGGCAGTTGTAGAGCCTAGACTCTCCGATCAATGGTTTTTGAAAATGGAAGATTTGGCCAAACCAGCGCTGACTGCAGTTGAAGACGGAACAATTCGATTGTTTCCCAAAAAATTCATCAATACATATCGCCATTGGATAAATAACATTCGTGATTGGAATATCTCGCGTCAGTTGTGGTGGGGCCAGCAAATTCCTGCCTATTATTACGGATCGGGCAAACAAGATTTTGTGGTTGCCTTAACTCCCAAAGAGGCCCTGAAAAAAGCACGTGAAAAAACCAAAAACCCTTCTCTTGATGCTACAGATTTAACGCAGGATTCAGATGTGCTCGATACATGGTTTTCATCTTGGCTATGGCCAATCTCTGTCTTTGATGGAATTCGATTTCCTGAAAACGATGAAATTCAATATTATTATCCCACACAAGACCTTGTCACAGGGCCTGATATTTTGTTTTTCTGGGTCGCTCGAATGATTATGTCCGGCTATGCTTTTCGCAATCAACAACCTTTTCAAAACGTATATCTGACAGGTCTGGTTCGAGACAGCCAAGGCCGAAAGATGTCCAAACAGTTGGGTAACTCTCCTGATGCATTGGCACTTATCGAAAAATATGGTGCGGATAGCGTTCGCGTTGGCTTGTTATTGAGTTCTGCAGCCGGAAATGATTTGCTTTTCGACGAAGCGCTTTGTCAACAAGGAAAGAATTTTGCCAATAAGATTTGGAATGCTCACCGTTTGACTCAGAGTTGGGATGTTGATGATTCTCTACCGCAGGACCAGACCGCCAAACAGAGTTTGGAATGGTATAGGAGCAAGTTCCAAAATGAGCTTTCTGTGGTGAACGACCACTTCACAAAATACAGGATTTCAGATGCCTTAATGTGTACTTACAAATTGGTGTGGGATGACTTTTGCTCATGGTTATTAGAGTTGATCAAACCCGCTTATGGCAATCCAATCGATGCGCAAACCCATACTGAAGTGATTGAGATTTTTGAAAATAATCTGCGATTACTCCACCCTTTTATGCCGTTTTTGAGTGAAGAACTTTGGCATGATATCGCAGAACGCACAAAAGCGGAGGCCCTAGTTGTGTCTTCATGGCCAACAGAAGCAAAAATTGATAATACGGTCCTTTCGATATTCTCACATACCATGGAAATGGTGACCTCTGTTCGTTCAATTCGAAAACAGAAAAATATCTCCATGAAAGTTCCCATGCAATTGCTTGAGACCTCTTCACAGATGGATTATTACAAAGCGGTGATTTCGAAACTGGCAAATATCGAAAGTTTCGAGCTGGTCAAAGACTTACCCGAGCAAGTACTCTCATTTCGCGTTGGGACTGCTGCCTATTACCTTCCATTTTCTATCGAAAACCCCGAGGAGGAGCTTGCCAAACTTAATCAAGATTTAGATTATCAAAAAGGATTTTTAGCTGGAGTCCAAAAAAAATTGAGCAACACGCGTTTTGTGGATCATGCGCCTGCTCAGGTTGTTGAAATCGAAAGGAAAAAAGAGAAAGACGCCCTAGAAAAAATCAAGCATATCGAACAGCAAATTGCTCAATTAGAGGGCTAATCCATTTGTTTTAATTTCTCCACTAAAGCACTGTAACGGGCTTGCGCCATGTCAATTGATAAGTGCGACACCTGCATGATCGCATTTAGCTTTAAACGCACTCACAATGGGTTGCTTGTTATTTTGCTCATGTCGCATTCCATTTGCAATTTTATAAAAAGCATAAAGGCGCAATAAATCATCCTTGGGGATTTTGGTAAAATTTTCGTTCACCCACTCAATGGCTTCATCAAATACAGTCTTGTCAACAATGATATAACTCATGAAGAACTGATTATGGTTATTCCCCCTTTTACTCGTTCATTCAATCCAACGCTGAGTGGTGTGCCTAGTGGTAGAAACAAGTCGATTCGAGAACCAAATTTAATAAAGCCAGCATCGTGACCTTGAATTGCCTTGTCACCTACTTTCGCATAATTTACGATCCGTCTTGCTACCGCTCCAGCGATTTGCCGATAGAGTATGGAGCCATAGGTTTGATGTTCAATAACAATCGTCGTTCTCTCATTCAGTTCGGATGATTTTGGATGCCATGCCACCAAATATTTCCCAGGGTGATACTTGCTAAATTTGATTTCACCAGTTGCTGGATATCGTGTAACATGAACATTGAGTGGTGACATAAAAATAGAAACTTGAAGTCGTTTGTCTTGAAAATACTCTGGTTCATTGACTTCTTTTATGATCACAATTTTCCCATCGGCAGGCGCAATAATTTGGGTTTCACTCTCGAGGGCTGTTCTTTTTGGATTTCGAAAAAACTGAAGTACTAAAATAAGAAATACCAAAGCCACAATTTGTATTCCTTTTGACATCCAAAGTGAAGAGATGTAATGATCTGCAGAAATTACGACTGCGGCAACAGCTAAAAATGTAATCGTAATTATCCGAAAACCTTCTTTATGAAACATAGCAACTAAAAAATACTAAATAGAGATACACAAAAGGGACTGTAAAAATCAGACTATCAATACGATCATACACACCTCCATGCCCCAACAATATGGTGCCACTGTCTTTTACCCCAGCAGTGCGTTTGCATTGACTCTGTACCAAATCGCCAATAATAGAGGTTATGCTTATAAGAACCCCCATCAATAGCCAAAAAGAAAACGAATAGCTGGTAAAAATCTGATGATTTAAAATAGCTATAACAGGGCTGAATAGAATTGCTGCAATGGCACCTTCAATCGATTTTTTTGGCGACACAGTCCGAAAAAGTGGTGTTTTTCCAAAAAGAGTTCCAAAACTGTAGGCCATTGCATCTGCCCCCCAGATAAAAAATAAAAGTCCAAAAGTGAGATCGATTGTGAAAACAGGCGATTTCACGAAAGAGACTTCGCTAATCACCAACAGCGGAAATAGCAAATGCGCAATGCATAATAGACTGGCCAATAGGGCGTTTGCTTGTATGGTCTTCCGCCGAAACAACAGGATCGTTAATCCCATTTGAAACACATAGGATAAGATGGCAATCTGTAACAGTGGTGTGTTGAAAACCAGCAGACTTGCCGTGCCGAAGCATAGCAGAGTGGTGAGGGCTAGCGATCGGATTTGATAGAGTTTTAACATTTCAAATGCTGCCACAAAAGCAATCACAAACAATAGGATCGGGTATCCCAAGTTCGGGCTATACACCAAGCTGGTTACCCACACAGCAGCATAGGCAATACCGACAAGAGATCGTTCGATGAAACTATGCATTAAAAATCTTCTATAAGAATTAGGTACACATGCTTTATCGGTAACCCATAGGTTAAAAAGGTGTCTTCACCTTCAGTAATATTTTTTCTAAAGTGCTTGATAGAGGTAATATTGATAGGGATGTTTTTTTTGTATTTGTGTTTGATCCCTTTCAAGCCTTCACTCAAAGTGTCTGTGAGTTGTTTTGTCCCAGCGACAATCACAAAATTTTCTGGCAGGTCAATCAGTTTATGATTAGCAATTTGTTCAGCACAGATGATTATACTGCCATCGTGTGCAACTAAAAATTCACAGTCCGTCAAAAAGAACCGAGCATTTAAATTCGTTTTGGTCGGGGTGATGGACGGCCTGATATACCGCTCTTGTAGTTTGGGTCGGAAACAAAGCATTTCACAATCATCCCACCCATTTTCGGCTAGAATATTTTTAAATACGTTGACAGACTCTTTTTTGTCCTCGCAGTAGATGAACTTCCCACCTTGTTCAGTGAACTTTAAAGTAAAAGCTTCTTCTATAGGTGTCTCTTCAGCAGGCATATATTTGCTGCGGATTGTGTCTTCTTGTTTTTCAGTTTTTGAAGACCCTCCAAAGAGAGAGGAAAAGAGACGTTTCAAGGCTTTGTTGTTTGAAACGTTAAAGATAACAAACTATGTGGATTTTGTCGCCTTCTTTGCGGTAGACGATTTGGGTTTCTCCTCAACGATTTCTTCCTTCTCAAATGGACGCTTTCCGAAAATAGTGACTAAATCATCTTTGAAAATCACCTCTTTTTCGAGAAGATGCTTTGCTAACTCAGTAAGTTTCTTTTTATGTTTACGCAATAGTGCCAGTGCTCTTTTGTATTCCCGCTCTACAATTTTCGAAATTTCTTCATCAATTTGCTTCGCTGTTTCCTCGCTGTATGGTTTGGTAAACCCAAACTCATTTTGCCCATTGGCATCGTAATAAGTGATATTTCCAATTTTATCATTCAGCCCATATATCGTTACAATCGCCCGAGCTTGTCTGGTTACCTTTACCAGATCACTAAGGGCACCTGTAGAGATTTTACCAAAAATAATTTCCTCGGCAGCACGACCGCCTAAGGTGGCACACATTTCGTCAAGCATTTGTTCTGTCCGTACAATTTGACGTTCTTCAGGCAAGTACCACGCTGCTCCAAGAGATTGACCTCTTGGTACGATGGTAACCTTTACAAGCGGAGCTGCATGTTCTAGCATCCAACTGACTGTAGCGTGACCTGCTTCGTGAAAGGCAATGGTTTTCTTTTCTGAGGGTGTTATGATCTTACTCTTTTTCTCCAAGCCGCCAACAATTCGATCAACCGCATCGAGGAAGTCTTGTCGATCAACCTTTTTCTTGCTTTTCCGTGCAGCAATAAGAGCCGATTCATTACAGACATTTGCAATATCTGCACCTGAAAACCCAGGGGTTTGTTTGGCTAAAAAGCTCACGTCGAGTTGTTTGTCAACTTTAAGTGGGTTTACATGCACTTTAAAAATTTCTTCGCGCTCACGCAAGTCCGGTAAATCCACATAGATCTGTCGATCAAAACGCCCAGCTCGCATCAGGGCTTTGTCCAGCACATCCGATCGGTTGGTTGCTGCCAACACAATCACATTGGTGTCCGTTCCAAAACCATCCATTTCGGTGAGTAGCTGGTTGAGCGTGTTTTCGCGTTCGTCATTCGAACCCGTCATATTGCTCTTTCCACGGGCTCGGCCGATGGCATCAATTTCATCAATAAAAATGATAGCTGGCGACTTGTCTTTTGCTTGTTTAAACAAGTCGCGAACTCGTGAGGCACCGACACCTACAAACATTTCTACAAAATCTGACCCCGACAACGAGAAAAAGGGAACTTTTGCTTCCCCAGCAACAGCCTTAGCCAAGAGTGTCTTTCCCGTTCCTGGAGGGCCAACAAGCAATGCACCCTTTGGGATTTTACCCCCAAGAACCGTGTATTTACTCGGGTTTTTCAAAAAGTCTACAATTTCTTGTACCTCTTCCTTAGCACCTTCAAGTCCAGCAACATCTTTAAAGGTTACTTTCACATTTGACTTCTCGTCAAAGAGTTTTGCTTTAGACTTTCCGATATTAAATATTTGACCACCTCCACCAGCTCCTCCGCCAGACATTCGACGCATGAGGAAAATCCATACCCCAATAATCAGAATAAGGGGCAGAAAACTCAACATCACATCGAGCCACCGGTTTTCTACGGTTTTAAAATCGTAGTCAAATTCAATTCCATTGCTTTTGGCTTCCTCCAATTTGGTTTGAAAAATTTCGAGGTTACCTACTTCAAACTGGTAGTGAGGCCCCTTCGCGTTTGAGCGGCCTAAAAAATCTGTCGATCGAGCGCTTTTGTGCTTTGAAGTTTGTAAAGCATCGTCTTTAATGGTGACTTGCGCCAAGCTTTTGTTGATCACCAACACACGCTCCACTTCGTCATCATTTAGAAATCGCTCAAATGTAGAGATATTAATGCGCTGGTCGTTGGTCATCCCATCGTTATTGAAGTATGACATGCTGATAAAAAACACTGCAATTAAGCCATACAACCAATAGGCGCTTATGTTTGATTTTTTATTTGGAGTCTTTTCTTTTTTCGCCATTTTTAATAATTAGAAGCAATTTCAGTTAATTTGGCATCGCCCCACAAGGATTCGATGTCGTAATATTCTCGAACAGATTTTTGAAAAATATGAACGACAATATCGATGTAATCCAAAAGCACCCATTCAGATGTTTCAGTTCCTTCAACCTGAAATGGTTTTTCCCGAAGGGATTTACTCACTTGTCTTTGAACAGATCCAGCTAAGGCATTCACTTGTGTATTTGAGCCCCCTGAACAAATGATAAAATATTTGCACACGGTATTTTCAATATCTCTCAGATCTAATATGCGGATGTTTTCACCTTTGATATTTTCAAGGGCATCGACAATTGCAGCGATGAGTTGATCCGTGTTTTCGAGCTTACTCATATAATCAAGATAAAGCAAATCTATTATAAATTCGTGTAATACGAAGTGATATTGCTAGCTTTGTTGCATGCACATAATCAAACTTGATGCCACCGACTCCACTAATGATTACTTGCGCCAAATGATGTTGGATAATACGTTGACAACACCCACTGTTGTTTGGAGTCTGTTTCAAAAAAAAGGAAAAGGACAGCGCGGTCAAGTTTGGACAAGCCCAGCTGGTGAAAACCTGATGTTTTCTCTGTATATCCCAAATCTAAGCCGAAGTGCAGATCAACTTTTTTCAATCCATAAAATCGTTTCTGTTTGTTTGGCAGACTGGCTTTTGTCGCTTCAAATCCCTGATATCTCCGTGAAATGGCCAAACGACATTTTGTCAGGCGATAAAAAATTGGCTGGAATTTTAGTGGAAAGCAGTATGCAAAAGTCAATGACTAAGTCGATCATTATTGGGATGGGAATCAATGTCAATCAAATTCAATTTCCAGAACTCCCCAATGCCTCTTCTATGCGGCTATGCACGGCAAAGACCTATGACCTAAACACCCTCCTTTTGTCTTTCATACCCAAACTTATAGAAGGACTAACTCATCCTGGTAAAGATTGGGATACTGCTTATCATCAATTTCTCTATGGTTTGAACCAAAAGAGACGGTTTATGAATGGCAAACATGAGTTTTATGGAATCATCAGATCGGTTACTCCGGATGGAAAACTTGTACTGGAGACCGAAACTGGTGAGCAACTGTTTGAAGTCAAGGAATTACAGTTTGTGCATATTGTCGATCAATGACTCCATAAATTGGGTTAATGGCTTTTTGACCATCATCGCCATCATGGGGTTAAAATCACCGTCAAATTGCAATTGTACATCGGTTTGTGTTTCCGAGACTTTTGTCAACTGTCCACGTAGTGAAAAAGAGATTTTGTCACTGGAAGATATCAACACGATCGATTCGTTGGGTTGTTTATATCCTATAGTCAGTCCAATTTCAGGCATACCACCAAGTTTAAATCGAAATCGACTATCGTCAATTTTTGTAAAGGCTGCACCCTCTGGCATCAGGCCCTCATAGGTTTCAACACTGGTTAGTTTAGAAAAAAGTTGTTCTGTTGAATGGTCAACACGAGCGATCGAGCTATTGAATTCCATATTGTTAGGGTTTCCATTTTTCGGGCGCCAAACGCCATTTGCGCAACATTTCTTCTTCACTTTTGAGAATAAATCGGTTTTCAGTGGCGAGCGCAATTAAATGCTCGTAATCACTCAATGAATAAACGCTAATCCCCTCTTTTTTAAATCGTTTTTCGGCAACCTGAAAATTGTAATCAAAAATCGATAGCAAGCATTTGATCGATGCTTGGTTTTTCTGCAATGCCTTGATGGCTTCCATACTACTTTTTCCAGTGCTGATGAGGTCCTCAATGACAACGACTTGACTGTTTTTTGGGAGGATCCCTTCAATCTGATTTTTTCGTCCATGACCTTTGGGCTTTGGACGGATGTATACAAAAGGTAAGTTGAGTTCCTCGGCAACCAAAGCCCCAATCCCGATTGCGCCAGTTGCCACGCCAGCAATCACGTCAGGCTTGCCATATATAGCTTCAATTTGTTTTGCAAATTGTTCGCGGATATATGTTCGAACGGTTGGATATGACAATGCGATGCGGTTGTCACAATATATTGGAGATTTCCACCCACTGGCCCAAGTAAATGGATTTTTAGGTTCCAACTTTATTGCATTAATTTGTATCAGTAACTCAGCAATTTTTTTGGCTGTGAAGGCATCGTGAATCATGGGACAAAAGTATAAAGTTTTTATCAATACAAAATTGATGATCTTGACGACCGCACTCCCAAAATCTAAGAATTCGTTGGTGTTTCCCCTTGAAACTACATCGTTTCAGACGATTTTGCAAGTTCTTAAGGAGACTAAGGCAAGGAAAATATACTTGATGGGTGATGATCCTGCAACCCTTTTAAAAACTTTCAAATCAAAATTACCAGTTGTTCAAGCTGGAGGAGGATTGGTTAGGAACCAAAGCGGGAAGATGCTTTTTATTTTTCGAAAAGGAAAATGGGATTTGCCCAAAGGAAAAATTGATAAGGGTGAGACCCTTGAGAAAGGAGCAAAGCGTGAGGTCAAAGAGGAAACAGGAGTCAAAAAACTTGAGCTCAATGGGTTGGCTGGTGTGACCTACCACATTTTTAAACGCAACGACAAATACCAACTCAAAGAAACCCATTGGTTTCATATGACCACAACCTACACTGGTAAACTCAAACCTGAGCTCCAGGAGGATATTACAGAAGCCAAATGGAAAGGTCCGAAGAAAACGGAGAAAGCCTTGGAAAATTCATATGGTAACATCAGGCATTTACTGAAAGATTTAAAGATCGGTTAGATCCGGACACAATCTGGTACAAATCGTTTATAATCTCCTTTGTTGCGGATGATTTCTCTAACGATGCTACTGCTTATAAATGAAGTTTGAATAGAGGTCAATAAAAAGACTGTTTCGATATTTGACAACTCGCGGTTGGTTCGAGCGATAGCTTTTTCAAACTCAAAATCTCCGTTGTTACGAACACCTCGAAGAAGATAGTTGGCACCTACAGATTTACAAAAATCAATAGTGAGCCCTTGGTAATCCAATACTTTGACTTTGGGATTGTCTTGAAAGCATTGTGCAATAAATTGCTTGCGCTGTTTGATCGAGAACATATGGCTTTTTTCGGCATTATGTCCAATCCCTACGATTATCTCGTCAAAAATGGTTGCTCCACGCTCAACGATGTCTTGATGACCTAATGTGAGCGGATCAAAAGACCCGGGAAAAACAGCTCGTTTCATAACGCAAAGGTATTTATTTTTCCATGGCTTCGACAAGAGCATTGCCAAATAGATCTCTTAGCGATATACCAGCATGTTTGGCTTGCTGTGGCAGCAAGCTTTCTTCTGTTAGCCCCGGAACAGTATTGATTTCCAAAAAGTGGGGGACGTCTCCGACAAAAATAAAGTCACTCCGACTCATGCCTTTCATTCCCAGAGCATTATATACTTTTTCTGCAGCAATTCGCAGTGCTTGATGTTGCACTTCAGTCAATCGGGCAGGCGTAATTTCTTCCGACTTCCCTTCGTATTTGGCACTAAAATCAAAAAAATCCTCATCTGTGATAATTTCCGTTGGAGCCAAAACACGTACTTTCCCCTGAAATGTGATAACGCCAATTGAAACCTCAGTTCCTTGTAAAAATGACTCGATCAACACATCTCTATCCTCTCTATGGGCGATTTCGATTGCCGAACGTAAGTTATTCTCTTCGTACACCTTTGTCACGCCAAAGCTACTTCCCGCTTGGTTGGCTTTAACAAAGCAGGGTAGCCCTACTTTTCCGACAATCTCTTGCGTATCGATTGGGTCCCCAGCAGAAAGGATAATTCGCTTTGCCATTGCAATTCCATGTGGCCTTAAGTATTCTAAGGTTTTTGCCTTATTATAGGTGAGGGAGTAAACCTCTGCTGTACAGCCAGTATATGGGATTTGTAAACTGTCAAAGTAGGCTTGTAACTCTCCATTTTCACCTGGTGTACCATGCACAGCATTAAACACCGCATCAAACTGAAGATTACCACTGCTAAAATCAGCAATGTCAATCGGTTTCCAGCTGCCATCAACCTCTACAAGCCAGGCATCTTTATCGATTCGTACTGAGTAAGGTTCAAAAACTTCCTTGTCGATATGGGCCATCACGACAGCCCCACTTTTCAGCGAAATGTCATGTTCGGAGGTATACCCACCCATGATTACGGCTACACGTGGTTTCATTTGACAAAAATATCATTAATTTTGACCGAATGCGACGACTTCGGTTTTTTATAAGCAAATCCTTTTTCTTAGCACTTCTGAAAGCGAGTGTTATTGGAGTTGGTTTGGTTTTTTTATTGTTTTTGATACTACACTTTCACACCCGTCAAAACCGTTTGATTGAAGTGCCGGACCTTTATCAAATCCCTCTTTCGGAGGCCGAAGATTTGCTTTCCGATTTGCGACTCAATTTTGAAGTTATTGACTCCACCCAATTCAATCCCGAAATCGCCCCGCTTTCCGTTATCGAACACCAACCACGAGCCCGTGATGAAGTCAAGAGAGGACGTAAAATTTACCTCACACTTAATCCATCCACCTATCGAAAAGTATCTGTACCCAATGTGGTTCAAGTAACCTATCGAAATGCGGTTTCCTCTTTGCGTGCTGTAGGATTAGAGATTGGAAACATCAGCTATCGCAATAATATCGGTAAAGATATGGTTTTGGCTTTGCGCTTTGAAGGCAATGAGATAGAACCGGGTGCTAAAATCCCAAAATCGTCCAAAGTTGATTTGGTTCTTGGAAATGGAAGACGAGCCCGATGATGGAAACACAAGATCAAGACGATTCTCTTTATGAGCATTATGCCTTTACCGCCGACAGTGGGCAGCAGCCCCTACGCGTAGACAAGTTTTTGATGAATCGCATTGAAAATGCCACTCGCAACAAAATTCAACAGGCAGCCAAAGCCGGAAGTGTCCATGTCAATGACCTAGCGGTCAAATCCAACTATAAGGTCAAAGGGGGAGATAAGGTGCAAGTTTTGTTTGCCCACCCTCCCTATGAAAACTTACTCGTCGGAGAAGAAATACCTCTCGATATCGTCTATGAAGATGATACCTTGGTTGTGGTGAATAAAGCTGCAGGCATGGTTGTTCACCCCGGTCATGGAAATTACAGTGGCACGCTGCTCAATGCCCTGCTGCACCATTTTGAGTCTTTACCTTTAAATACCAACGAAAGACCCGGTTTGGTACATCGTATTGATAAAGACACCAGTGGCTTGCTCGTTGTTGCCAAAACAGAACGGGCGATGACACACTTAGCCAAACAGTTTTTTGAAAAAACTTCTGCCCGTAGCTACCTCGCATTGGTCTGGGGTGATGTTTTGGATGACAAAGGCACAATTGAAGGACATATCGGTAGAGATCCCAAAAACCGGTTGTTGATGACGGTGTTTCCCGATGGAGATCAAGGTAAAGAAGCAATTACCCATTATGAGGTGGTTGAACGCTTTGGATACACCACTTTGCTTCGGTGCCAACTCGAAACGGGACGTACCCATCAGATTCGAGCGCATCTGAAGTCGATTGGTCATACCCTCTTTAGTGATGCCCGTTATGGGGGTAATCACATTTTAAAGGGCACCACGTTTACAAAATATAAACAGTTTGTGGACAATTGCTTTAAACTACTCCCACGCCAAGCACTTCACGCCCAAACGCTGGGCTTTGTTCATCCTATATCCGGCAAATCTATGTCATTTGAAGCAGCCCTGCCCAACGATATGCTAGCTGCCTTAGACAAATGGCGACACTACGCTAAGCATAGATTGGACTAAGTATTCAATTTATAATTAATACTTTGAATATCTGGAACTTGCCTATCCCAAAAACCCTTGTTATTTTTGACCAAAAGCTGTTGATATGAAACTTTTAGTATCCCCTGCCAAGTCTTTGAATTATGAAAGCCCATTGCCGCATGCCACTTGCAGTCAACCCGTTTTTGTTCAGGAAGCGGCTACCCTCAATACGGCTTTGCGAAAAAAATCACCAGCCGAGCTAAAGGCACTTATGGGAATTTCCGATAAACTCGCCGAGCTCAATTGGACCCGCAACCAAAGTTTTTCGATTCCTTTTACAGCTGATAATGCCCGCCCTGCGGTGTATGCCTTTGATGGAGATGTCTATACAGGTCTCGATGCCTACACGATTGAGGAAGGTAAATGGGATACGCTCAACAGTAGCTTGCGTATTCTTTCAGGACTTTATGGTATTCTCAAACCCTTTGATCTCATGCAGCCTTATCGCCTCGAAATGGGAACTTCTTTTACAGTGAATGGCAGCAAAAACTTATATGGGTTTTGGCAAGATAAAATCACTGCTCAGCTCAATCGAGAACTTCAACCCAATGAGTGTGTCGTAAACCTTGCAAGTAAGGAATATGCCTCTGCTGTTTCCCTTTGTGATTTAGATGCAACCGTGATTGAGCCTGTATTTAAAGACTATAAAAACGGAGCGCTAAAAATCATTTCTTTTTATGCCAAAAAAGCCAGAGGACTGATGGCACGCTATCTCATCGATACGAATGCTCAAACGGCGGATGATGTATTGGGTTTTGACCTCGACGGTTACCGCTACAGTGAAGAGCACACCACAAACCATGCTACACCTGTGTTTGTACGCTAATCATCTTGACCAAACTCACTAACCACAAGGCAAAGGAACAAGAGCTTGAAGAGACTGTTTTTCATTCCCGCCTACTGCAGGTAAGCTAACCCTATCGAATGGTCTTGACAAATGCTTGCACGCTTTGGTTGCCATTTGCTTCCAAGTGCTTGATAAAAGCCGAGCCAATAATCGCACCTTGGCTATGGGCTACTGCTGATTGATAAGTTTCTGCATTGCTGATTCCAAATCCGACAAGGAGTTTGGATTGGAGTTTCATGTCAGCGATTCGTTGAAAATAGTGTTGTTGGGTATCTCCAAAACTCCTTTGTGCACCAGTGGTTGCTGCGCTCGAGACCATATAGATAAAACCTTCTGATACTTGGTCGATATAACGAATGCGTTCATCAGGGGTTTGGGGTGTAATCAAAAACATATTGAGCAACCCATATTGCTGGAATAAGCTTTGGTATTGAGTGTGATAGACATCTGCCGGGAGGTCTGGGATGATAAGCCCGTCGATACCCACTTCTTGGCATCGTTTGCAAAAGCGCTCAACCCCATACTGCATCATAGGATTAAAATATCCCATCACAATCAAAGGAACGTGAATGCGAGCACGAATGCCTTCGAGTTGGGTAAAGAGTTTGTCGGTGGTCATTCCATTACGCAGGGCTTGGGTAGAGCTTTCCTGTATGGTAGGACCATCGGCAAGCGGATCGGAAAACGGGAGTCCCAATTCGATCATATCTACATCTGCTTCTTGCAATTGCTCCAAAATTGGTACAGTATCCTCAAGCTGGGGAAAGCCCGCTGTGAAGTAGATAGACAATAGCTTTTTGTCTTGGTTTAGCGTTTGGTTGATTCGATTCATTACAATTTAAAATAATCAATGTAAGTTTCCAGGTCTTTGTCACCTCGACCAGAGCAATTAAACAATACAATCTCATCAGACTCAAAAGCTCTCTCATCTAAAACAGCAAAAGCATGTGCGGTTTCAATCGCAGGGATAATTCCTTCCGTTTGGGATAAGGTGAGACCCCAATCCATGGCTTCTTGATCGGGGATCGAAATAAATTCCGCGCGCTTGGATCTATATAAGTGAGCATGCATTGGACCCACTCCTGGATAATCGAGTCCAGCTGAAATGGAGTAGGGTTCGGTAATCTGCCCGTCTTCAGTTTGCATCAACAGGGTTTTACTCCCGTGTATGATTCCTTCTTTTCCGAGGGCTGAGGTGGCTGCACTTTCTCCTGAATCAATTCCTTTTCCAGCCGCTTCAACCGCGATGATGTTTACGCGTTTGTCATCGAGATAATGATAATACAAACCAGCAGCATTGCTACCACCACCTACACAGGCAATCACATGATCGGGGTAGTCACGACCTTCTGCTTCTAGGAGTTGACTTTTACACTCCTCACTGATGACTGCTTGAAAACGAGCAACCATATCTGGATAGGGGTGTGGTCCTACAACAGATCCGATAATATAATGGGTATCAACAGGATTGTTAATCCAATCGCGGATCGCTTCGTTGGTCGCATCTTTGAGCGTTTTACTACCCGATTGTGCGGAGCGTACTTCTGCGCCCAGCATTTTCATTCGTGCCACATTGGGTGCTTGGCGTTTGATATCCAATTCGCCCATGTACACCACACATTGAATCCCCATAAGTGCGCAGACCGTTGCTGTAGCAACTCCATGTTGGCCTGCGCCAGTCTCGGCAATGATACGATTTTTACCCAATCGCTTGGCCAATAAGATTTGCCCAATGGTATTGTTGATTTTGTGGGCGCCAGTATGACAAAGATCCTCTCGTTTCAAGTATATCTTGGTGTTGTATTTCTCCGATAAGCGAGACGCATAGTAAAGAGGTGTTGGCCGACCGACATAATCGCGTAGGAGTTGGTCGAATTCAGATTTGAAATCCGCTTGTGCTGTAATCTCCAAATAATTTTGTCTCAATTCCTCTACATTGGGATATAGCATTTCAGGTATATATGCCCCTCCGAAATCTCCATAATACCCTTTTTCATTTACATGATAACTCATAGCTGTGCAAGTTGTTTAAACTTTTCAATTTTTTCAATTTTTTTTACGCCTGGCTTACTTTCAAATAGGCTGTTGATGTCCAATGCATGGATTGGCAGATTGCGTTTGCGAATTTCGGCAATTGCCTCCACATGACCTAGACCGATGCCCCCACTGAGAAAAAATGGTGTGTCTAAGGTGTATCCCGCCAGGAGTTTCCAGTCAAAAGTGGTGCCATTCCCACCAGGGAGTGGACCTTGGGTGTCAAACAAGAAATAGGTACAATGGTCTTGATAGGGGGTGAGGGTTTTAAAGTCAAAATCAGGACCAATCCGAAAGGCCTTAATCACTTCGCATAAGTTTAATAAGGCAGCGCATTGACGCGGGATTTCGTCGCCGTGGAGTTGAACGGCATCAAGTCCAAATAATTTAACTTTTTCTTTGATCTGCTTTGTTGTTTCGTCGACAAAGACCCCTACTTTTTTAATGTGTTTGGGGATATCTGTTGGAACAGTTGTACAATATCGTTTGGAGGGCTCCCAAAAGATAAAGCCCATATAGTCAGGTTGGAGACTTGCCAAAGCCGCTATATTCTCTGTTTCCTGCATGCCACAAACTTTGAGTTTCATTTGGCGAGTGATTTGATAAAGTTTTGAGCCGATGCTCCAGGGTCGTCTGTTTTCATAAAGTGCTCGCCCATCAAAAATCCTTGGTAGCCACAGCCCCGTAATTCAAGAACACTTTCAGAGGTGGAGAGTCCGCTTTCCGATAGCTTGACGAATTCGGCAGGAATTTGTTCGACCAAAGACTTACTTGTCTCCAGACTGACCGTAAAGCTTTTGAGATCTCTGTTGTTTACCCCGATCATATCGATAGATGACATAATGGATTTTTCTAATTCATCTGCATTGTGAACCTCCAGTAAGACCTCCATTCCGAGTTGTTGTGCCAGCTTTGAAAGGGTTTGAATATCTTGCCTTTCTAAACAAGCAGCGATGAGTAAAATCGCATCCGCCCCATTGGCCTTGGCTTCTAATACTTGGTATTCGTCGACCATAAATTCTTTTCGCAATAGGGGAAGTTCGCAAGCCTGACGTGCAAGAAGTAAGTCTTCGAGTGAACCACCAAAGTACTGGTTGTTGGTCAGCACGGACATCCCTGCCACACCAGCCGACTCATAGCCCTGTGCGACATCGGCCAGCCGAAGACCAAAATTGATGTTTGGTTTAGATGGCGAACGACGTTTGTGCTCTGCGATAATTCCATCTGTATTGACAATACGCTGACTGAGCGAAATGGTTTGTCGCTCAAAAAATGGACCTGTTTCGAGTGCGCGAATTGAAACAATTTGTTTTTTTAAGATCAAATCCTTTTGAATGTCCGCTACAATCTGTTGAAGGATATTCATTTTGCGCTGAGTTGTTGGAGGGTTTTTAGTGCTTGAAGTGCTTTGCCCGAGTCGATGGATTCCGTGGCATAGGCATAGCCCTCTTGACTACTACATGCTTTGGCAGTGGCGATTGCGATAGCTGCGTTGGCACAAACTACTTGTTTTTGTGCATCGGTACTTTTGCCTTCCAGTACGGCTGTAAAAATAGCAGCAGCAGCATCTACCGAGTCACCACCCCCAATTTGTGAAGGTTCCAGTTTTTTCAAGCCAAAGCTGGCTGAGTTAATTGTGGCAGTTCCACTGTTTGATATCACCTTTGTATCGCTGGTGAGAGAGATTTCATCATAGCCGTCTAAGGCATGGAGTATACTGTATTGTTGGTTGGTCTCTTCCAAGACATAGCGATAAATCCGTTGAAGTTCTTGGTTAAATACGCCCACCATTTGTTTGTTGGGCTTGGAGGGATTCACGAGTGGTCCGAGCATATTAAAAAAGGTTTTCAGCCCCAGATCACGTCGAATGGGAGCAACATGCTTCATAGCGGGGTGAAATAAAGGTGCATGAAGAACACAAATTCCTGCCTTTTCAATGCAGTTTTGCAAAAAGTCTTGTTCATTCGAAAATCGAATACCCAAGTGTTCCATCACATTACTCGATCCACAGGAAGAAGAAACACCGTAGTTTCCGTGTTTTGCCACAGCGACCCCAGCACCAGCCGTCACAAAAGAGGCAAGCGTCGAGATATTAAAAGTGTCTTTTCCGTCTCCGCCGGTGCCACAGAGGTCAATCGGATCATAGTCCGACAAGTCAATGGCAATACAAAGGTCGAGAAGAGCAGCACGAAAACCAGAAAGCTCGTCGACCGTAATTGGGCGCATCATGTAGGTGGTTAAAAATGCTGCCACTTGATACGAATTGCATTTCCCTTGCCCAATATCAAGCAAGGTGTTTTTAGCCTCGTCTTTTGTCAAGCTTTGGTTTTGGATTCGTTTTTCTAATATCACTTTCATTTTACATCCTTATCCAGTTGTTCAACAGTTGTTTTCCCTCGGGGCTTAAAATGGACTCGGGGTGAAATTGAACGCCATAAACATCGTACACTTTATGTTTCATCGCCATCACTTGCCCATGGTTTTCCTCTGCCAAAAGGACAAGCTGATCAGGCAGGGGCTTTTCGACTACCCAAGAGTGATAACGTCCAACTTCAAATTGCTCACCCAAGCCCTCAAAAAGTGGGTCATTGACAAGAACTTGAATGGGGGTTGCTACTCCATGATAGACCTTATCGAGGTTGGTCAAGGTACCACCAAAGACCTCTCCGATAGCTTGATGCCCCAAGCAAACTCCAAAAATTGGCTTTGTTTTGGCATAGGCGGCGATGATGGGTTTTAACAGTCCTGCTTCGTCTGGAATCCCTGGACCAGGTGACAGTACAATTTTATCATAATCTGCCACCTCTTCGATAGTCAGTTGATCGTTTCGTTTTACGGCCACCTCACAATCTAGATCTTCGAGATAATGCACCAAATTATAGGTAAAAGAATCGTAATTATCAATGACAAGTATGTGCATAGTTATAGTTTTTCAGCTTCTTCTAGGGCCTTGTTGAGAGCCCCCAGTTTGTTATAAACTTCTTGTAATTCATTTTCGGGTTTAGACTCCGACACCACCCCAGCACCAGCTTGATAGTGCAAGACATTGTTTTTACTCAAAAAAGAGCGAATGATTATGGCATGATTGTAATTACCGTCAAAGTCCATAAATCCAATAGCCCCCCCATAAAAAGCTCGACTTCGATTTTCGTATTCATCGATGAGCTGCATTGCTCGATGCTTGGGTGCGCCACTAAGTGTGCCTGCAGGAAAGGTATCAGCCACAATTTCCATGGTGTCTCGGTTTTCTTTTTTCATTGCCGTAACCTTTGATACAAGGTGAATCACGTGGGAATAGAATTGAATTTCTCTGTTTTTTTCAACCTTCACTTGATTGCCATTTCGACTGAGATCGTTTCTTGCCAAATCGACGAGCATCACATGCTCGCTATTCTCTTTTTGATCTTTTGCAAGCTCCTTAGCACGCTCGGCATCTTGCTTGTCGTTCCCCGTTCTACGAAAGGTACCCGCAATCGGGTGAATCTCTGCTTTCCCATCCTTAACAACCAACTGTGCTTCGGGAGAACTCCCAAAAATTTGATAATCCCCAAAATCAAAATAAAATAAATAAGGGGAGGGGTTTACCGACCTTAGAACACGATATAGGGTAAAGTCATCCCCAGCAAATGGTTGGGAAAAGCGTCGTGACAACACAATCTGAAATACATCCCCGCGATAGCAATGATGAATTCCCTTTTTGACAAGTTCGACAAATTCATCATCTGTCAAATTGGACTTGGGTTTACCTTGGCGTGAAAAAGAATGCGTTGTCGGGTTTGGTGCTTGTAAAACAGAAACAACCTCATCTAGATTGCTTTTGGTCTGATAACAATGTGCATAGAGATGGGCCTCATTGTTGAAGACATTAATGGCAATTACGTTTTGGAAAAGAGCATAATGCATTTGTGGAATATGAACATCTTCCTCTTTTTTCGAGAATTGAATGTCTTCAAAATGCTGGACAGCATCGTAGGAGGTAAAGCCAAACAAGCCGTTGGATACAAATCTTTCGGATTTAAAATTTCCTGCAAACTGCTTGGCAAAATCACTGCAATACTTAGCCACTCGCTCGTTATCTGCCAGTTGGATTTGTTTGGATTTCCCATTGGGGTAGCGCATCGACAACATCTGATTTTGGAGCTTGATATCCGCAATGGGATTAAAACAGATATAGGCCACACTGTTATCGTTGACTCCATAGTCCGAACTTTCCAAAAGAATACTGTTTGGGAAATTGTCTCTGACTTTCAAATACATATTGACAGGCGTCATGGTATCGACGAGCAATTTGCGATGATGTGTCTGTAGTGTGTACTTCATAGGTTTCACAATAAAAAAAGGCCTGTCGTGATGACAAGCCCTTTGGTATGTATATACGAGGTGTGTCTCACGACTGTGCGTTACGTGCAAACCACCAAGTATTGATATTTTTCATTTGCGAGTCAAATATATAAATCAAGTGTCAACTAGACAACTCAAATGAAAAATTATTTATTGTTGTGCGATCCATCACAATACCCATCGGGGTTTTGTGTGTTTCCACATCCGCATTTTGGACGATCGATTTTCATAGTTTTAAAATTGTAAAGTTATTGAGAGATCAAACTCATCGTATATTGCTTTATTTCCAAGATTGTCAAAAAAGCTGTTCGAGCCATATCTTACATTGTATTTGGAGCGATCAATTTTGACTTCAGCCTTGGCTGAATTTTCTTCAACGGTCATTGGGAAACGAACAGGATGAGTTGACCCTTTGATGGTAAATTCCCCAGTAACGGCATAACCAGTGTCATTTTTTTCAACATTTGTGATCACCATTGTGGCTGTTGGAAACTGTTCAACGCCAAAAAAGTCATCAGATTTGAGATGACCTTCCAAACTCTTTTTCGATTTTCCTTCTAGATCTGTAACTGTAATTGTGGTCATATTCACTTCAAATTGCCCACCAATAAGTTGACCGTCTTCAAATTCTAGAGAACCAGTGGCTAGGTCAATGGTTCCATAGTGTTCTCCAGTCACTTTATATCCTTTCCATAGAATCGTTGACGAAGTGATCGGGATTGGAGTGATGCTGGCAAAAGCAAATGTTGTTACCAAGAGTAGTGTAAGTAAATGATTAGGTTTAATTTTCATAATATAGAATTTAGATTAAAGAGTAACGAATAGTTTTTTATAGTTGTCTAGCAGGGTTGTCAGTTCTTTTTTGGACAATCTGCTTGCGACTTCATTTTCTTTTTTATCAATCACAGGATCAATGGTGGTCAGGAGTTTAAGCCCCACTTGGGTGATGTTGATTTCAACCATTCTTCGGTTTTCAGCACAGGGTTTCCGATTGACCAGTTTTTTCTCCAATAATCGATCCACAATGCGTGTTGTATTACTCGTTTTGTGAATCATTCGAGAGGTGATGTATTGCAGCGATGCTGGTTTTTCCTGACAGCCCCGCAAAATCCGCAACACATTAAACTGTTGAACACTCAATCCATAAGGGTGTAAAGCACAACTGATTTCATCACTCATAAATTGGCCCAAACGCATACTCTCAACGACCAATGATCTTGCTAACATATTGAATTGTATTTACAAATGTTGTAGGTACAAATGTAGTATTTATTTTTAATTCACCAAATTTTAATACATTTAATGAATGTGGAAAAACTATTTGTTTATTGTTTTATTATTAACTGGCTGTATGTATCTTCGGCCAAAACAAAATAGCATGTCAGATCTATTTCAAAATGAATGGGCTCAAGCCTTAACCGAGCAACCCGAAGCAGTTGTATTGGATGTACGCACTGAGGAAGAATTTGAAAGTGGATACATTCCCAACGCCAAAAATATCGATCTGCGAATGGGCCCTGGCTTTATCGAACAAATCAACACCTTGGACAAAAACAAACCCTACTATGTGTATTGTCGATCTGGTGCGAGGAGCGCGCAAGCTGTACAATTGATGCGTGACTTGGGATTCAAAGAAACCTATAACTTACTCGGAGGTATTTTAGAGTGGGAAGGTGAAGTGATCGAGTAAACACATGCCCCAAATGTGATATATTTGTAATCATGAGGTTAGCACATCGCATTCGTCACCAGTTAGAACGACACGGCTTTGAAGTCTGTTCACGTCTTGCAGATCGTTTGGGAATGCGTGCCAGACCAGTCCGCCTATTTTTTATTTATATCAGCTTTTTTTCTTTGGGGATTGGCTTTGCGGTCTATCTCGTCCTTGCCTTTTGGCTACGACTCAAAGATCTGGTATATGCCAAACGAACCTCAGTTTTTGACCTTTAACTTTCATATATGAAACGATTTATTTTTACAGCCATTGCACTATTTTTCTCATCTTTTTCTTTCGCACAAGACCGCGGTCTTGACGACCGCATCAATGAGGCGTTTACGCCAATAGCAGATTGGTGGGGTGCGGTTGTTTTACACAATTTTCCGGGAACATCCATCCCGACGATTATTTTCCTGCTTGTCGGGGGAGCTATGTTTTTTACAATTTATTTTGGGTTTATCAACCTGCGCCGTTTCCCTTTGGCGATTAACGTCGTTCGTGGGAAATTTGATCATGTCGATCATCACGATGTAAATCAAAAAGCAAAAGTCAACGTGGTTGACGGCGATGATGTTGATACTATCAAAGACGAAAGTAAAGACGGAGAGGTCAGTCATTTTCAGGCACTTGCGACTGCCGTTTCAGGAACGGTTGGTAATGGAAATATTGCTGGGGTTGCTTTGGCCATTGCCATTGGAGGACCTGGTGCAACTTTTTGGATGATCCTGTGTGGACTGATTGGGATGTCCACCAAGTTTGTCGAATGTACACTTGGAGTCAAATACCGTGACGTTGGAGAAGATGGAACGGTTTATGGAGGCCCGATGTATTATCTTACCAAAGGGCTTAGAGAAAGAGGGTTTGCTCGTTTGGGTCGTTTTCTAGCTGTCGTCTTTGCCTTACTTTGCATTGGAGCTTCATTTGGGGGAGGAAATGCCGCCCAGTCTAACCAAGCTGCTATGCAGTTGGTGAGTTCATTTGGTATGGAAGGCGGTAGTGCACGAACAATCATTGGAATATTCATGATGATTTTTGTTGGAATTATCATTATTGGAGGAATTAAACGAATCGCATCTGTAACTGAAAAAATAGTGCCTTTTATGGCACTATTATATGTGGGAGCTTGTCTATATATTATTCTATCAAACTTTTCATTTGTCGACGATGCGTTTGCTATGATTTTCACTCAAGCTTTTAACCCACAAGCAGGTTTAGGGGGTCTGTTAGGGGTATTGATCACTGGTTTTCGCAGAGCAGCATTTTCCAATGAGGCGGGTGCTGGTTCTGCATCTATTGCGCACTCAGCGGTAAAAACCAAATACGCTGCTTCGGAAGGACTGGTTGCCTTGCTCGAACCTTTTATTGATACGGTTGTCATTTGTACCATGACGGCATTGGTTATCATTATTTTTAATGGAGATCAAACCATATTTAATTATGGCGGAGAAAACGGTATCGTGATGATCGACGGCGTAGCTGCTGAAGGTGCTGCGATTACCGCGGCTGCCTTTGCGAATTACATTTCATTTTCAGGACCCTTTTTGACAATCGCGGTCGTTTTATTTGCGATATCAACGATGATTTCGTGGTCGTACTACGGATTGCAATCATGGATGTTTGTGTTCGGAAAAAGCAAAATATCAGACTACACTTATAAAATTTTGTTCCTATTGTTTATTGTTATTGGTGCAGCTGGAGATATGTCTGCGGTCTGGACTTTTTCAGATGCCATGATTCTAGCACTTGTTTTTCCTAATATGATTGGTTTGTTCTTCTTGTATCCAAGGGTCAAAGAAGAATTGCAAAAATATCTCAAAGCTGTACGAGCTTAAACAGTAAAATCAAAACAGTATGTCCCAATTTTCGCAATGGACACGTCCACAAAGACGTGGGTTACTTTTTTTAGTATTGGTAGTTGTTGTTGGGCATCTTTTGCTCTTTCATGCAAATCAAGAGCAACAACATACAACACTATTACGCCACGATTTCTGAGTTGGTAGAAAACCCTTATATCAGTCCCAGTTTGGCAAGTCGCATTGTGGCATATCGGACCTTTCATGAGCAAAAAATCAGTTGGAATTCGATTGCAGATAAATTTGAACTTGATTCGATACGCATTGCTAGAATTGCCTTATATTTGAAATAAAAAAATCGCTTAAATGAATATGGATATTGCTTCCTATGATATGATTGAAACGGCTACAGAAACAAAACAACTTGTTGCAGACTCTGCTCGAGATTTTGCTTTACAGTTTATCAAACCACACGTTATGGATTGGGATGAAGCGCAGCACTTTCCTGTCGACGTGATGAAACAAGCTGGTTCCTATGGTTTTCTTGGAATTCTTGTTCCAGAAGAATATGGTGGTTCGGGTTTTGGCTATCATGAGTATGTTGCTGTGGTACAAGAAATTTCGAAAGTCGACCCTTCAATCGGCTTGTCTATAGCAGCCCACAATTCATTGTGTACTAATCATATTTTAAAATTTGGTTCAACGTCTCAGAAATCTCGTTGGTTGCCTAAGTTAGCCTCTGGCGAATGGATTGGTGCATGGGGTTTGACGGAGCACAATACGGGTTCCGATGCAGGTGGGATGAACTCAACTGCTGTTCAAGACGGAGATCATTGGATTCTGAATGGAACTAAGAATTTTATTACGCATGGCATTTCATCAGATGTGGCTGTGGTGATTTTCAGAACTGGTGAAAAAGGAGACAGTCATGGAATGACAGCCTTTGTGATTGAACGGGATACTCCAGGATTTTCCTCTGGGAAAAAAGAAGATAAACTTGGCATGCGCGCCTCAGAAACTGCTGAACTCATTTTCGATCAATGTCGCATTCCAGATGAAAATCGTATCGGCGAAGTTGGAGAAGGATTTATCCAGTCGATGAAAATTTTGGACGGGGGTCGGATTTCAATTGCTGCATTGTCATTGGGAATTGCTCGAGGTGCCTATGAAGCGGCACTACAATATGCAAAAGAACGTGTTCAGTTTGGAAAGCCAATCAGTAGCTTTCAAGGGATATCATTTAAGCTTGCCGATATGGCGACACAAATAGAAGCTGCAGAGTTGCTTACCCAACATGCAAGTCAAATGATTAACGAAGGAAAAAAGATGACCAAACAAAGCGCCATGTGTAAATTGTATGCCTCCGAGGCCTGTGTACATATCGCCAACGAAGCAGTACAGATTTTTGGAGGGTATGGCTATTCCAAAGAATTCCCTGTCGAGAAATTCTACCGCGATTCGAAGCTTTGTACAATTGGTGAAGGCACTTCTGAAATTCAGAAAGTTGTGATTGCCAAGCAAATTTTAAAATAAACCGTTGCTGACTTGCGAATTAAACTTATATTTGCAGTCAATATTAAAGAAAGGAGGTCGTAGTTTATGTTAATTATACCAATTAAAGACGGAGAAAATATCGATCGTGCGCTCAAGCGTTTCAAAAGAAAGTTTGATCGTACAGGAGCCATGCGTCAATTGCGTGAGCGAAAAACCTTTACAAAACCCTCTGTTGCACGTCGTGCTGTTGTTCAAAAAGCCCAGTATATCCAAAAACTTCGCGACAAAGAGGAAATTTAAACCTCCAAATTAAGGAACAAAAATATTGCACCGAACATGAGTTTTTATTAACTTGTGTTCGGTGTCTTAGTTTTGTTTATGTCTTTATCAGCTTTTAACGATTACATCAGATTGGAGAAACGGTTTTCTCCACATACCCTAAACGCATATGGAAAAGACCTTGAACGCTTTGCTACCTATTGTAAATCGCACTACCAACTGACAGACTTGGCGCAAGTTGAATATCCCATCATTCGGGAATGGATTGTTGACCTATCATCTACGGGCCTTAAAAACCAAACTATCAATAGAAAATGTTCTGCTTTAAAGAGCTATTTTCGTTTTTTACAAAAAATTGGTGAGATCGATCAGTCTCCAATGCAATTTCACCGTCAGCTCAAAACGACTCCAAAATTGGTGGTGCCTTTGACAGAAAAAGAGTTTCTAACAGTGATTGAGATGTATGACCATAGCCATTTTGAAGGGGCACGTGATGCGCTGATACTTGAACTTTTGTATACAACTGGAATGCGACGTGCGGAGTTGCTTTCATTGACCTTGGATGCTATTGATCGAAACAAGCGACAATTGCAAGTGGTTGGAAAGCGAAATAAAACCCGGATTATTCCTTTGTTGCCAAAGGTCATATCACAAATGGATGGCTATTTAGCTCATCGTGATCAAATTGAAAAAGCCAAAGAATCCCATTGGTTGTTTGTCAATCGAAAAGGAAAGGAGCTCAACCCATCACATATATATAAATGTGTGACAGCTTACCTCTCCAAAGTCTCCACGAAAGAGAAAGTCAGTCCGCATGTATTGCGACACACCTTTGCAACGCATTTGCTCAATCGCGGTGCAGACATAAACAGTATTAAAGAAATTTTGGGTCATAAAAGTTTGTCTTCGACTCAAATCTATGCCAAAGTGCAACTCCCCAAAATGAAACAGGATTATCTAACCGCCCATCCACGCGCCTAGCCACAGGGCATAAACAATAGCGTTATGAAAATAAATATTCAAACCGTTCACTTTTCAATGAATTCCAACCTACAAAAGTATATTGACAAACGGTTGTCAAAGCTCAGCCTGTACTACAACCGTATTGTGAGTGTTGACTTGTATTTAAACCTCGATAACCAATCGAGCCAGACCAACAAATCCGTCGAACTGCGTGTAAATATCCCTGGTGATGATGTGGTCGTTGGCAAAAAAAGCGAATCGTTTGAAAAATCTCTCGACATGGCTGCCTCAACTGCCGAACGCATGTTGAAACGGCGAAAAGAAAAAGCGCGGATTTCGTAAACAACTTTTGATTCAAAAATGCTTTGAATAAAAAAAAATAATTAGATACATTTGCAAACCGCTTTCAAGCGGTAGTTGCCGATGTAGCTCAGCTGGCTAGAGCAGCTGATTTGTAATCAGCAGGTCGTGGGTTCGAGTCCCTCCATCGGCTCAAAAAAAAGCTTCTCAAACGAGAAGCTTTTTTGTTTTTACACTTAAGTATTTTATTTAGATAGTTCTTTTTTCAAAAGTACTCCAAAGTGACTTTCTTTTACATTATCTGTTAAATTGCTGTAAATACTATCTATATATTTTTTTGTGATGTAATTAATTTCTGTGTAAGCAATTAGCGGAGTATAAGCTTTATCATTTTTGTTTAAGCAAAAGTTTATAATGAATAAACCTTTTCTTCT
>PBNJ01000020.1 GCA_002723075.1 Flavobacteriaceae bacterium | reverse complement strand
TGCTCACCCACGGTTTGGAATTGTTTATCCTAAAGCAATTAGTGATCCCACTACTGGGAAAATAAATATTTGGGGTCTTCAACTTGAAAAATCACCAAGAGCTACTACTTATGTTTTAAATGATGGAACAGATAATTATGATAACCCCAAAGAAGTAATCAATTTATCTAATAATCCTTCAAATTATATTCCTTGGTACAATTCTAATTGGAATAGTCCCAGCTCTTATCCAGGCGTTAGGTTAGGATTAAACTCAAATAGAGGAGGTAGTGGTGCATATTCAGAAAAATATTTACCAACCCCTGCAACTTATCAATCGCCAGCCATTATTGAGTATCCAGGAATAATTAATTCACTTGACGGTGGGCCATCAAAAGAAAGTTTAAGTGCTCAAGACTGGGTATATGATAAATTAGCCAGCCCTTCACAAGCAACTGATAGTGGTGATTATTTTACGATAAATATGAGTAATGATAAACTTTATTCAGAGACAGGACAAAACAATAGATACTTAACCTTTGAAGTTGATAATTCGATGTCAGGAAGTAGTAGTTACATGGTTTATAGTACTAGTTATTGGTCTGAACATTTGAGTACTTATAATAATGGACTTAGAAATGCTCGTTATTGGTGGGAAGATAATCAAACTGAACAATTCGAATATTATTATAGCCGTTTTCTTGATTTCTCTCAACAGCCCAACTACGTTGCAGGCACACATACAAGAAATCCACATGTATTTTTCACTCAATTTGAAAACTTGGCGGAGTATAATTGGTTTGATGATAGACATAGTAGTAGTTATTACTGGTATATAGGGTTGGTAAAAGAAAGAGACAAAAACAATGGTATTATTGACTTAAGATGGCTTGGACCGCCCAATAAGCCAATACTAATTGGGCATCACAATGGGCATTCCTACTTTTTTATAAGACATATAAAAAATCTAGCCCAGCATAAAGCATATGCAGAGAGTTTAGGAGCATATTTATTCAGTCCAAATACCCAGGAAGAATACGATTTTATAAAAGACAATCTCTTATCAACGAAGCATTGGGCAGTTCCTTATAACATTGATGATAATAATACATCAGCGTCCAAATGGATGGATCAGGCCTGGACGGGAATAGAATATAATACTGATGGATATTCGGCTTATAAGTTTTCTGAGCAAGATCAGACAAGTGAGCAGGCAGAATTCAAAAATGAATTTAATTTTGGCTCATTAGATCCGGGACAGACACTTACACTAACATTTACAAAAACTATTCTGGATTCTGAGATGGATTTAGGTGGTTACTCCAATAGCGTTACAGTAACAGCTGATAACGATATTTCTCAGGTTAGTGATGACCCAACTACAACGCAAGAGGATGACCCTACAGTTGTGAACTTTGATATTGTAAAAGATATTGAAGTTATTAAAACAGCCGATGTAGTTGATAGTACTGATAGCGATGGAAACACGAACACCTACAACGATGTAGATGATACTATCAATTACACAATTACAGTTAAAAATACAGGTACAGTTACTTTATATGATGTTACTTTAGAGGATGAATTAACAACTAGAGGAACATTTGATCCCACAGATCCAACCCCGACATTCCAAAGCAAATCGGTTCCTGGAGCAGAATCTTTAGCATCAATTTGGTCGCCTTATGAAAATTCCCCAATGCAATCTGTCACTAATTCTGATATTGCTGCAGCATTTAGCTATAATGATGGATTTCATCTTAGAGACTTAGGAGCTACTAGTGGTTATAAATATATAGCTGAGAGCGATGATCCAAATTTATCTTCAATTTCAGGGTACACGCACTTAGGTGTTTATAACGGGCATAGTTATTTTAGTAGAAATACAACAGCAAATTGGACTAACCAAGCTGCGCATGCAACAGCTAATTCCGTTTACATGCTGATTATTGATTCTGTTGATGAGTGGCAGGCTGTAAGGGACATGCTCTATGAAAATAATATTGGTGGTTATCTTTGGATTGGGTTATGGCAAAAGAGAGATCAAATACTAAATAATGGTTGGTTCTGGGCTGGTAAAGATAATTCAACTGGTGCAGTCAATGCTTATGATCCAGCTAACCACGACACCACAGTGGGGGCTAGCACAGAAACTGCGGACAATTTTGCCTTCTATTTTGAAGATCAATTTGAATTAGTTACGACTAACGATGGAATATTAAACCCTGGTGAGATAGCAAATTATACGGCTAGTTATGTAATTCAGGAGGATGCAGTAACTGATGGTGGAGGATTTATTGAAAATACAGTTTTGGCTGAAGCAAATTCGTCTGCAAATCAAGGCACAACAACTTATGACGTTCAAGATATCTCAGATGGGGATACAGCTGATGTTGATGGTGATGATGATGGAGACTTTGAGAACGACCCGACAGTAATATCACTTCCAAGAATTAAAGTAACAAAAACATCTGTTGTTAACGATGACAATGGACAAAGCGGCACCAATGCAGGAGACACGATAGATTACACAATCACAGTCGAAAACTTGGGGGGTGACACTCTTAGTAATATTTCATTTGAAGACACCTTTGTTGATGCAGATGGTAATGTGCTGGTTTATGACTCAAGTAATATTTCTCCAAAAACAGGGGCAGTGTTTGATCATGAGAGTACTAGCTATGATTACATTACTTTAGGTAGTCAGCAGTGGATGACCTCAAACTATGGACCTACTACTTACACAGATGGAACACCAATCCCGGAGGTTAATGACGCTAATACTTGGATAAATTTAACTACTGGTGCGTGGAGATGGGTCGACTCTTCCGACCAAGCAAGAGGAAAGTTTTACAATTATTTTGCAATTGAGGGTATTCACGACAATGATCCTAATACCCCTAACAAACAATTCATCCCTGATGGTTGGAGACTTCCAACAAAAAATGATTTCACTTCAACTCTTCACACTTATCTTAATGAATATGGGTATACTCCTATTGCACAGACAGTTGGTTTTGATGACTACTGGCAGAGCTATAATGCGAGTGGGTGTAATTGTCCAGGATACTCAATGCACCTAGGAAATGATCCAAATTTAAATAGAACCGGACTCGGTATAATGCCAAATGGGTGGATAAGCCATAGCGTAGGGAACAGAGAATATTTAAATCAGAGATCTTACATATGGACATCCGAAATAAACAATAGTAATAATCCTTTGGCGGTCTATTACAAGCATGACTCCTCCGCTCTTTTTGATAGTAGCTTTCCTAAAAAAACGGGATTTGCAGTTAGGTTTTTACGTGATTATTCATCAGAGGGTAATTCTGACATTGGGTTAGTTTCAAATCAAAAAGCTCCTCTGCATGATACTTCAACTTCATACAGTTATTCTCAATCATTATATCCTGTAAGTGTACTGGGAGATTTAAAATCTATAAGTAAAATAACATGGTTTGCAGACGCTAATATCAATTTGAATCAAACCAATGATCAGTGGGAAATATATTTAGCAGAAACTGACTCTAATTCACTCGAAAGCGGTGGTTGGATTTCTCCCTCAGAGTTTACTAAAGTATTCCATGGAGATGTCAGATTCTCAACAGAATATTATGGAGTAGGAACGGGGCAGCATAAACAACTCATTGTTGAGCTTGACACCCCATTTGTTAGAGATCCAAGTAAGAACCTTGTAATTGCAGTTAGAGACAACGAGGGTGGAGCTCAAGCATCAAGTAAGAATTTTGAATTAAGAAACCTCGGAGATGCTGTTAATTATAAAACGCTTGTACTTGGTTCAAATAGTCCAATAGATTTAAATGCAGTATCTGGCACTGCACAAAGTTATCATTCAAGATATGTCCCATGGGTAATTATGGAAGGTGTAACAGATTCAGGAATAATTTACTCATCCTCTACAGAGTCTAATGACGCGGGCATATTAGCACCCGGAGAGACAGAAACTTATACAGCCACTTACACAATTTCTCAAGCTGCTTTTGATTCAGGTGGAGTTTCTAATTCCTTGACTGTTTCACTTGAAAATGACGCTGGTGATATAATTTCTGATGTCAGTGATAATGATGGAGATGACACAAATGGCGGGGATACCCCAACCGATGACTCGTTCACTCAATCCCCATCTGCTGATGTAACAAAGTCAGTAACTATTGTTGATAATGGAGATACTTTTAATGGACTTGACGATATACTTCAGTACGAGATTGAGATTAAAAACACAGGTGATGTAACACTTACAAATATTACTCTCACCGATGAGCTTAAAGACTTTGCAGATCCAGCGCAAGACCTAACTATCACAGAAGGTCCGACTTACTTGTTTAGCGGCACAAATGGTATTGATGCATCTAAAATAGATAGGTTTGAAGTTGGCGGTAAGTGGTTTGAGCTCATAAGAGAGAAAAAGACCTATTTAGAAGCTAAAGCGCTTGCTCAAAAACGAGGTGGAAAATTATATCGACTCAAGCTTACACCAGTTGGTGATTCAACAGAAAAAGATATATTGATCCAGCATATTCTTGATACTCTTGATTATCGTCAATTAGATATTTCAACATCCGTAATCACAGAGAATGACCCAACGTCAACAACTCCTAAAAACTACTTATGGATCAATGGTGAAGATATAGACCAGGAAGGTGAATGGAATCACATCGAGTTTGATGGAACTAAAGTTTCTTGGGATTCTTTAAACATAAACTTTACAGCCGCTCAACAAGATGATGAGAACGGAACAACTATGCCTGAGAATAATCTGGGCGAGCAGGATGCGCTTGGGTGGGCCCTTACAGAACCATACGGATGGAATGATATTGATGTTGACAATCAGCTATACTATGTAATAGAGTACGAGAGTAATGATATTGACTGGATTGGATCTGGGCAGACCACTTTAGCTCCTGGAGAGTCAATGATTTACTCAGTGAAGTTCATAATCGATGACCAGGCTGTTGATGCGGGTGGAGTTAAAAATCAAGCTACTGTCAACTTTACTGGACCTGATGGAGTATCTTTTGATGTATTGAGTGACGACCCGTCTACAACAGAAGTTGACGATTCTACAGATGTGGAATTAATATTCCCAGATATTACAGTTCTTAAAACAGTTGACAATATTAAACGTCAGGACACTAACGGAGACTTTACAGTAGATGTTCAGCAAGATGAAGTAGTAGTTGGCGATAAAATCACATTTAATATTTCTGCAACAAACACTGGTAACTGGCCACTTATAAACCTTCAAGTTACAGATACTATAATTGATTCTAGAGGTAATAATGAACAGGCTTTAACATCACTTGTTACAATTGTTTCGGACAATGGGGTTGTAGTTGACTCTAGTACATTTGATGGTGAGCTAGCAGTCGATGAGACAGTAGTTTACCAAGTTCAGTATACTGTCTTGGAATCCTCATCAATTGCTCCAATAATTCTCAACTCCGCTACTGTAAGTGGTGATGCCATGACAGATTTGGATGGTGATGGTACAGATGAACTATTTGGAACTACTACAGATATTTCTGATGATGGTGACACAGGAGCCGATGATACTGGAGATGACCCAACAAAAGTTTATCTAGCTCCTAATCCAATAATTGAAGTTATAAAGACTATAAGTTCAATTAAACAGGGACCTGGTTTTACTGATGATGTTGCTCAAGGAGATGTAAATGTTGGGGATAAAGTATTTTTTGAAATCGTAGCTACAAACACAGGTAACTGGCCACTTGTAAATATTCAAGCTGTAGATACTATCACACATGCAAGAGGTGATATAAAGGTGAGTTTACCTCTGACACTTATCTCTGATGATGGGGTGCTTGTGTCAGACACACCATTTGATGGAGAACTAGCAGCTGGGGATTCCTTGGTTTATACAACATATTACACTGTCCCGACAAGTGCTGATATAACTCCTGAACTTTTAAACTCTGCTGTTGTTGAAGCAGATGTGATGACTGATTTAGATGGGGATGGTACAAGTGAATATCTTGAAACAATCTCAGACATTTCAGATGATGGAGATACCGGAGCTGGTGACACTGGCGATGATCCAACTAAAGTCTTTATGACTCCACTTCCAGTAATTGAAGTGACTAAAACAGTTGCTGAAATTAAAAGAGAAGACACTAATGGAGTTTACACAATTGATGTAACTGAAGGCAATGTTCAAGTTGGAGATAAAATAGTATATCACATATCAGCTACCAACACGGGTAACTGGCCGCTTGTAAACGTTCAAGTTGTTGATACAATTATTGACTCCAATGGAAACAACCAGCAGGCATTAATCCCAGACCTTCTTACTGATGCTGGTGTAAGTATTGACTCAAGTACATTTGATGGAGAAATAGCTGCAGGAGACACATTAGTTTATAGTGTTGAATACATCATCCTGAATTCTTCCTCAAACGCTGCATTCATCTCAAACTTTGCTATAGTACAAGGAGATGCAATGTATGATGCTGATGGAGATGGAAATAATGATGATCTTCACTCTACTGTTTCAGATCTTTCAGACGGAGACACTGATACAGTTGACGGAAATGAAGATGGTGATTTTGAAAATGATCCCACCGATGTTGATCTTGCTCCAGATCCAAAGCTCACGGTTACAAAAACAGCAGTAGTTGACGATGGGGATGATGATATTCTGGGAGTTGATGATATAATCACCTACACGATCCTGGTAGAGAATACAGGTAACCTGCCGCTTACGAATTTGAGCTTAAAAGACTCATTGTATAATTTCCAAGGGGACTTCAAGCAAGAGTTATCACTGACTTTTGTTGAACAAAAAATTAAATCTACAGATGAAGCAACTGATAATGGTGAAGGTAACTTAATACCAGGGGAGGAAGAGACATATACTGCCCAGTATACTATTATTCAATCAGATGTTGACAGCTCTGGAATTCTAAACTCTGTAGCTGCCACAGCAAAAGATCCAGACGATAACGATATCACAGATGTGTCTGATGGCGATTCTGACCCTACATTGGATTCTGATGGAGACACAGACCCTGAAAATGATCCAACAGAAACTATCATTACTCAAAGTCCAGCTATTGAAGTTACCAAGACTTATAGAATTGAAGAAAATAATGTTGAGTTCCTTCCTTTCGGAGGAATATCAGGGTCAACAATTAATGATATTGTTAACACAGGCAGCGGCGATAACAAATGGCACAGCGGATTTATTTCAAAAAGATCAATTTCTAAACCTGGCGAGTTTTTTGAGTTTAGAACTAAAGGTCATCGTGACTTTATATATGGGTTACTTAATGCTAGCGACATCACTCCAGAAGAGGCTCAAAGTTATTTTAATGCTTCTGATGCTGCAGGCAACACAGAACAAATCAATAAATCATATTATATAGGGGGATGGTATGAAAATAATGGTGACCATTTATCAAACTTTGACTACAAAGACCCCGTAGGATCATCAGCAAGTTTTGTAAATGTACGCGAAAATGAAAACCTATATGATTATGTAAACTTAAAATCAGTTTCTAGAGTTAGAATTGGTTTTTCTGAAAGTGGAAAACCAACAGTTTGGGGATACTCAAAACAGCCTAATTTAACCGAAAAGGCTCAGTTTGATACTACCCAAGAGCCAGATCCAAACTTTGAATTTATTGGACAATGGTCTACTGTTGAGTCATATGATCCAAATTCAGAGTATCATTTCATGTTCAAAAAGAGGGACAATAGTGTTGACGATTTTGCCAAATTGGATATAGATCTAGAAGATGGAGGAATCTTAGGAGATGTTATTGTTTATGAAATAAAGGTTGAAAATAAAGGTAACGTTACTCTTTCAAATCTTGAATTACTAGATTTATTAAGAGATCATACTTCTGCAATTGCATTTAAACTTGAAGAGCAACTTGTTGCAAATGGGAATATAGTTCTTGCTGATGCCTATTATTCCTCAACAAATAATGGTCAAACCTCTGTTGACGCTCCTGAAGATATTGGAACCTTAGAAGTAGGGGAAACAGAGACATATATAGTCCGATTTGTAGTTAGTCAAGAAGCTATTGACGCACATATAATTCATAACCAGGTAACCGCAACTGCAAGTTCACCTCAAGGAACTGATGATGTTAGTGATGTTTCGGATGATGGGGATAATACTGATGGAAATTCAGAGGATGATGTCACTGAAACTACACTTGTAACAAACCCATCAATTGAAGTAATAAAGACAATTTCAGCAATTAGTGATTCAGATGATAATGCAAAGAACATTTCTGATCCAGTTGATCTTGGTGATAAAATAACTTATAACGTAACAGTAACAAATACTGGAGATACAAATATTACTGAAATCAATTTAGTAGACATTTTAACTGATAGTAATGGAGATGTTCTTGCTAATCCTTCTGCTACATTCTCAACAACAAGCTTAGGAAAGAATTCACAAGCCGCTTACAATAACACTCTTGAAATTGGAGAAACTGCATTCTACACGGTTTCATACACAGTAGATGCTGCAGGTTATGATTCAGAATTCTTGAGTAACTCGATTACAGCTACAGGTTCAACAGGTGGACTTTCAGGGAATATTTCTGACATCTCAGATGGTGACACTGATACAGTTGATGGAAACGGGGATGGTGATTTTGAAAATGATCCTACTGTAATTGCCACGTCTGCTTCACCATCACTTAAAGCGGTCAAAACATACACATTAATTGATAATGGAGATCAGATAATTAATGAAGGTGATATCGTAAGATATACAATTACAGTCGAGAACACAGGTAACCGTAAGATCACTGGTATTACACTTGTTGATGTATTAACTAACGATAATCCTACAGATGTAACCTCAAATCTTGACGGTCCATACTTTACGAGTGCATCTCTTGGATCAAATAATGGAACTCTTGAGATTGATGAAGTTGCAACTTACAGAGCGTTCTATACAATAACAGAAGACGATGCAGATAGTGGTAAATTAATTAACACCGTTACCGTTACTGGATCTAGTCCAGGCAATACTGATGATGTTGTAGATGTATCTGATGATGGCAACGAGGATTTTGATGGACCTGACGCAGATAGTGATCCAACAAATGATCCAACTGTTACAAATATTACATCTGATGCTTCGATTAAAGTTGTCAAGGAAGCTAGTGTAATTGATGATGGGGATAATGTAAGAGGAGCTGGCGATATAATTAAATACACAATTACTGTTACTAACAATGGTATTGTTCCTGTGAAATTAGTTGGGCCAAACGGAGAAACTGATTATGACGATATTTTTATAGATGTTCTTAAAAATGGAAGTGATCTTACAAGGAGTTATAATAATCCAATTGTCCTAGATACAAATACTCCTGCTCCTCAAGGGTCTACGGAATCTAACTTACTTGTTGGAGATTATTTGACATATGTTGCTTTTTATACAATTGTAGCTGAAGATGTCACATCTACATTCTTAAGCAACAGTTTGCTTGTTTATGCAATGACCCTTGATAATGCTACAAGTGTATTCGATGTTAGTGATGATGGTATAGACACTGATGGTAACACAGTAGATGATCCAACAATCACAGAGCTTACTTTTGAGCCAGAGCTTGAAGTTACAAAGACATATACTTTAACTGATCTTGACGGAGATAATATTCCAGATGTTGGTGAAACAGTTACATTCTTCATAGCAGTAGAAAACACAGGAAATGTATTACTTACAAACATTGAACTCACAGATGTACTCTCTGATATTGGTGAGACTACCACACTTACATTAAACGCGCCACCAACTCTTACAGGATCAACCGATTCAACTACACCAGACACTTCGTTATCAGCAGGCGAAATTGAAAACTATTTTGCCACTTATGTAATTGAACAAAGTGCAGTTGACCTTGGGGGTATAAGAAACACTGTAACAGTAACTGGTAGAAGTCCAAATAGCACCACTAATGATATTTCAGATATTAGTGATAATGGAGATGATGATGACGGAAATACTGAAAATGACCCAACAGATATTCCAATAACAAGATCACCTGCATTAACAGTAAATAAAACTGCAGTTGTTGTTGAGGGTAGTGGAAATTCTATTACGGATTTAGGTGATACAATCAACTATACGATTACGGTTCAAAACACAGGTAATGTTACGCTAACTGGTGTAACAATAGTCGATGATTTGGAAAATGCTGATGGAAACAATCTAACATTAACTTCAGGTCCAGATTGGTCAATTGCTGACAACGGCTCTAGTGAGGGAACACTAAAAGTCGGAGAAACAGCAACCTACTATGCATCTTATTTAATTGAAGCATCAGGATCTGATTCTGGTTCAATTGTTAATACAGCAATTATAACAGCTAGCTCTCCAGTTGGTACAAATGACACTACAGCTTCGTCCTCAGTTACTACTACAACTACAGAAGACCCATCAATTGTAGTAGTGAAAACATATAATATTATTGAAAACGGAGTAAGTGGAACAAATCCTAATGATATTGTTCAGTATCAGATTGCTGTAACAAACACTGGAAACGTAACACTATCATCTATAAATTATGTAGATACATTTACGAACAGAGAGTCAATTCCACAGACACTAACATTCAGTAGTGGACCATTCTACACCGGAGCTGACCAGGGCTCTGCCGATGGTATTCTTAAGCCAGGTGAAACTGCGAACTACATGGCATTGTTCACACTTGACCAAGATGCCATTGATGCAGGCGGAATAGATAACACGGTGACATTTAACGGCACCAGCCCTGATGGAACTGTAGTAACAGATATTTCTGATGATGGTGATACTGGAGCTGGAGATACGGGGGATGATGTTACAGAACTTATTATCACTCCAAGCCCATCAATTGAAGTTATAAAAACAGCTGTAACGACAGATAATAATTCAGATAATTTAATTGGCGGTGGTGATTTAATTGAATATACAATCACGGTTGCCAATACAGGAAATGTTACACTCACAAACCTAACAATTGAAGATACATTTATAGATGGCGATGGAAATGCTCTAACATTTGATGATACAAATGACCCACAGCTTCAGTCTTCAACAGATTCAACTTCAAATTCAACTAGACTCCATGTTGGAGAGACAAAGACATACACAGCAACATATACGGTTGAAGAAGTAGCGGCAAGTACTGGAAGCATTTCAAACTCTGTATTTGCAAAAGCAAGAAGTCCAGAAAGCTCAACTTTTGATGTTACAGACTATAGTGATGATGGAGATAGTACAACTGATGGAGACGATGATGGTACAGATCCTACAGATGATCCTACAGTAGTAAGTACCAGCTATGTTTCATCACTAGAGGCAACAAAAACATATGTGATTCTTGATAATGGCAATGGTAAAACTGGTGCTGGAGATCAAGTAACATATACAATTACAATTGAAAACACTGGAAATACTACTCTTACTGGTCTGACCTTTGTTGATACATTCACTGATGGAGACAATAATCCATTAACATTCAATGATGGAACAACGGATATTCAATATACCAGTACAAATGTTGATGGCTCAACACCTGGAACTCTTGATGTAGGAGAAACGGAAACCTATGTAGCGGTTTATACAATCACAGTAACTGATGAAGAGTCAGGAAAAATAACTAATACTGTTACTGCAACAGCAACTAGTCCAACTTCTGAAACAATTACTGATGTTAGTGACAACGGTATATCAACTGATGGTAATGATACCGATGACCCAACAGTTATTCTATTTGCTCCTAATCCAGAACTTCAAGTTGAAAAGACGGATACAGTAACTGTTGATTCCGATGGACAAACTGGAAACGGTGACACAGTTAGTTATGATATTACCATTACCAACACAGGTAATGTGACCCTTACAAACATCAACCCTGTTGATGTCTTGACAGATGGAGATGGGAATGAATTTTCTCTAACACTAACATTTGTTTCTAATTCAGGAGCATCGACTCAAGGAACATTAATAAGTGGAGAAGTAGCAACATATACAGCTACGTTCGATATCACTCAAGCTGTTGAAGAAACTGGATTTATATCAAACGTTGTAACTGTAACTGCGAGTAGCCCAGGAAATTCTGATGATGTAACTGCGGTAAGTGACGATCCTGACACAACGGAGGAAGACGATCCGACAATTACTCAGATGTACGCAAACCCATCAATTAGTGTTCTAAAAACAGCATCTGTAATTGATAACGGAGATGGATTGATTGACGCAGGTGATTTGATTCAATATACAATCACAGTTGAAAACACTGGTAATGTAGATCTTAGTGAGTTAACAATCACAGATACATTGACTGATGGAGCAGGTCAAGAGCTTACTTTAACTAACGGGCCTTTCTTCTCCGGCGCTGATCTTGGTTCAGGACTAGGAACATTAAAGGTTGGAGAGACAGCGAGTTACATTGCTTACTACACAATATCGTCAGCAGCAGCCAGTACAGGATCGATTCATAATAGCGCCGAGGCAAAAGCGAAAAGTCCTGGAAGTATTGACTTTGATGTCATCGAAACTTCTGATGATGGTGATACTACAGATGATAATACTACGGCGGACACTTATATTTCTCCAAACCCATCGATTGAGGTTGTTAAAACATATACAGTTTCTGATGACAATCCTGATGGTCAGACTGGAGAGGGGGATTTAATTACATATACAATAGTTGTAGAAAACACTGGTAATGTCAACCTCACTGGAGTTGGTATAACTGATACAATCACTGATGGAAATGATGTAGCCTTGACTCTAACGAGTGAACCAGCATTTGCAGGCACAGGAACTTATGATGGAAATCTTGCGAGTGGGGATACGGTTACATACACCGCGACTTATTTAATTGATCAGTCAACATCAAATTCTGGCTCAGTAATTAACCAAGCTGAGGCATCTGGAACAACAGCTCAGGGAGTGACAGTAACAGACCTTTCCGATGATGGAGATACTGGCGAGGGTGACACAGGAGACGATCCAACAGTAACTCCAATTGAGGCAGACCCTGCAATTGAAGTCACAAAAATGGCTACGGTTGTCCAGAAAGACGGCAATACAACAACTGATGTTGGAGATGAAATACAATACACAATTACAGTTGAAAACATCGGAAACGTAACTGTTGCTATTCTGGATAGTGATAATGATGGTGTTGGGGATGGATATTTTGATAAACTCACTGATGGGGATGGTGAAGATCTACAGTACACGACCAATATTACCACAACTGATGATGAGTTCTCAATTGCACCAGGAGAAACGATTACATATACAGCAGCATTTATAATCAATCAACAGGCAGCGATTTCAGGAAGAGTAGAAAACCGAGTAACATTCTATGCCAATCCAATAGGAAGCACTGAAACAATATCAGACGTTTCAGATGATGGAATTGATGATGACGAAAATCTAGTTGATGACCCAACGGTAACTGAAATGGCACCAAACCCATCAATGGAGGTAATTAAGCTGCAAGAAGTTATTGATGATGGAGACGGTACAGATGGTGTGGGAGACCTTGTTAAGTACACAATTACTGTTGAAAACACAGGAAATATAGACTTAACTGGACTTGCAGTTTCAGACGTACTTTCCGATATTACAGAGTCGACTACAATCTACGATTCTGCTTCTCCAAACAGTGATGTATTCTTTGACGGGCCTTATTATATTGGATCTGACGACGGAGCATCTGCTGGTACTTTAGCAGTGGGCGATACAGCTACATATTTAGCATTCTACAGATTAACACAATACGATGTTGATGCTGGGGGTATTTCAAATAGCGCAACAGCCACCGCTACAAGTTCTGAAGGTAATATAACAGACATCTCAGATGACGGAGACACAGTCACTGGAGACACAGGTGATGATCCTACGACTTTAACTATAAGTCCAAGCCCAAGTATAGATGTAAGTAAATCAGCTGAAATTACAACTGACGAAGATGGTACAGTTGGGGTAGGCGATACGATCACTTATACAATTGAGGTAACAAACACAGGTAATGTTTCATTAACCGACTTAACAATTGCTGATGTTCTTACGGAAGCTGACGGTTCAACCGCTCTTACACTTTCTACACCTGTTACTCCAGCTGAAGCACAGACTCTTGATGTTGGTGAAACGGTCACTTACACTGCCACATATGTTATTGAACAATCTGCAGCTGATAGTGGAAGTATAATTAATACGGCTACTGCAACAGCTTCAAGCCCTGGAAATACTGATGATGTTGTAAAAAGTAGTGATGATCCAAATACAACTGCCGCAGATGATTCAACAGTTGTTACCATTCGTCCAGAGCCTTCATTGACGATCACAAAGACATCTTCAGTTGTTCAAGTTGACACTGGCAACACTACGATTGATATTGGCGATCAGATTACCTATACCATTGTTGTTACCAATAATGGTAACATCGCTCTTACAGGCGTAGACATTACCGATACACTAACAGCTATTGGAGGTGCAAGCTTATCACTAGATGCAGCACCAGTATTTGTAAGCTCAACAGATGCAAATACAACCTTTACTAATGACACAAGCACAAGCGTACCGACACTACTAGTAGGCGAAGCAGTAACCTTCTCAGCAACATATACAGTTGCTCAGGCTGCGATTGATGCAGGAGGGGTATCGAACACAGCAAGTGTGGTTGGATATGATCCCGATGGTGAGGCTGTAAATGGAAGTATAGACAGTGCGGTAGTCAACAATATCACTCAGACTCCATCGATAGAGGTTACTAAGGAAGCTTCAATAACTCATCAAACGGGTACGGAATCTGAAATATCTGCTGGCGATACAATTGTATATACAATCACCGTGACAAATAATGGTAATGTTACAATTAGTAATATTGACTTTACCGATGACCTTACTGATGGCCAAGGAAACGCTCTTTCACTTACCTCGGGTGGACCAAATGACTGGGGGTCAATAAGTCTTGCACCAGGTGAATCACAAGACTTAATTGCGAGTTACACCATTTCACAATCAGCTTCAGATTCAGGAAGTATCATTAATACAGCCACAGCAACTGGAGACAGCCCGCAAGGAACAGATGATGTTTCAGATGTTAGTGACGATCCTCAAGCAACAACGCTAGCTGGAGATGACGATCCAACTGTAGTAAACACCAACCGCAACCCATCAATAGAGGTTACCAAGGCATCAACGATTACTTATGCAGACAGTGATGCAGGAGTACAGTTAGGTGATACGATAAATTACACCATCACAGTAGAGAACACAG
>PBNJ01000019.1 GCA_002723075.1 Flavobacteriaceae bacterium | reverse complement strand
CCAACTGTCGCTTCAAAAAACGAATAGTTCCCAGCTTCTAGTGTCTCAAGGTTTTCATTAACAAAATCAACAACAGTATTCTTATCAATGGGCTGTCCATTGATTTTGATTCGCTCTCGAAAATCATGTAAATGGGGAGAGGTATAAAGTCCGACTTTGTAACCAGCCGTTTGGAGGACTGAAGCCAACATATGTGCCGTAGAGCCCTTACCGTTGGTTCCAGCAATATGGATACACTTAAGGCTACGATGGGGGTTTCCCAACGCAACACTCAAGCTTTTCATTTGATCCAATCCCAAACGCATGGCTGGGGCACCAACCCGTTGATACATGGGCAAGCGTTTGAACAACCAAGCGAGGGTTTGGCTGTAATTCATTTACACCAAGATGTAATCTCTAAACAGCATAAAGGTTAGGTAACCAGAAACAGAGCCAATAAGTGCCAGAAAAGAAATGTTTTTTAAATACCAGAAAAAGTTGATTTTCTCCATTCCCATGGCCACAACACCAGCTGCTGAACCAAAAATAATCATACTTCCCCCTGTTCCGGCAGCAAAAGCAATGGCATGCCAAAGTGGGTGATCAATCGGTTCTGAAAACATTCCCATGCTTGCAGCAACCAAAGGAACATTATCGATTATAGCAGAGATAAATCCAAAGATTGCTACCACGATATCAGAGTTGGGAATTGCGGCATTTAGGTCTTGTGCAAATCCAAACAACAGACCAAGGGATTCAAGAGCAGCAACAGCCATCAAAATTCCTAAGAAAAACAGAATACTCGGCATCTCAATTTTTGTCAAAGCTACATGAACAGGGTTGTGATGTGCACCATCAACAGCGTGAGGATTAGCTTCTACAAAAGCCTTGGAACGACTGTAAACCTCAGCAAAAACAGAAACCACAGCAAGCGAAAGCATCATCCCAACATAGGGTGGTAAGTGGGTTACCGTTTTGAAAATAGGAACAAATAAAATCGATCCAAGCCCAAGATAGAGCATCGTTGGACCTTTTGGAGTGAGCTCAATATTGTCGTCAATTTTATCAATTTCCCCTTTAAATATTTTGTAGCGACTTGCGATGAAAGTTGGAACAATCATACACACTAGAGAAGGTACAATCAGGTATTTGATCAACTCTGGGGTTGTTACTTTTTTACCAATCCACAACATTGTGGTCGTGACATCACCAATGGGAGACCATGCTCCACCAGCGTTGGCAGTGACGATGATCATACCGGCAAACCACAACCGAAGGTTTCGATCGTGAATTACCTTCTGTAAGATAGTGACTAATACAATGGTAGCTGTTAGATTATCAATAATCGCTGAAAGAACAAAAGCCAAACAAGCAAAAATCCAAAGTAAGCGAACTTTGTTACGGGTTCTTATAAACTGCTTGATTGTAGCAAAACCATTAAAATAATCAATGATTTCAACAATCGTCATNGCNCCTAAAAGAAAGACAAGAATCTCAGCTGTTTTNCCNANATGNTGNANNAGGGCCTCNTCAATNTGTGTNGGNAANANTTGTTTATTGACCGCATCGATATCAAACACATCCAAATGNCCAAGGGCAATCATTGCCCATAAGATTGCCATCATGGCAAGCGCAGGAATAAGTTTATCGATGTGAAGGTTATGCTCAAGCGTGATTGCGAGGTAACCAAGTACAAATACTATAATAATGATCGTTTCCATATAACAATTTTATGAAGCCAAATATACTACCTCGTTTATTTTCAGCCAAAAACTTATCTCTGATTTAAAAAATCGAATAATGAGAACTTAGTAATCTACACCCTCATTTTGTAGAGGTATAAAAATCAATGTTTTTATTGTTTTGTTTACAACCCCTCAATTTTAGGGGTTTTAAATTTCGAATTTTCTATTTTTTAATGATTTGACAATATCAACTATAGATTGTTATAAATAAGTATTTATTTTCGCTTTTCCTTAAAAATATTGTATTTCTTCATTCCATCAGAAGCAATGTTGTTAGAATATCACAAACAGATGGATATATTTGAAACGCTATGATAAAAAAACAAGGACTTTACGACCCACAATTTGAGCATGATAACTGCGGTGCAGGTTTTATCTGTAGTTTAGAAGGTAAGCGTACGAATGATATCATCCACAAAGCACTTGATATTCTTGTCAAACTTGAACATCGAGGTGCGGTGAGTGCAGATGGAAAGACAGGAGATGGGGCTGGTATCCTTATCGATATTCCACACAACTTTTTACAGCAAGTCTGTGATTTTGATTTGCCAGATCCAACAACGTATTCCCTTGGCATGGTGTTTCTACCTACCAAAGAAAATCAACGCCAGTTTTGTAAAGACACCCTCAATGAGGAGTTCGAAAAACAGGGTCTTGAAGTTATCGGATGGAGAGAAGTTCCGACAAATCAAATGGTTGTCGGAGAGATCGCCGGACGCACGCTACCCCACATTGAGCAAGTATTTGTTCGTCCTGCGGAAGGCGTAACGCTGGACGAAAAAGAACTTAATACCAAGACATTTATCGCTCGAAAAATTGCTGAACACAAGGTTTATGCAACCAAAATGTCACAAGCTAGTTATTTTTATTTACCAAGTTTATCAACGCGAACGCTAATCTACAAAGGTCTACTGGTTCCTGAAGACATTGAAAGATTTTATACAGATTTGACAGATAAGCGGGTGGTAACACGACTCGCACTAGTCCATCAGCGTTTTTCCACCAACACCTTTCCCACATGGGATTTGGCGCAGCCCTTCCGCTACATGTGTCACAATGGAGAAATCAACACCTATCGCGGGAATCTCAACCGCATGAAAGCACGTGAGGAGCTTCTGAAAAGTGACTTTTTCGGAGATGATATTCAATCTATTCTGCCAATTGTTTTAAACGGAAAGTCGGACTCTGCATCGATGGACATGGTAGTTGAACTCTTACTCCACACAGGTCGATCGCTGCCTGAAGTCATGATGATGATGGTTCCTGAGGCATGGGAAAAGCACAAAAGCATGGACCCTGAAAAGAAAGCATTCTATTCCTTTAACTCGTGTATCATGGAGCCCTGGGATGGCCCTGCTAGCATTCCATTTACAGACGGGAATTATATCGGAGCCCTCCTCGACCGAAACGGCTTAAGACCCTCCAGATACACCGTAACCAAAGACGGATATGTAGTCATGTCCTCAGAAGCTGGTGTTACGGAAATCGATCCAAAGAATGTAGCCACACACGGACGGCTGGAACCAGGTCGTATGTTTCTGGTAGATATGAATGAAGGACGCATAGTAGAAGACAAAGAAATTAAAGACATTATATCCTCAAAACAACCTTACCAAAAATGGTTGGACGAGAATCTATTGGCCTTAAAAGACGTTCCTTACACCGGAAACAAGACACCACAAGAAGGAACTGGGTATTGGCAAAGGTTAAAAGGTTTCGGATATACAGAGGAAGATATCAAAACTTTGATTATTCCCATGATGTCAGCGGGTAAAGAAGCCATAGGGTCAATGGGTACAGATACCCCACTTGCCGTGCTTTCCCATAAACCACAGTTGTTGTACAACTACTTTAAGCAGCTATTTGCACAGGTTACCAATCCACCACTAGATGGGATTCGTGAAGAAATCGTAACTGACACCTCCCTTTCTATTGGAAGTGATTATAATTTGTTTTCGGTAGACCCTGTACACGCCAAAAAATTACGCATACAAAATCCGATTATCTCTAATGAAGATTTAGATAAAATTAAATTTATCAAACATCGAGATTTTCAAGCTGCCTCAGTCTCTGTTTTATACGATGTCGAAAAAGGACATAACGGACTGCAACAAGCCATTGAAAGCGTTGTAAGCCAAGTCAAGACTAACGTGGTTCAAGGAGCCAATATTATCATTTTGTCAGATCGTGGAATAAATCGTGATAAAGCTCCTATTCCAATTTTACTGGCTTGCTCTGCGGTACATCACGGATTGGCCAAGCATGGTCTGCGTTCGAAATTTGGAATTGTGATCGAATCTGCTGAACCTCGTGAGCCCCATCACTTTGCGACTTTATTTGGATATGGTGCAAGCGCCATAAATCCTTATATGGTCAACGAAATTATTGGAAATCTAGTGGGTTCACACAAACACGCTTCATTGACAATAGAACAAGCTATTGAAAACTTCAATAAGGCCATCGCCAAGGGGTTAATCAAAATCATGAATAAGATTGGGATTTCCACACTTCACTCCTATCGTGGAGCTCAGATTTTTGAAGCACTAGGGTTGAATCAGAAATTCATTAATGAGTTCTTTTGCAATACGCCAACACGTATTGAGGGAATTGGATTGTTTGAAGTTGAAAAGGAAATTTCTCTTCGTCACCACCAAGCCTTTAGCAAAGAAGAATTTGCTGAAGTACAGGATTTGGAAATTGGCGGAAGCTATCGCTGGAGGCGGAATGGAGAAGCACATATGCTCAATCCTGCCACGATCGCGAAGTTGCAAGTTGCAACTCGGCAAAATAAGTTTGAAAGTTATGAGGAGTTTGCCAAGTTGATAAACGACCAATCACGCCAACTGATGACCATACGCGGCATGTTTTCTTTTACCGACCTCGACCCTATTCCAATCGAGGAAGTAGAACCATGGACAGCAATAGCGAAGCGCTTTAAAACAGGTGCGATGTCGCTGGGTTCCATCAGCGAAGAAGCTCATGAAACCTTAGCAAAAGCGATGAACCGAATTGGTGGGAAAAGCAATTCCGGTGAAGGAGGAGAAGACCCAAGAAGATTTAAAAGAGATGAAGATGGAGACTGGCGCAACAGTGCGATCAAGCAAGTTGCATCAGGTCGTTTTGGCGTTTCCTCACATTACTTGGCGAATGCACAAGAGATTCAAATCAAAATGGCACAGGGTGCAAAACCTGGTGAAGGCGGTCAACTTCCTGGCCCAAAAGTCAATCCATACATTGCTTCTGTTCGGAACTCAACCCCTTACGTCGGGTTGATTTCACCACCACCACACCATGACATTTACTCTATTGAAGATTTGGCACAACTCATCTACGACTTAAAAAATGCCAATCGAGAAGCTCGCGTGAATGTCAAGTTGGTTTCTGAAGTTGGTGTTGGAACCATTGCTGCAGGTGTAGCAAAAGCCAAAGCAGATGTGATTTTGATTTCGGGTTATGACGGCGGAACTGGTGCATCACCCCTCACCTCATTGAAGCATGCTGGGCTGCCGTGGGAACTGGGGATCGCCGAGGCACAGCAAACACTTGTCTTAAATGACTTACGCGGTAGAATTGTATTGGAGTGTGACGGTCAGATGAAAACGGGTAGAGATGTCGCGATTGCCTGTCTTCTCGGTGCTGAAGAATTTGGTTTTTCAACTGCACCACTCGTCGCTACAGGATGTATCATGATGCGTGCTTGTCACCTCAATACCTGTCCAGTCGGAATTGCGACTCAAGACCCAGAACTTCGTAAAAATTTTAAAGGAAAGCCCGAGCATGTTGTGAATTATATGCACTTTGTCGCTGAGGAATTGAGAAATATCATGGCACAACTCGGATTTAGAACCGTTGATGAAATGGTTGGACAAAGCCAAAAGTTGAATATGAGCGATGCCCTTGATCACTTTAAGGCCAAGGGCATTGACCTATCGAGCATCTTACACAAGCCAAATGTGGAAAAGGGAACCCCCGAAAGAAATGTGGAAAAGCAAGATCACAAGCTAGAAAATGTTCTTGACTTCACACTGATCACTCAGGCTAATAAAGCCATTGAAAAATTAGAACCACAAACCCTAGAATTTCCCATCTACAATACCAATCGAAGTGTAGGAGCGATTTTAAGCAATGAAATCTCAAAAAAATATGGAGCTGACGGTCTTCCAGAAGACACCTTGGCCATATATTTTACAGGTTCTGCAGGGCAAAGTTTCGGTTGTTTTGCCACCAAAGGGCTCCATTTGGAAACGATTGGAAACTGCAACGATTACTTAGGTAAAGGCCTTTCGGGAGCTCGACTTGTCGCCCGAATCCCTGACGGCGTTTCCTATAAAGCCGAAGAAAACATCATTATCGGCAATGTTGCCCTTTATGGGGCAACTGGTGGCGAGGCCTACATCAATGGAATTGCTGGTGAGCGATTTTGTGTCCGTAATTCTGGTGCAACGGCAGTCGTTGAAGGCATCGGAGACCACGGTTGTGAATATATGACTGGCGGTATCGCTGTTATCTTAGGGGAGTTTGGACGTAATTTTGCCGCTGGAATGAGTGGTGGGATCGCTTATTTATATTCTCCTGATGGTACTTTTGATGAGCGCAACTTTAATATGGAAATGATCGGATTAGAAGACCCTTCTGTTGATGATCTAGACCATTTAGAAGAACTGATCAACAAACATGTCAAATACACAGCGAGTAACAAAGCAACTACAATCCTCAGCAATTGGGAGGTAGAAAAAAAGAATTTTATCAAGGTCATGCCAACAGACTATAAAAAAGCGCTATCTCGCTTGGCAGAAGAGGCTAAACAAGAAGTAAACTGATATGGGAAAGCTAAGAGGATTTTTAGAGTACGACCGGATTGACGAAGCGAACATAGCTGTTGCTGACCGAGTCAAGAACTACAAGGAATTTACGGTTCACCCTGGTGAAGAAAAATTACAAGACCAAGGAGCGCGGTGTATGGACTGCGGGGTCCCATTTTGTCACAGTGGCTGTCCACTAGGGAATATGATTCCTGATTTTAACGATGCTGTTTATCAAAATGATTGGCAGAAAGCGCTTCGAATTCTACATTCTACAAACAATTTTCCAGAGTTTACAGGTCGTCTATGCCCAGCGCCATGTGAGGCAGCCTGTGTTTTGGGGATTATCAATCCGCCTGTTTCGATTGAAATGATTGAAAAATACATCGTTGAACGCGGATTTAAAGAAGGATGGATTCAGGCAAACCCACCCAAAAATAGAACGGGAAAAACCATTGCCGTTGTCGGATCAGGTCCAGCCGGACTGGCTGCTGCCCAACAACTCAACAGAGCGGGACATACTGTCACGGTTTTTGAACGAGATGAAAAAGTAGGTGGATTGCTACGATATGGAATCCCTGATTTCAAAATGGAAAAACACATCATTGACCGACGTGTATCTATCCTAGAAGAAGAAGGTATTGTTTTCAAAACAGGGGTTGAGGTTGGTAAAAACTACAGTGTAGAAGAGCTCAAGAATTTTGATGCTGTTGTTCTTTGTGGTGGTGCAACCGTTCGAAGAAGATTACCGATTCCTGGCTCAGATGCCAAAGGGGTTGTTCAGGCGATGGACTTTTTACCAAAAAGTAACCGATGGGTTGACGGGCTCACAGATATCGATCCTGAACTTCATGCACAAGGAAAAAATGTCATTGTGATTGGTGGTGGGGATACAGGTTCTGACTGCATTGGCACCTCAAATCGCCAAGGAGCAGCGAGTGTGACTAATTTTGAAATCATGCCACGGCCTGCTGATGACCGAACGGCTGAACACCCTTGGCCATACTGGCCTTTTAAGTATAAAACTTCCTCCTCTCATGAAGAAGGTAGTGAGCGGGAGTTTAGCATCATGACCAAAGAATTTGTAACCGATGAAGACGGTAGACTTTCTGGTCTAAAAACCGTGCACGTACATTGGGAAAAACAAGAAGGAGAGAGACCAAAGCTTGTGGAAGAGCCCAATTCTGAAAAAGAATGGCCATGTGACCTTGCCTTACTCGCTCTTGGATTCACTGGTCCCGAGCCTACGTTGGCAGAGCAACTCGGTATTCAACTTGACGAACGGTCAAATGTCAATGCAGACACCAAGTCATATCAAACCAATATTCCTCACATTTTTGCTGCTGGGGATATGCGACGTGGTCAGTCTTTGATCGTTTGGGCAATTTCGGAAGGTAGAGAAGCTGCCTATCAAGTTGATCAATATTTGATGGGCACTACACAACTCCCGACAAAAACACAGGGAGATTTACCGAGTCATCCATAAATTTTATTGAAAAAAGTTCCAAACAATCCCAAATCGTAAAATAAAATCTCGATACGGATAATCAGGTGCCGCCAATCTGTTATTGCCGTTCCATGCAGCACCTAAGTTTTCAGCATTAAAATAGAGTCGTGTTTGCTGGATTTTCGCATTAAAAAAGGCACTAAATAAAGGTTCTCCCCCGATCTTAATGGCATCTTGTACCACATAATCGGAAAGCAAAGGACTGTAGGCATCCGCATAAAATGACGAAAAGTATTTGACCGTTGCACCAATCTGAACAAGGGCCGCTTTTCGAAACCACTCATCAGTGTAGGCAATCGTTGATCGCGCAAGAACATCAGGAATATGTAGCGGAGAATTCTTGTCCTCCAGTTTTTGAAACTGAATGTTTGTATCTAATGAAAATACACCCAAAGACAACGTATTATCCCATCGCGCTTTGAGCAGGTGAATCGTCTCATTCCATTGTTCAGGACTTACAAACAAAGACCCTTTTTCCAAGTCTTGTTGAAAATAGGCATAGTTATCTAGCGTTATCAAAGACACTGAAAACAAACCGAGTTTTGGTACGTCCAAGCTCGAGAAAAGAGTTGATCTGTTGGTTTTTACCATTTTTTTCTGCCAAATAAAGGACTCGTAGCAACTGTGATAATTCGACAAAGTGAGTCTAGGAGAGTAAGTATCCCAACGGAATCCCCCTTGTAAACGAACTTTTTTAATACTTGGAAAAGTAGCTGTTAGCTGTGCAAAACTACCCAACTGATTGTCGTCTGCTGACTGCTCAAATTGAAACTTCAATTGACTGTCTTGTAAAGAAAACCCAAGTTTGGCGCCCACAGCGATACCAGACTCATTGACCTCACGATCATCGATCGTATGTACATTATTATATCCGTATTGTAGAGCCGAGCCATAGGCCTCGATTTGTCCCCATTTTGATTTTTCGAATAACGCATACACATCATGTCTTGTGCTTGTATAGTGCACCCTATCTTTTGGACTTGTAAAGCCCTCATCAAGGGTGCCAAGTGCCTCCACTGATGATTGTTGATCAAAGGTATGGCGTTGCGAATCGGTTTGTATGCGGTGACCGAGGCGGAGTGCAGGCACTGGAATCGAGTCGGATGTCATAATGAGTGCATAGTCCTGCTCTAACAAATAGCGCTTTCCTGTAAAAAAGTGAGCTGCATTTTGAAACTTGACCGACAAACGAGCTCTGTCTTCAAATTCTGTGATTTTGTCCGTGTAGTTCTGTAGTGACAAATCATCCAACCCCCCGTTTTCTTGTTGTTCAATTTTTTGGTTTGCCATTTGAAATCGCAGTCGATATCTGCGGTTCGGATTTTCATACCATGCCGAAAAACGAAGCTGACTCACCCCTGACAAATTGTGCTGGTAGTGGCCAAGCGAACGGTGACCCTTGTAGGCAATGGCATAATTCATACGTGGGCTGAGGTTTGCTGTAATCAGAACGTCGGTTGATTGCCCTTGCTGAAATGCGGTTTTAAAATACATTTCAGTCAGTGGGGTTGGCACATGGTAATAGTGCACCTCATGGGACTGAAACATTTGATGATTTTTGGAAAGAAAACCAGACGTTGGTAAAATCGATTGGGGAGCCGATTGTAAAGCTAGATGACTAACGGTTTGTCCCGAGTTGGCAAAAAGCAAGTGTTCAAAATCGTCTTTTCGTCTAAAATTAAACTTGTACTGTTTTGCAATGCTAAGGGTTGTGTCCACAAAAGTCGTGTCTCGATTCTGTGAGATAATAAGATAGTCTGTTATTGGTTTCTTCTCTGTAAACTTTTGTTTAGACCGCCTGCCAAATAAACTGTCTTGGTCCTGGAAGGATCCTTGAAATTGACTGTTTGGCGAAAAGTTTCCTTGAAGTCCGTTTCGCGGAATTGGTGTCTTTATATTCGGTCGGCCTTGAGATTGAACAGCAAAGGCAGCAAGTAAGCAATAACCGACAAAAATAGACCTGATCGAATTCATTTGTGCAAAGGTAGAGAATTCGGGTGGACAGTGATAAAGATCGTTTGTACCTTTATACAAATGCGTATTGAAAAATAAGAGCACAGTATCAAACAATGTCGTATTTTAGTTGTAATGCAAACCCAACACACCAAGCTTGTTGAATGTGGTACCGATGAGGCTGGTCGGGGTTGCTTGGCAGGGCCTGTAACGGCTGCTGCTGTGATCTTTCCCCCCTCCTATTCACATCCTTTGCTTACCGATTCCAAAAAACTGACTGCCAAACAACGAACCGAATTGCGAAAAGAAATCGAGGAGGTTGCCATCGCCTACGGTATTGCCCATGTACTCCCCGAGAGAATAGATGAAATCAATATCCTCAATGCATCGATCGAAGCCATGCACCTCGCCATTGAAAAACTCAACCCCAAACCAGAATACATTCTTGTTGATGGCAACCGCTTTACGCCCTATCTCGATATCCCACACAAATGCATGATCAAAGGAGATGCCCGCTTTCTTAATATTGCAGCCGCATCGGTAATGGCAAAAACCGAACGAGATGATTTTATGAAGAAACTTCACAGTAAATCCCCAGATTATGGATGGGATACAAACAAGGGATATCCAACCACAAAACACCGAGAAGGGATCCAGTCTGTTGGTGTGTCCCAATGGCATCGAAAAAGTTTTACATTATTACCCACACAAACTCAATTCGACTTTTAACTTTATTACCTTTGCACCATGCGCTATTTGCTCGTTTGCTTTGTGCTTTTTGCCTTGACGCAATGCTCAACCCCACCGCAGACAACGGTGAATCCCCTTGGCTTTATCCCTGCAAAACCACTTGCAATTCTTCATACCGAGGATATGGAATCCTTAGTTGAGTTTTCAAATAGCCAACCACAACTCAGTCGTTTTCTCGCCCCGCTTGTATCAACAGAAAAGCATTGGTTATCTTTTCAAGGATGCATTGTTAGTTATCATGCGGAGGGTGTTGATGATTATAAATACCTTTTGATTCGACCTTTGGCTCCTCTCGATAGTGTTCCCCAACTTGTTGGTGATACACTGCGGTACGAAAACTTACCAGTTATTCGATTTAAAAAACAAAGCGTCGACCGCTATGCGGTTGTTCATCAGAATGCCTATTTTGAATCTGACTCGAAAATTTTACTTGAGAACAGTATCCGGCTTCATACTGCACCAAATCGCCCTGACGAAAATCTCCAAAAACTGTACAACTCAAAATCAGGACCTTTCCAACTTTTTATCAATGAGAGATCCCAAAATCTGTTGGCTAAGAAATTTAAGACCGCAATTCCCTTAAAACTGTCTGATTTTTCATCTTGGGTAGCCATTCAGCCAGAAATCGAAAATGGAAATCCCATTTTGAACACCATCGGTTTGCTCTCCACAGAGAAATTGACAAAAATGAGCCTGGTAACCAATCAGGCACGCGATATGTCAAAGTTACTCTCAAATCTACCGCTTACAATGATCGGCGCATCTCTTTATGGATTTGATTTTGATCGATTCTCAGTTGTTCGGGATCGCTTTAACGCACAACATAATTTACCAAGTCCACCAATCGACAGTCTTTTAATGCAAGCTCACGCTGTTGCTAAGGTGCACACGCTGCAAAATCAAATTGCGGTGCTGGACATGACAGGAGTTGAGGGTGTTATTGACATACTGGAAAAAAACGCGGAAGCTACGCGAAAGTGGAGGGATGTAATGACCTATCAGTTTTCAAAAGAAAAATCAATTCAACGGCTGGGCGCACCCTTATTAGATCTGCCAACGTTCACACATGCATCTATATTGAATGACCTTTTGTTTTTAGCTCCATCCGAAGCATCTCTTACAGAGGTGTTAACGCAAATCTTCAACGGATATTCACTAGGCAGCGACGAGCAGTTTGATGGACTTTTGGAAGAAATTCCAAATGAGTCCTCTTTGCTCTTTGTGGGCGTAGGGGAGTTCTTTTCAAAACAACTCAATTCTCTATTGATTGACGATAACCGGATGGATTCCACTAGCGAATTCCCCTTTTGGCTTGGGGTGGGATTGGTCGAAAGTGGCGTTGCTCAAATCCAATTTCAGCGGGTATCCAGACAAGAAAAAATCAAAAATAAGCGTCCTAAACTCTTGTTTTCAACGCCAATTGAAAGCAACATATCGCAAGGTCCAAACGCTGTACGCAATCATCTCAACGGTTCAATGGAATGGGTCGTTCAAGATGAAAAGCACAATTTTATATTGATCAGCAGTAATGGCAAAAGCACCTGGACAAGACCCATTGGGAGCCCGATTCAGTTTCCCATTCGTCAAGTTGATTTGTACAAAAACAGTCGACTTCAAATGGCTTACACCACAAAAAATGGCTTTGAAGTCATCGATCGAAATGCAAGGCCTGTGCCTCCATTTTCATCGACTCTTAACGATCCTTTGCCTCTCGCTGTTTTTGATTATGAAAGCTCCAGAGACTATCGACTGGTTCTGATCGACCAAAACAAGTTAGAATTGCGCGATCGGAAATTTGCGAAAGTCAGCGGATTCAACCGTACAAAAACCAATCTTAAGTACGCGCCCAAACATATTCGAATTGGTACAAGAGACTATATCACAATGGTCGAAAAAAGCGGAAAATTGCTTTTACTCGATCGCAGGGGGAATGTTCGTATTAAAACACCAAATGATTTGGTGATGTCTTCTGATGTGTATCTACATCAAAATGGTTTTGTTGGTCTAGATGATAAAAACCGACTGATTCGCATTGAAATCAACGGTAAAATCAGTTATCGCATACTCCCCTTTGAAACCCCATATCAAGTTCGTGCAAGAGGGAAAAACCTTGTGTTGCTCACCGAAAATAAACTCGAAATCAATGGGCGACTTTTGGAACTCGATTTTGGTTTATATGTAGAACCCTCGATTCATGTAGTCAACAACCGCACCTTGATCAGCTTGGTTGACGAGCCAGAGAAAAAGGTATATGTTTTTGACCGAAAAGGAAACCTGCTTCCACATTTTCCAATTTATGGTGCTGGTCCAGTAACCGTGGACAGTGACCGAAAAGGAAATGTGTTTTTGGCTACAACTGGCGAAAACAACAGTTTGGTTGTGTATCAGATTACACAATAACATCCCATTTGATTAACTCACCAAAGTAGCGTCAAACTGCTCTTGAAAGTGATGTGTGATGCGTTTTTTTACTTCCGATATGGAAACTTCATTTGGTAGCTCTTGCGCCATGGAAGTCACTTGCTTCCCATGAATCCCGCAGGGAACGATGTGATCGAAATGAGAAAGGTTTGTGTTGACATTCAAAGAAAACCCATGCATGGTAACCCAGCGGCTTGCCCGAATCCCCATGGCACATATCTTTCTCGCAAAGGGCGTGTTGACGTCTAACCAGACTCCTGTTTCACCTTTACTCCGTGTCGCTGTGATCTCAAAATCGGCTAGGGTGTCGATAATGACTTGCTCCAACAAACGTAAATACTTGTGGATATCGGTAAAAAAATGATCCAAATCAAGAATGGGATAGCCAACGATTTGGCCAGGACCATGATAGGTAATGTCCCCACCCCTATCGATTTTAAAAAATGAAATTCCTTGGGCTTCCAACTCCGCTTTGCTTGTGAGTAGATGATCTGCTGAACCGCTCTTCCCCAAGGTAATAACTGGGTTGTGCTCAACTAGTAGAAAGTGATTTGTGGTAGGTGATTTGGTTTGGTTGCGACGGTTGTGAATTTTGGTGTCAATCGTTTGCTGAAACAAGTCGTGTTGCAAATCCCAAACGGTTTGATAATCCAAAACACCTAGGTCTCGAAATTGAACTTCCTTTTTCATATATTTTACAAAGATAGACTTGATTTCAACAACGGAACCGTTTTGGGATACAAATCCAGGAATCACTACAAAAGGTTTCAATTTGGGGTGAATTGTTGACTGCATCATCACAAATCCCTCTCCAAAGTCACCTAATTGATTTCGCATGATTATCTTTGTGTAAAACAATCTCAATTTGGAACGCTCTCAGCAAGAACTCGTCAGACGAGAGAAATTAAAACAACTTCGTGCGTTGGGAATCGACCCTTACCCAGCTGCTGCTTTTTCGTCTAATGCAAATAGTGCAACTATCAGTAATGAATTTGTCGAAGGAAAACAAGTTACGATTGCAGGACGGTTGATGTCGCGACGTATTCAAGGCAAAGCGAGTTTTGCAGAGCTTCAAGATTCACAAGGTCGCATACAAATCTACTTTAACAGAGATATTCTTTGTCCAACCGAAGACAAAAGCATGTACAATAATGTGTACAAAAAACTCTTAGATATCGGAGATATCATCGGGATCACTGGTACTCTATTCACCACACAGGTGGGTGAGAAAACGGTTCAAGTGGAATCTCTGTATGTGTTGAGTAAGTCTCTCCGTCCATTGCCGTTGCCAAAAACAGATGCTGATGGAAATACCTACGATTCATTTTCGGATCCTGAGCAACGCTATCGCATGCGCTATGTTGACTTGATTGTGAACCCAGAGGTAAAAGACACTTTTCTTAAGCGTACCAAAATCACCAATACCATTCGGTCTTTTTTTAATGATAAGGGCTATTTGGAAGTGGAAACGCCAATCCTTCAGTCCATTCCGGGTGGAGCCGCAGCGCGTCCATTTGTCACCCATCACAATGCTTTGAACATTCCGCTCTACTTGCGTATCGCCAACGAGCTGTACCTCAAACGTCTTATTGTTGGGGGACTGGATGGTGTTTATGAATTTGCCAAAGACTTTCGAAACGAAGGGATGGACAGAACGCACAATCCTGAGTTTACGGTTATGGAGCTCTATGTCGCCTATAAAGACTATCACTGGATGATGGAAACAACCGAATCACTACTTGAGAAAGTGGCCGTCGATACCCATGGGACAACGTCGGTGAGAGTAGGTGATAAAACGATTGATTTTAAAGCACCCTACCCGCGAGTGCCGATCCATGAAGCGATCAAAAAACATACGGGAATCGACATCAGTGGAATGGATGAGGAAGGGTTGCGAACAACTGCTCGCTCACTCGAAATCGAAGTTGACGACAGTATGGGCGTTGGAAAACTTATCGATGAAATTTTTGGTAGCTGCTGCGAGCACCATTACGTTCAACCAACTTTTATTACCGATTACCCAAAAGAAATGAGTCCGTTGACCAAAATCCATCGTGATAAACCCGGGCTAACAGAGCGTTTTGAACTTCTTGTAAATGGAAAAGAATTGGCCAATGCCTATTCTGAGCTCAATGATCCGATCGATCAGCTAGAGCGTTTTGAAGACCAACTCGCTTTGTCCGAAAAAGGCGACGATGAAGCCATGTTTATCGATCAAGATTTTGTTCGCGCGCTCGAGTATGGTATGCCTCCAACCTCAGGGATTGGGATTGGGATTGATCGGCTAGTGATGCTGATGACCGATAACAGTTCGATCCAAGAGGTGTTGTTTTTCCCACAAATGCGACCAGAAGTGCAAGGCCCAACATTGACAGATGAAGAAGAAGTTGTACTGAACCTCCTCGAGAAAAATCATCCTGTTTTATTGTCTGAATTAAAAGAGAATGCCGGACTGAGCAATAAGAAGTGGGATAAAGCCATCAAAGGACTGAGCGCCCACAAATTGGCCAAAGTGACCAAGACAGATGACGGTCTTTTTGTACATCTATCAGCATAATACTTCGATTTCATTTTAAAGTGATACATTTGAGGTCACTTCGCACGAATCTTAAAGAAATATACGATGAAAATTAAACTCCTATTATCCGTTATTTTATTCATTGCCTTTGGACAATTGCATGCCCAAGACAAAGAGAACAATGAAGACTCCAAAACAGAAAAATCATCAGACAAAAAAGACAAAGAGTCCAAAAACAAGGCTTATGATGATATCATCACCAAAGACGCCATCACAGACAAAGGTCTATTTGATGTGCACAAGGTTGATGAAAACTACTTTTATGAAATCCCAGATAGTCTCTTTGGACGTGAAATGCTGGTTGTCACGCGGATTGCCAAAACAGCAAGTGGAATTGGCTTTGGGGGAGGTAAGCAAAATACGCAAGTTTTACGATGGGAAAAAAGATCAAAAAAAGTTTTGCTTCGTGTGGTATCGCATCAAGTAATCGCAGCCGATTCCTTACCGATTCATGAAGCGGTTGTGAATTCAAATTTTGAACCNATTNTATATCGTTTTGANNTAAANACTGTTGGNAAAGATTCNACNTCCACGGTAATTCAGGTCAANAAATTTTTAGANGGTGACATCAAGGCCNTNGGCTTNCCNGCATCGAGAAGAAAAACNTATAAAATCAGCGGTTTNGATAAGACNCGCTCGTTTATNGAAAGCATAAAAAGTTATCCCTTAAATGTGGAAATGCGTCATGTAAAAACCTATAATTCATCTGANCCNCCNTCNAATGCCAGTACAGGATCGATTAGTTTNGANATGAACAATTCGATGATTTTATTGCCNAAAGAGCAGATGANNCGTCGNTATTTTGATCAGCGNGTNGGNTGGTTTGCACGNGGTCAAGTNGANTATGGNCTNGATGTTCAGGANAGTAAAACNGTTCGATACCTCGACCGTTGGCGACTGGAAATTGCGCCAAAAGACATTGAAAAATTTGAGCGTGGTGAATTGGTAGAGCCCGTCAAGCCCATTGTATATTATATCGATCGGGCAACGCCAAAAAAGTGGCGAAAATATCTCAAGCAAGGGATTGAAGACTGGCAAGTTGCTTTTGAAGCAGCTGGATTTAAAAATGCCATACTAGCAAAGGATCCGCCAACTCCAGAAGAAGACCCAGAGTGGAGTCCTGAAGACGTTCGCTACTCTGTTGTACGCTATTTGGCCTCCCCCATTCCGAATGCCAATGGTCCGCATGTGAGCGATCCGCGATCTGGAGAAATCCTCGAGTCGGATATCAATTGGTATCACAATGTAATGACCTTGTTACGCAATTGGTTTTTTGTGCAA
>PBNJ01000018.1 GCA_002723075.1 Flavobacteriaceae bacterium | reverse complement strand
TAATTAGATTCGCTAAGGATCATTAGTGCAAAATAACGTTCGTCTTCAGACCAGCCAATAGGGTAATATTTGGAATTTAAATATCCTGCCTGTGTAAATTGGTTAATAGGCACTTCTGGGATAGTTTGTGAGTAGGCACAAAAGTTTATTAATAATAACGAAATTAATAGTTTGATTTTTTTCATTGCATTGGTTTTCGTGCCTGCAATTTAAATAACATGTGTTAAAATATGAATGGGATTTATATATAATGTGAGCAAAAAAATATTCCCAAGTATAAAAAATTATTCTTGGGAATAAAATCGTACTCAAGAAGGGACTTGGACCAACAATCCCAAAGCTCAAAGATCTATCGTTTTTATCAAATCTTCTCCAAAATAGTTCGACTTCACTCCTTTTGGCTCCACTAAATATATTCTAAAATAAAATTTATTTTAAAAAATATTTTTTAAAATTAAACCTTTTACACGTAAAGTCTTTAATTAATTTAATAGAAAAATCTTAATATTACCAAATTGGGCTTGGCCATGATATTGATGTAATTTCCCAATTGTGTTTTATTACTTGTTCGTTAGGTATATCAACTGGTGAAACATCAGCGTATGATTTATTATCAAAGTTGCCCCAGATTGAATAATAGATTTGATCTTTTCCTATTGTCTTATCATGATGGCTGTTACGTATTACAAGCTCTCCTTTTCTTTTTCTTATGATATCTTTATATGTGTCTCCAACGCTTAAACCATATTGATCTTTTATTTCATTGCTATTGATTGCTAATAAGTCAATATTTATATTATTTTGGTTATAATCTTCATTTTGAATAAATGATGAGATATTAATTTTTTTATTTTCTTTAGATACACCAAAGTAATAAAAATCCGGAGAATCTCCCTGACCAATTCCTTTGGTTACTTTATGTTCTGGGAATATTTTTTTTAGTAGTTTTATGGTTATAGGTATTTTATTTGAAAATTTGATAGGTCCTAATTTAGAATCATAGAAAATAACTTCTTTTAATGATTTGTTTAAGTCACTACCTATCAGTTTTGGATCTGTAACTACAAGCAGATAATATATATATCCAATTTCATTTTCTTTTGTTTTAATTTTGTACCAATATTTATATTTAATGTCACTAGTTACGACAATGTCAAGAATAATTATTTCTTCGGGTCTATTGAGTTGACTAATAACTTTACTATTTAGACTTGGTTTGTTTCTAAAATTGACATCCGTCCCATTGATATATCCAATAGTTTCTTCTGCAAATATGTTTGTTATAAAAGAGAAAAGTATCAGTATTGTAAAGAGTAGTTTTTTCATTTCTTTTATCCGTTGATGTATGTAATTATTGTGTTACTGTATTTCCTTTAACGGTCTCGTATATACGCCAGTTACTTGCTTAAAGTTACTGTTTTTTCGATTAAGTTTGGAAAATACGCGACCTAAACAGGTTTGAAAGATTTTTTTGAAACATTGAAATTGATAATCAAGTAATTGATAATCAACATCAAATAACAGTTGAGAGGGTGGTTAGGTTAGGACTCCTGTAGACTCCACGGCATTATTCACTAAAATAACTAAATCCTGCACAAAATAGTTCGATTTCACTCCTCTTGGCTCCACTGATTATTTCCAGAAATAATAATTTATTCTTGGGAATAAAATCGTAGTCCCAATTGATCTGTTTTCGAAACAGAACTTGGAATTTTTAAATTATTTTCATTGGCTCTATTGGAGGAATATATCCCTAAAACTATAAATCTATAGATCAATAATTTTAGAATATTTTTTGTAGACAAATTAAATAGAGTTTCTGCTAATTAATTTAATTTCATTTTCAATTAATGTTCTATTATTTGATTCAATCATTGCCGCAAGTTTTTTCCCCATCATTGAAAAATTAGTAGAAATTGTTGTTATTCCTCCTTCAATAATTTCTTTTAATGGAGATTCATTAAATGAAATTATACCTATATCTCTTTTAATTTTAAATTTTTTCTCTTTTAATTGCTTAATAATTGTAATAAGTGAGGAATCATCCAATGTCATGTAAACATAGTTTTTGCAAATATTTATATCGTCTTTGGAGTGTAAAATTTTAAATGGTTTTTCATATTCTTTACAATATCTTATGAATCCCCTCAAAATTCCTTCAGGCTGTTTTTTAAAATCATATATTAAGATGATTTTTTTATAATTTAGAATTTTATCATTCAGTAGCACTAGGTTATTATTAACACCCATTTCAAAGTTTTGATAAACCGCTGCGTAATTTTTCATGCCATTTGGTAATTGATCTAACAAAAAAACTCTGTCTGGATCAATATGAGCCAAGATGTCTTTTGTTTTCTTGAAATTTGCGGGCATTATAACATAATGGGAATAATTACCAACATTATTTAAAATCATATTTCGAAAAAAATCAAAATTAAAGTGATGAAAATATGTATCAACTTCAAATTCATGTTTTAGGTTGTTGATGAATGAATTATACAAATTCTCTTTAAAAAGATTAATTTCGTCGAAAAGAAGAAAAATTCTTTTTTGAACAGTAATTTTTTCATTTTTTAAGTAATAGCCTTTCCCAGCGACTGAATTTATTATCCCCCTTCTTTTCAGATCCCCGTAAGCATCTAAAACTGTATCTCTAGAAATTGACAATCGAATTTTCAAACTATTTATTGAAGGCAGCTTGTCACCTTTTTTTATTTTTTTAGAAATTATAGCTTGTTCTATAGAGTTTATGATTTGTTTTTTCTTAGTTAAACTCGATTTACGGTCTAATGTTAAATAGCTCACTTTTAATTTTAATTAAATTATTTAAATAAACTGGTAGGTACTGGTAGTAAATTTAATTTAATTTAAATAATATTGAAATTAATTAAACGCAATAACCATCAAAACATTTTTTAATCCATTTGTATTCTTTCTACTTGTATCTTTTTCTGTTACGGCACAAAAAGAAGTTAGTGGTAGGGTTTTAGATATAAATAATGAACCAATTCCTGGTGTCAATATCGTTGTTGAAAATGCCACTGACATAGGAGCCCTGACTTCATTTGAGGGATATTTTAATATCGTAATACCTGAAGAAAATAATGTTCTAGTGTTCAGTTACTTGGGCTTACAAACTAAAAAAGTTGAGGTAAATGATTTGGACAATATTGAAGTTGTGATGATTTCCTCTGATGTTGATTTGGATGAAGTAATTGTGGTTGGCTATAGCTCTGAATCAAAAAGAAATTTAACAGGTTCAGTACTAAAAATCGACCGAGATTTACTTTCTATTGAACAGCCAAATTCAATTGAAAAGGCTTTGAAAGGTAAATTTGCTGGGGTTCAAATTATTAATTCCGATGGCGCACCTGGTTCTGGTGTTTCAATAAAAGTTAGGGGTGCAAACTCAATAACAGCTGGTACTGCTCCACTTTATGTTGTGGACGGAATTCCATACCCTGTCTCTGATGACCCTTTGCAAAATCCATTATCCAACCTAGCTCCTGGTGACATTGAAAACATTACGATACTGAAAGACGTGGCTTCGACTGCAATATATGGTGCAGAGGGTGCCAATGGAGTTATACTAATCACCACAGTAAGAGCAAAGTTTAACCAATCTCAGTGGAATTTAAAAACGGCTATTGGATTTAGTAATATAACAAAAAGCCTTCCAATGATGAGTCCAGAAGATTATATGTCTTCAATGATGATGGAATTTTATATGCGAAATCAATATCGAAGAGATGAAGTTGATTTTTATCAGGAATACGCTGATCAAATTTGGAATACAGCTCCTCATAGATTTAAAAACTATGAGGACGAGGTGATGAAAACTAGCATAAGAAATACCTATGATTTATCATTTAATGGCGGATCAGATATTTTAAAAAACGCAACTTTTTTATCATATATGTCTGATGATGGTATTGCGATTAACACTGGATTTAATAGATTGTATCTTAAGTCCAATAGTTTTGTTAAAGCAAGCCAAAAAATAACTTTTGATGCAAACCTTCAATACAGCAGAACTGAAAGATTAGGACTACATTGGAGTGCTGATGGCAATGGAGGTATATTTAACGAGGTTGCATCCTTTAGCCCTTTGATTCCAAAAGAATGGACTTTTTCTGAAGTTGATGACAAGCTATATTATACAAATGGAACGTTTGATAATCCCTACAGGAAATTAAACGACATTGATGTTTCAGAAGCAAGAGGCTCATTTACTGGTTATTTAGGTTTTAATTACAACTTTGGTAGAGGACTCAACTTTAAACTGAGTGCGTCTCAATCAATCTCTGATACTAAATACCAAAAATACGTTCCTACAACAATTAGAAGCTCATATGAGAATAGCGGAGAAGCCGAATTTAGAGATAGAAAAGATCGTTACTATTCCTACTTGGCACAATTAAATTATGGATTTTCATTTTTGAGAAATCACAGAGTTTCTTTATTGGGAGGTTTTGAAATGAAAGGAAATATGTATGAAATTTTTCAACAGAGTTATGATAATTTTGATACTGATTTAGGTATTTATGGTGTTCAGCTAGCTTCCAGTGGAGATCATGTTAAACCTCCACAGATTATATATAATGATCATAGAATGAGTTCTGGCTTTTTATCAATTAATTATAATTATAACGATAAGTACATAATTAAGTCATCCTTGAGAGCCGACGCATCCTCAAGATTCGGTCCAAATAATAAATGGGGTTTCTTTCCCGCAACTGCCATTGCTTGGAGAATCTCAGACGAGCAGTTTTACAAAAAGAATAATATTCTAAAAAAATATATGCCAAATGCAAAATTGCGTTTGAGCTTAGGCCGATCAGGAAATAATTTAATTGAGAACTACATGTATACCACCTCTGTTTCTGGAGGGGATAGAAATTTTGTTTCAATTTTAGACCCCAATGATATGGGAAACACATATGTTGGCCAAGTTGGGAATATTACAGCGATGTATTTTCCAAGAATTCCAAATCCAAATATTTCGTGGGAAACAACTTCAGAAATTAATTTTGGATTGGACGTGGATTTATTTCAAGACAAACTAGACGTTTCATTAGATATCTATTCCAGAACAACATCCGATATGCTCTTAAATCAAGAGCTAACAATGATTTCAGGTTTTCCTTCACAACTTGTTAATATTGGCGAACTCGGAGCAAAAGGAATTGAGTTGTCTATTAATTCTAATCCAATTCAAACCGAGGACTTTAATTGGAATGTTGCCTTTAATATTAGTTCCAATAAAACTAAAATACTCTCTTTAGGAAATGATAGTAATCAAATACTTACAGGAAGATTTATTGGCCGATCTGACTCTGAAAATGTTCTGATTAAGGAGGGCTTTCCCTTGGGACTTTATTTTGGAATGCATGTTGAGGGAATTAGAAATACGTATGAATCTAATTCAAACTCAACAAATTCAAACACATGGTGGTTTGCAAATGAACGCGAAGCACCATATGGTTTTATTTCATTTGCAGATATTGATGGCGATGGTTCTGTGGAACTCTCAGATAGATTTCCTTTAGCCCATGTAGATCCTCTATTTATTGGGGGATTTAATCAACAATTCACTTACAAAAACTTTAGTTTGGGTATGAGTTTTAATTGGTCTTATGGTAATGATGTTATAAATTCCAACTTTTATTCTTTGGCTAGCCAGTCTCAAGGAATAAATAACAAACTAGAGATTCTCAATAAGGGAGCTTATTTTGGAAACCAAAGGGATGGTTATTATGTGGGCCCTGGTCCTGTATATTGGACTGCTGCCTATAGACAAACATCAAATTCAGAGCTAGTTGAAGATGGATCTTTCTTTAGAATGACAAATCTTTCAATTGGTTATTCTGTACCTAGGAATATCTTAGATTTGTTCAATATTAAATCCCTTAATATATTATATACTGTAGATAATGTGTTTACACTAACTAGGTATTCAGGATACAACCCTGAGGTTAATACCGGTTTTAATGTTGACACTAGACTATTAGGCGGAGTGGATTACTCTTCTTACCCTTTATCCTCTACCCACTCAATATCGCTCAACTTTAACTTTTAATTCAAATGAGAAGATCACTTTTATTATTGTTTGTGTTTTTTGGATTACAATCTTGTGACGATGACTATTTGGATTTACAGCCAAAAACAGAAATATCCTCCGATCTATTTTATTCAGAATATGATGGGGCACTTAGAGGTTTATCAACACTTTATGCTCGGTTAGCTGATAAGGATGATGGTTTGATTGGAAAAGAAAGGTTTGTGTCATCCTCTGATATAAGAAATGCAATTGGTGAATTTAGAGAGTTTTCGTGGTCATCATCCAACCGAGATATAAGTGAGCTTTGGCGCAAATATTATGCATTTATCTCACAAGCTAATGAAATAATTTCTAGAATTACGGAAAACAAAAATGAGATCAATAGCACTTTATTTTTATCCACCTTAGAAAGTACTTATATCAAAGACAACATTGGAACTAATTTTAATATAGAGCCTGCCAACATGTTGTTAGCAGAAGCACGTTTTTTGAGAGCCTATGCATATTTTACCCTTTACAGATATTTTGGTGGAGTTCCAATTGTAACTGAGTTTAAAAGTGTATTCCCAGAAGACATAAAAAGAGCAACGAGAGACGAAATGTTTACTTTTATTGAAGAGGATCTACTTTTTTCTTTAGAAAATTGTTTGCCGAATTTTTTTGANGGAGAGTCGGTTTCAAATTATGGTAGAATAACAAAAGGGGCGGCAGCAGGACTATTAGCAAAATCATATGTTTTTGAAGCATCCTACATCAGAAGATCTGAAATATTTGGCAANCAGATNTCTGAAGANATTGGCAATAGAAATAAAGACGATCTATACGCCAAGGCTTTAGAGTATTGTAATGCCTTAATTGATGGCAGTGATTATGGAAGTTATGAGCTTGTNGATTTTTACCCAACTATTTTTACTAAACCCAACAAAGAAATTTTATTCGGCATGAATGCTGACGAAGGGTATGGTACTGGCTCAGATATCGCTCCAAATTGGGGTATAGACGGAGATAGAAGATATGGAGGTTCTGGAGGTAGTTGTACATCTTTATTACCAATACTTTATGAACTACCGACTTGGGAATACANTAGCAGAATTGCCGATNTATATTGGGATTANGGTGGCATTGACAACGATATTCATCAAGTAAGTGATAATCCAAATGACTCAGATAAACTAATNAAGTTGTATGACGAATCGGGTATTTTTTCATTAACAGGTGATTTAACACGAAGAACATGGAATACAATTAAAGCTNTTATAACAGGCAATAATGATGCAAAAAGTGGAATGTGGATAACAGAACCNATAGGAAAATTAATGCCAGATTTTTTTATTGAGCCAGGAAANGGGTCANGTGGTTATACCAGNGAAGAATTNAAAGTAATGAATGAAATTTTTGCATCATTTGAACTTCAAAAGTGGATGAATAATGATGAAACNCTCCTNTGGAATGTTAAACTTTGGCAGTTTTCTAAATTTAGAAAAAAACCACCACAACTTATGGGGAATANTTACGACCCTGAATGGTCCGGAGTTGATTATCCGATTTTGAGATTAGGTGAAATTTATCTNTTAAAAGCCGAANCATTATTGTTTACTGGGGATGTGACTGGCGCAATTAAATCCATTAATGATATTAGAGATAGAGCGAATTACCAATCNGATTTAAATGATATGTTTNTAAACCATGGAGATGCAAATTACAGCTACATTNCTAATGCGGTTACTCCTATACCTGAAAATATCNCATTTGATGTAGCATTAAAGGAGTTACTTTTTGAACGAGTACGCGAATTAGTTGGTGAGGATGATTGTCGCTGGCTAGATGTCGCAAGATTNCCNGANGTTGTTGAATTAGACTACAAAGANATCAGTGAATATCCTGACCCACTTCATCATATGAAATGGTATAGAGATGATAGNCTTTATTATAGAGTCAATGATGTTTTTAATAGCACAGATGTTCACAGGGTTTTGTGGCCAATCCCACAAACTGAATTTAAATTTTTTCCAAACATGAAACAAAANCCAGGNTACTAATTGGTTAAAATCAAAATGTTATTTCTTAAAATTCAAGAATTTAATTATGAGATTATTTTTTAAAANATTTTTTTTAGNNCTTTTATTTTTTTCCTGTGAAAAATATAATATNGACATNGAGTCTCCACGNGTCTCGTTTACTTATTCTCCAATCAACCCAAAAGTTGGGGATTCTATTACTTTTAATATTGATACAAATGCTGATTTTTTATCCATCTATACNGGCGATAGTTTAAAGAAATANGAGACATCAAGAGTGAAGGCATTAATTGAAAATGATTTCGAAACATTTTANGANNCCGTNTACAGAAAAAACCTGTCGGGTGGNCTTCCAACGAAATGGTATAGGTATNTAAAGGATTACAGTTCATTAAGTGATGTGGAAATGGATTTNCAATTTTATGGNGCAATNGAAAATATAGACNTAGGGGTTTACAATAACTTCCCCCAGTCTTTGATTAAAGCTACATATCCANATAAAAATGTTTTGAAATTTACTGTTAGTGATAGGACTGTAAACTCTGGAATAATTTTTCAGCCAAATATTTATGTTTTTGGAAAAGGTATGGATCCTGCATTTAGTCAATTTGAAATTAGATTTGTTTCNAGTGAAGAAGATAAAGTAGTNAGAAGAGTTTCCGGAAATAAAGATATTATTAGAGAATTATCAATTACAATTTATGATGTTGAAACNAATGANGAGCACACGGCAACAAAAAGCTTTGGTAATTTCATGACATATGAAACAGATGATCCNATGACAGCAAGAACAAGTCCAGGGTTTATTAATATAGGTCAGTTTATGGAGCAGGAGTTTGATTATTATTTAGAAAATCCTGAAAAAGGGTACATAAAAGAAGTNAAATTTAAATTAAATGGAGAGTTGGCCAGGAAGGGAAATCAATCAAATGGNTTTTATTATGACTTTAATGGGGGAGAATATTATAGAGAACAATTAGACCCNGTTACTGGATTACCAATAAATGAAAACGACTATATACATTATAGAGGTTTTCAAGGNGATGTTTATTTATCATGGATTGAATTTGGNACTGATGAATATGAGCCATTTAGCCTCGGTAAATCTTTAGGGTCAATTTACGATCCCAAGGGNTTAAACAAAACTTACAAGTATGCATACAATAAAGAAGGCGAATATAATGTAACTGTNGTTGCTACAAACACAGGAAGAAAACTATATTCAGAGGATGGTTATCAAACAAATAGGAGATTGTCTTATGATGACTATCAAATTAAAAGAAGTATATCTCAACAAAAGTTAAATATTTCAAAATAACTCTCAAAATCAACNAANNTTAAGATGAANAAATTATTATTTATNACCATGGCACTAATNACATCATGTCAAAATTCTGACATNAATCTAATTGAAAAATCAAAATTTAATAGNGATAAAGAGAAATACAATGGAATTGAATTGTATNCATTAGAAAACTCAAATGGACTTNTTACCCAAATNACGAATTACGGAGGAAGGGTAGTNAGCCTATGGGTTCCTGANAAGAATGGAAATTTTGAAGATATAGTNTTAGGATTTGACAATATTGAAGGCTATAAAAATAGTAACGAAAAGTATTTTGGTGCACTTATCGGAAGGTATGGAAATAGAATTCAAAATGGACAATTCNAAATNGANAAAATNACCTATAATTTGGCCACAAANAATGGTGAAAATCATTTGCATGGTGGTCCAAAAGGATTTCATGAGGTTGTTTGGTCTGCCAACCAAATTGATGGGCAAACACTAGAGCTATCNTACTTTTCAAAAGATGGTGAAGAAGGATATCCTGGCAACCTAAATGTCAAAGTTCAGTACACGCTTANTGACCAAGATGAACTTAAGATTGAGTATTGGGCAGANACTGATAAAACAACTCATNTTAATTTAACTCATCACAGCTTTTTCAATCTCAAAGGNGCTGGAAATGGAGTGATTAATGAACATGTCATGGAAATCAATGCAGATTACTACACTCCTGTCGATGCTGGATTAATCCCTAATGGAAAAATTTCATCTGTTAAAAATACNCCAATGGATTTTTTAANGCCAACCAGAATAGGAGAGCGCGTGAACTCAAACTTTGAACAAATAAATTATGGTCTAGGTTATGACCACAATTGGGTATTGAATCAGTCTGAAAGTGATTTAAACTTTGCTGCTAAAGTTACAGAACCCGAGTCTGGACGCTCAATCTCAGTATTTACAAATGAACCTGGCTTACAATTTTATGGTGGNAATTTTTTAGATGGGTCGGATGTTGGAAAAAACNCTAAATCATATAATCANAGAACAGCTTTTTGTTTAGAAACTCAGCATTTTCCAAATAGTCCAAACATTGAAAGTTTTCCTTCAACGAAACTCGAAGAAGGNGATGAATATTATTCNATNTGTATTTATAAGTTTTCAGCTCAATAATTACTTCACATGATTTATTTTAGGGTTGTTTANATTTCNAGAATTCTNTTATTTGTTCTGACTTTTACTGTTAANCTAAANGCACAACCTCCNTCNTCTGGACTGGTGGCNTATTTTAATTTCGACAATCTTGNAGATGACAATCTNGTTTCTGNNTCAGGAACTTNTGAAGGTGTTCAAGGTTCATTGGTTGGAGCAAAGTTGACNTCTGACGCAATTTATGGTAGTAATGCTCTTGAAATTGATCCANCTNATGGGGAATCCTTTGTTTCNTTTAGTAAAGAAAATAGTTCTCCATTTACTTTTTCAAAGNGCAATAAAATGTCTATCGCTTTATGGATTAAACCGAAAAGAATCAATAGTAATGAAGAACAAAGGTTTATTTCTGTAAANAGCGGCCATGGGGGAATTACATATTACTTTGAAATNTCCAAAAACAATGAATTCAATGCATTTATATCAACGAAAGATTATTCTAATGATTCTTNTGGTTCTGCTTATGCGAGAGGNACAAGTTATGGTAGCGTTTTAAGTTCAAATGACATAGATACTTGGAGACATNTTGCATTTACTTTTGACGGAANGGTTATGAAACTATATTTAGATGCAAACCTTGTAAAGGAAGAGGTCGTCTCTACACCAAACAACAAAATTGTTGACTTTNCAAACNNGTTGCATCTGGGAGCNATGNATAAAAAATCATTAGANGTAACTTCAAATCAATTTCATGGAAACATAGACGAACTATATTTTTATAANAGAGCACTTTCATTGAATGAAATAAATGAAATTATGACNTTANCCTTTGGTAATAATNTAAATTCAAATATTTCAAAACCCAACAATATTCAAGGCTCAACAAANATAAGTGCNCAAGNTTCTGATTCAGAAATTACGTTGACATCCTCNTCTAAAAATACGTTGAGTATAAATGCAATTAATGATNAAATAATTCCTGCATCNTCCTCAGATTATAGAGTTCCTAGGTATACTTTTATGCCAAAAAAGGGAACAAAAGAGTGGATTGTATATGACTTTCAANATAAAATTGATTTAGAAAATCTNGGAATCTATTGGTTTGACGAGGCGCAAGCAGGTCCTATTTGCTTGCCAAAAAGTTGGAAAGTATATTACTTAAATAAAAAAAAGTGGAAAGAAGCTAAAATCGAAAACGATTATGGAGTTGAACGCGATGGATTTAATTACATTAAATTCACAAAAAAAATTAGCACAAAAAAAATTAAAATTGAAGTTCAACTTCATGAAAATGTTTCCGCAGGGGTTTATGAGATTGAGCTTAATTCTGAACTAAAAATAAATATCCCTCCAATTTCTACCGACCCTGACAATGAGCTTTTACGTCTAAAGGAACAAGCATTATTAACNNTATCGAAAGACATNGATGAGTTTAATGGTTATTCTCATTTAAATGGGAATAGGCCTGAATTTGATGGTTGGTTAAATAAAGAGAATAATAAAAGATTTTTAATCTATAATTCCCCAAAGTTCTTNTGCTCAAATGAGGATTTNACAGAAGTTTTCAATTATCGNTGGTGGATGATTTCTAAAAGACTAAANCANTGGAGTGAAAAAGGAAAAGATTATTATGTATTTACTGAATTTCCTGGTTTNCCTGGATGGGCTTCTACTAGCGGTGCTATTCCTGCTCCNGCCGGACACCANTTCTATGATTTAAGGTGGATGCGNAATCCTGAATATTTACAATCATATGCTGANTATTGGTTTTCTGGTCCACCTTCCNATGAAATGCAAGTGCAAAATAATACATGGTTGTCTACACTACCAAGNCCTCAAAGTCATCATTACACAAGTTGGATGATTGATGCAACAGAGGCATTNCTAAAAGTACANCCNGATGGCAAATGGAGNGATAGTTTGTTGCCTTTTATGGNAAAACATCAATCCGTATGGGATAAAATATTTAAAGTAAATGCTNAAGGAACATATTCACANGGACTCTACAAGTGTCTTGATATGTATGATGCCAATGAATTTACAATTTCAACAACGCTAGGNCTAATAGCCTCAAAAGGATCCTATGATGGCTACAATACCATTNTTAATNAAGAGGAACCATATAAAGGACAAGAGAGATGGCGTAGGTATTTCACGGATGGAGATGGTTGGAGAGCTGCATACAGAGAGGGGATTAAAAATTATCCTGACAAATCTCCTCAAGAATTTAGTCTTGAAAATTACTCAACAGTNCCACAAGCATTTGGAGGTAATCATTTAGATCTGAGTTATCCAAATTTGTATACNATAAGACCCTCACTAAATAGCTACATGTATGCGAATCTAAAATCTTTAGGGGTTCTATATGACCAAAAAGCTANTGAAAANAATAACAAAGAAGACAAAATAAAAAGTTATAAATATTCAAACCTCGCTAAACAGCTNTCTGAAAAAATTATAANNTCACTTTGGCATACCCCTAGCTCATCAGACGAGTTTCAATTTTATTCAAACAAAGGAAAGATTGAAGACCCTTTCTTTTACTCACGTCTATCAGCTGACAATCTCCACACTGGTGGTGTNGTAGATAAATTAAGTATNATTAGAGAAAGCGTTGGTTATACACCATGGTACTTTAATATGTTGCCCAGTGAAAATTCTGAGTTTGATATTGCATGGAAACAATTCGGGGANNAAATGGGCTTCAAAAATAAATTTGGCATGACAACTGCTGAATTCAGACATGATTATTTTAATGAAATGTCNTATGGTTGGAATGGTAGAGGCTGGCCTTTCCAAAACTCAGTNGTNTACAAGTCNTTTGCAAATTATTTAACAAATTATAAAAAATNTCGTTCTGGNATCAATGATCAAGATAGGGAACTACTTTATTTTCANATGAACCAATATGTTGAGTTGCATGGNCGTAGAAGGTCAATNGGNGAGTGGTATTTGCCCATCAAAGGAGGGTACAGGATGCCAGGNGGAGGTGACGTCATACAGTCCCAGCCAGCTCAAGGGAAAGGCTTTGGAGATGTACAAGATTATTTCCACTCAACATACCCAGACATGCTGATTGAAGATTTGATTGGATTCAAAGCTTCACACGANAATAACTTTTCAATTGAATCNCTGCTGCCACAAGAAAAGTGGGAATTTTTCTATCTGGGAGATTTAAGATACCATGGTCATGATATTGATATCNTNTGGAAAAAAGACTGGGATTTAGATTTGGATGGCAATCAAGGTAAATTATGTGTTTGGGTAGATGGAAAATTAGNAGCACAAAGTGAATCACTGAATTCCAAAATCATAATTGATCTACCAAATGATTAGNTTTANCTGNAAGNGGACAATATTTTTCACNAACNAAATTTATTTATGACAAAACGAAAGAGCATTTATATCGCTTTTTTGATACTGGTTTCAAAATTTTGCTTTTCNCAAGCCTACGATACNAGGCCCAATATTGTATTTATTTTAGCNGATGACCTCGGATGGTCTGAGCTTGGGTGTTATGGTAACAAATTTAACGAAACACCAAACATTGACTCATTAGCTAATAAGGGTATTTTATTTAAACAAGCTTATGCAGCTGCCCCTGTTTGTTCTCCTTATAGAGCTGCTCTTNTAACGGGCCAGTATCCAATAAAAACNGGGATAACAGATTATTTAAGACCAAATGATAATCCATTGTCTGTCAAATTACCATCGATTGCCAAAGTGCTTAAAAACAATGGCTATTATACTGGAATGATTGGAAAATGGCATCTCACTGGCTATGCCTACGANGGATCAGAGAATGAGATCCGTGCGACTGATCATGGCTTTTATGAAGAAATACTTAGTGAAATTAAAGGNGTTGGNAATGGGGCTAATTTTTATCCATATGTATTTAGAAATCAACCGATTTCTTGGTTAAAANTATCAGAGAAAAAAATNGANGGTGAGGAGTACTTNACAGACAGGATTAACNANGAAGCTGTTTNCTTTATNGAAAAAAATAAATCNAAANCTTTTTTCCTNTTTNTAAGTCATTATGCACCTCATACTATTTTAAATGGNAAAAAAGATNTGGTTGAAAAGTATAGAAAAAAACATCCCCCTGGAGAAAGTTCAAGACAGATATGTTATCTATGTCAAGACCAGGGATTTGATGGNGATNCTCTGAATCATTGGGCGTCAAGCTNCAATCCCCANCTTGCTGCAATGATAGAGAGTATAGACGACGGAGTGGGTATGATTGTAAATAAATTAGAATCNCTCGATCTTNTAGAAAATACAATTATTGTTTTTACAAGCGATAATGGAGGTGAGGCACCAAATGTTACATCAAATCATCCGCTTAGAGGAGGCAAAAGCCAACTGTATGAAGGAGGAATCAGAGTACCTCTAATCATTTCTTGGCCCAATATCATTAAAGNNAATTCAAAATCTAATGCAGTAACTTCAAATATTGACTTTTATCCTACAATTGTTGATGCCCTTGGAATTCAACACAATAGNAAAGATAATGTGGATGGAATTTCAATTAAAAATGTATTGGAGAATCCTAATTATGAGTTGAATAGGGAATCAATTTTTTGGCATTATCCACTNGAAAANCCACATTTTTTGGGTGGAACTTCNTCGGGAGCTATTAGAAGNGGCGATTGGAAATTAATTGAATTTTTTGATGATCAGAGATTAGANCTTTACAATTTAAAATACGANCGATCNGAGTCGCTTGATGTAGCAGATTTTCATCCAATTAAAACCAANGAATTATTTGANCTTTTACAAAAATGGAGGGCAAATCTCAACTTNAAAAANTCAAATTAAGTGTTCAANAAAGCTCACAATGACTTATTTATANAATNAAAAACTGGTAGGTACTAGTNTGTTTTTTNNAGCAAAAATTNATAATTTGCANTNAATAACTTTTTAAAATTTCAATAAATGAAAAATATTTACACTAAAATTAATTTTATTGCAAGCTTTATTTTTTGCTTACTTTCATATATGTTAGTTGCACAAGCTCCAACGGATAATTTAGTAGCTCACTTTGATTTTGAAAGCATTACTAATAATAACATTTCCGCAGCTAGTGGTTCTGGCAGTGCGAATGTTGGAACGCTAAATAATGTAACTCCTGTTACTGAAAATGGAAATACAGTTCTTGAATTTGACTCAGCAACCACACCAAGCTATGTTCGTTTTGATCAATCTAACAGCGATGAATTTAGATTTGCAAGAGATTATACATTGTCAATGGCGCTTTGGCTAAAACCTACATTACTTGGTGCAGGCGATCAAGTACTATTATCCATTAATAAAGACGATGGTTCCACCCGTCACTACATTGAATTAAGAGGTTCTAATACTTTCAATGTTTTTTTTAATACAAAAGACTATGATGGAACAGATTCTTGGCAGAATGTTTTTTTAGCTGCTGATTTGGAAGGTTCATTTTTAACAAATGATGATATGAATAAATGGATTCATTTCGCAGTTACTTATGATGGAACTGATATTAAACTATACACAAATGGTTCATTAGTGAGAGAAAAAATACTCACAGTAGCACGGCAAAATACTGGTTTAGTTCATTTTAATGATGCGGCCTTACATTTTGGAGGTGTTTGGGGTGAAACTCCTGGTACAGTTTCAGAAGCTTTCACTGGAAGTATTGATGACGTTTATTTATATGAGGATGCACTTACTGCAACTGAAGTAGCAAATATGTATAGTGGATCTACACTAAGCGTTGATGATTTGTATAACAATGAGAAATTTAATGTTTATCCAATTCCAGTTTACAATAACCTAAATATCACAGGTCTATCAAAACCAGTAACATATTTAATTAGCTCTATAGACGGTAAAACGATAAAAAATGGTGTGTTTCAAGAAAGTATTGACGTATCTGATTTAAAATCCGGACTTTACTTTTTGCAAGTTGAAACAAAAGATCCGGTCAAGTTCATTAAAAAATAATTCACTTAAAATACTATTAAATTAAAATTACCTTTAAAGCTGTTTTTACTTCTATTATTTTAGTAAGCTCGATAGTTTTCTCGCAAGAAATTGCACCTCCTTTTACTGATTATTGTAAGTTTCTTGAAAGGGATATTAATGGAGAACAATACGGTTTTTTATCAGGAAACAAAATCTATTATATAGCTGGTTCAGGGGGAGCTGAATATAGAGACATTACTGAANTTGANACCATTGGTTTAACCCATCCNTTTTTNAGAGATGGTAGAGCCNGAGGTTACGGTATNGTTGATGCTGATAAGATTGGTATAAAAGGTGGCAAGGGTCATGATGTTTGGGGCTGGGAGTTTTGGAGACACNCNAAGGTTGCTTACGGAACNGTAATTATAGATGATGTTCGAATCCCTAAACCAAANCCAAAAGCACTNTATTGGAGGCCAGACAAGNTAATTGTTGANTATGAGTTGTNTGGAATCAAAATCAGGGAGATTAAGTTTATATCNAAAAATGATGTTTTGTCGACTGTAATNACTTCCAGTNAGCCTTTAAAAATTGAATTTGAGGGNCAGAGTTTNAATAATCCTAACAACACACCAACTTTTGATGGAGATCCTCCTAATCAACCAATGACAGTAACCTCTGATGCTATTGTTNATTTTGATAAAAAAAACAATGCTATCANTGTTTATGAAAATGGTGAAACNATAACAAAACCACAATGGGGAGAGAANGCTGTTGTTGGAAAAATGATGTATTCTGGTCTAAACTTTATTCTATCATCTAATNAACCTATTTACGGATTTGAAAAATCAAAATTACTCGCNGGTAATATTGGNTATAAATTTTCTATTGATATTCCATCAAACAGTGAAACTATAATTTCGTATGCTGTTAACGAAAATCCAAAAGAGGCTCTAGCAAGAATAGAAAAAGATCAAATAGATATTTTTGAATCTGTTCGCGAGAAAACNGATTTTATTAATTCACTTTTAAATTATCAAATCCCTTACTTCAGGTCTTCTGATGAGATGTTTAATAAGGCATATTATTACCTGTGGTCTTTGTATTTCATGTATTTCACTGATATTAAGAAGGGATATGAAAAATTCCCTCACACACAAACGGCAATAAATAATTTNATGGGACTNCATTTATGGGATTCATGGGCATATTGTGCAGCTGNNTCATATGTAGTAGANAAAGACAAATGGGGATATGGAAATGCTTTGTCCTGGCAATTCATGGTTCCATTTAAAGATAAGAATAATGCTTTGCCAGATAATTTTGGGACCTCATGGTACTCACCTCAAGTTAGGATGAATTTTGAAGGTGCGGTNGAACACATATGGGAAATGTATAGAAAGTCGGGGGATACAAAATTTCTTAATCATGTCTACAGAAAATTATTNCGACCTCTTTATATNGATAATGANCAAAGAGGGCTGCGTGTAAATTCTGGTGAATCATTATATAANATCGCCAGNGAACTTGGCGAAATTGATGATGCTGTAATTTTTAAGTCTTTTGTGAATAAAAAAANAGATTGGTTNACAAGAAATAGGTGGAAAAACTTAATTGACCAATATGATGGAAAAAAACAAATTATTTGGAANGANATTTGGGATTTGGTTCACTTGAGAAATAACTCTCTCCCACCAAAATCAGCAAGGTCATTTATTGATAAATACGTTATGGACACTGATATTGGTTTTATTTCCCCNGTTGGTTTGAACACTAGAGCAGCAGACTCNCCTCCGAATGGGATTTTTAGGGCATCAAGTATTAGTTGTTGGTTAGCTGTAGATGGGCTGTTTCGTAAAAATTCACATCATGCAGGTACTNTTGCAACTTTAAATCATTTTAATGCAATGACAAGAGAATATGGTTATCCAATCGCACCAGAGGCATGGGACCATAAATTTCAAGGTTGGGGATCTAGGTATTANAACTGGGATATCGCAATGGTTTTACCNGTTATTCGCTGGCTTGGAGGGGTAGATTATTCATTATTAGANAGCAGTTTTCAATTTAGNCCCTATCTACCTCAATCNTGGGAGTTTATTGAGATGTATACTCCTATTTCNTTAGATGGTAAAACNAGTTGGGTAAACACAAAAATAANTAGGGTAAGTAAAAATTCNAAACANGAATTTAAATATNCGATTAAAGGTAANCCTCTCGAAAACACTTACATNAAATCCCATTATCAAAATAGAGTTCTTNTAGANGAAAANACAAANCTNANAAGAAAGAAATCTGAGGAAGGTTCTATTTTCTTCACGAATAATGACAATGCAGAAGTAAACTATATTTTAGGTNAGAANTTAAAAAGAGAAAAAACTTTGGTTTGGATGCATCCAAAATCAGAGATNTTTTTCAATCCAATACTAGTTTCGGCCGAAAACTTAATTCCTGGTACTATTGTTAGGTATACAACAGANGAGAGTTTACCAANCGAAAAATCTCCAATTTTNTCCAATAAGATTNTCATTGATACGACTACCACATTTAACATCAGANCTTTTGGTAACGANACAGCGTATCTNCCTTACAAGTTCACCTACNATAANGCCTATTTANATCCNAGTATTTCNGAAGATAAAAANTTCGAGCCGGGTCTTGATTATACACTTTATGAGTTGCCTAAAAAATTGAGAAAGCTTCCAGATTTTTCAAAATTAAGGAAAATCAAATCTGGTACTATTTCAACAAATNATCTGTACCCGAATATAAATTTCAAAAACTTGAACCTAGATGTTGATAAACACTTTGGGATGCATATNTCAGGATATATNAANATCAGAGAGGATAATGTNTACAATTTCAATTTAAAATCNGATGATGGTTCAATTTTATTTATAGATGATAAAGAGATCATTAGATTAAATTCAGTTTCTGGTTTGGATCCTTGGATTTTTGATGGAAAAATTGGTTTAAAAAAGGGANTNCATAAAATAGATATTTTCTATACTCAGTANACAAAAAATTCTTTTCTAGAACTNACTGCTAAGCTACCTGATGAACTAGATTTTAAAAATATTCCAGCAAATCTATTTATGACAAAAAAATNTAATAATTGATTCAAAATTTTAGATATGAAAANGATTAAGTATACNNGTGTNTTAGTGACAATAATAATTTCTTTTCAAGTTTGTTTTGCTCANAACNTNAGGGAACCAAACATTATCGTTNTTTACGTTGATGACTTNGGTTGGACAGACACTTCTGTTCAAATGATTCAGGGAGATGATAATACTAGAAGTGATTTTTATGAAACCCCTAATCTTGAGCGATTGGCAGCTAATGGACTCGTATTCTCACAAGCNTACTCAGCNTCACCTGTTTGTACCCCAAGTCGAACATCATTTCAATTTGGNAAGAGCCCAGCAAGACTCCNAAANACTACAGTTTATGATATTTTGGCAATTACTAGAAATAAAAGATGTCAAGGAGAAATTTCTGTTCATGAACGAATTAAGAAAAATAATCCAGATTATATCACTGCTCANTTTGGNAAGTGGGGTTGTGATGTCAGGCGTGAACCAGGGTATGATGTAGATGATGGTAATACAAATAACATTGATGGAGATTGGAAAGTTAGAAATGAGGTGAGACATCCAGACGANGACCCTAAAGCTATTTTCAGTCTAACCGAAAGAACAAATAAATTTATAACTGAAAGAGTTCAAAACAAAGAGCCTTTTTATATTCAACTTTCGCATTATGCNCCTCATGTTCAAAATTATGCAAGGCCAGAAACTGTAGAAAAATATAAAAATAAGAGAGGAAAAAAATCTTCAAGTTANGATTACGATCATCCAAACCCGAATCGTAATGGATGGATGCCNAACTATGCTGGNATGGTTGATGATTTGGATGCAGGACTCGGCATTTTACTTGATCACTTAGAAAAACTAGATATAGCAGATAANACATATATAATTTTCACCTCAGATAATGGTGGAGGATTTCGAGGAAATGCTCCCTTATCAGGTGGTAAAGCNTCACTTTGGGAGGGAGGNATTAGAGTTCCAACTNTTGTCACAGGTCCAGGTGTAAAANAAGGATATTGTNCTATTCCNGTAGCGTCCTGGGACTGGTATGCTACAATCAATGAAATAACTGGTGGTAAGCAGCTAGAAAAGGANTATGATGGAGGTAGTCTTTTAGACATATTTAAAAAGGGTGATAAGGGAAAAGTTAAACGTGGTACNCAAGAAATTATTTTTCACTANCCTTGGTATGGTGGGACCATGCCAGCTTCGGCTATTNTTGATGGCAATTATAAAGTTTTGGTNAANCTCCAAACATATGANTCACGATTGTTTGATGTCGTTGCTGATCCAGGNGAAAATAATGACTTATCATTTGAAATGGTTGAGAAAAAAAGCAAGCTTTTAAATAGATTAAATGATTACTTGAAAGAAGTNGATGCAGAAAAAATTGAAGATATGTTNCAAGTNAGGCTAGACGAACTGGCTAAGAGAATAGAATTTCATAGAGAAAAAGGTAATAATCAAATGATGATTAACGAGCAACGNCAGTTCGATCATATNAGTAAGGCCCGAGAAAATAAATCTTGGCGNAAATAATTAAGCAATNAACACTCTTGAATTTATAACNATACCCATTNATTCCTTATTCAGCANAATTCTTATGACAATTCACACACAATTTGATAAAAATACATTAGTGTTGAGAATGATGCTGTTCATTTTTTGTGTCAACTTTCATTGTGGTGCACAGGAACTTTTTATCGATCATAATAATCTTTCAGATGGCCTTAAGGGGTATTTTAGTTTTGATCAAAATACATGTNAATATGGTGAAGGANCAAANAGTGTTGGNACGGCAGTCGGAAATACATTTATTTCAAACAACGGTAAATATTCTAGTGGTGGATTGAATTTTTCTTCTCAACAAAACCAGAGTGCATATATGGTTTTCGAAAATGAAAATAGTAGTTCCTTTCGACTCGAAAATGAGAGCGAAATGTCACTTCTTTTNTGGGTTAAACCCGCAAAAGCTGACGATACAAGACAAAAAATCATCACAGTCGAAAATGGTGGCGAAAATTATTATTTTGAAATTACTTCGCAGAACGAGTTTAATGGCTATATATCAACTGCAAGCCCTGACTCATCAGGTGATTTTGGTAATGCATTTTCAAAAGCAAGAAATTCTANATTAACAAATGATAATATTGATACTTGGTATCATATTGCNTTTACATANGACGGCTATTATGCAAAAATATATGTTGATGGAGAACTTAATTGGACAGAAACTGTCACAAAACAAAACTATTTAATTGTTCCATGGCAAGATCGTTTTCTTTATTTGGGAAATATAAGTGATGGCAATCAACAATTTGAGGGAATTTTAGATGAACTTTATATCTATTCGAGATCTTTAGATTTGAGTGAAATACAGCAAATAAAGAATCTTGAAAAACCACTAGATGAATATTATGAAACTTTTTCTATAAACTTTGATTCAAATGATGGTTCTGACCCTATTGCATTCGAAGCATCACCATCTAATAATTATAGTGTAGAAATACCAATTGTTGAAAGAATAGGTTTTAATTTTATCTCATGGAACACACATGAAGATGGCAGTGGTGAGACTCTAGATATATCAACTGGNAACTTANACAACATTTCTAGTAANCAAACTTTTTATGCNCAATGGACTCCGATTGTATATCAAATCACATATCATCTAGATAGTGCGATAAATTCACAAAATAATCCATTGAGTTTTATTGTTACAGACCTTCCATTAAAGATTGAACCTCCTACATTGGCAGATCATCGGTTTTTACACTGGTTTAAAAATCAAACTTTAGATAGCCGGTTGAGTAATAATTCAATCGAAACACTAGGNGATATAAGTTTATGGCCGTCNTGGAAATTAATTGATCCAAATGAACCAGACTATACAGATTACTGTCAAATGCTATCTCGTGACATCAATGGAGAACAATATGGATTTTTAGCAGGGAATAAAATGTATTATGTTGCTGGTGCAGGTCAAGCAAGGTATGAAAATATAACAGAATTAGAAACAATTGGATTCACCCACCCGATGTTTAGGGACGGTAGGGCTAGAGGAAATGGAATTGTAAATGGTGTTGGAGGTACTGGTCATGATCANTGGGGATGGGAGTTTTGGAGAAGAACAAAATCTGCATATGGTACTGTTGTCGTAAATGGAGAAAAGTTTAAACACCCAACCCCNATTTCGCTAGAGTGGCGACCAGATAAAATGGTAGCAAAATATGAAATTGGAAACACCACTATAACAGANNAAAAATTTATTTCTGAGAACGATGTTTTAACAACAATTATTACTTCAAATAAAGATATTAAAATTGAATTTGANGGTGANAGTTTTTGGGATTCAAGATTAATTCCCCAATTNGACGGAGATATAGAAACCACTGTATCACAAAGTTGTACTTCAACAATAAGCTTTGATCAACAAAGNAATGCTNTTGTGCTTNTAGANAACGGTACAGCTATGACTAAACCANCTTGGGGACAACCTGCATTGGTTGGAGATATGATGTATTCAGGTTTAAATTTTGTTTTTTCGTCTAATGAATCTATTCAAGATTTTGAANATTCTACCNTGGANGAAGGTAATATAGGATACTCATTTTCTATAGATATTCCTGCTTTTGAAGCTGTTGCTCTTACTCTTTCAGTTGACGATGATAGNGAAACCGCATTAAATCGCACNNCTGATGATTTAACNGACATCAATTATGTAAGAGATGAAAAAACAATCATGATTAATAACCTATTGAATGAAGAAATACCNTATTTCAGATGCTCAGACTCNGATGTTGTTGANACCTATTATTTTTTGTGGTCCCTTTACTTTATGTATTTCACCAATTTAAANGAAGGTTGGGAAAGTTACCCACACACNCAAACAGCTGTAAATAATTTTATGGGTTTACACCTCTGGGATTCATGGGCTTTTTGTGGNGCNGGTTCATANGTTGCAAATCAATNGGATTGGAGTTTTGGCAATGCACTNTCATGGAAACATATGGTTCAATTTAAAAATGAAAATAATTNTTTACCAGATAATTTTGGNACNCATTGGTATTCNCCAACAACNAGAATGAACTTTGATGGAGCTGTTGGTCAAATTTGGAAACAATATATTCATTCAGCAGATNTGCAATTTCTTCAAACTGCCTACCATGAACTNTTAAGGCCTCTATNCATTGACAATGANAGTAAGGCTGTNGGAGTAAATGAATCTCAAGAACTAAAAATGATGGCTTCAGAGCTTGGNGAAAATTCNGATGTCANCTATTGGGAAAGTATAGAAAATCGTGAAGTCGACAGGTTTNTAAATAATAAATGGCCATGGTTATTATCTCAATATGACAACGATTCATGGAAAAATAACTGGCATGTTGCAGAACTAAGAAATAATGCATTAACTCCTGAGATGACNTCTGATTTTATAGACAACTATGTTCTTAGTACNGAACGTGGCTTTATTTCTCCAAATGGAATCAATACTCGTTCAGCAGATTCACCTCCCAATGGAATTTTTAGAGCTTCAAGTATTAGTTGCTGGTTGGGTGTNGATGGTGTTTTCAAACAAGGAAAGGATTTAGGTGGTATTGCAATTACATTGAATAATTATGATGCAATGTANAGAGACTATGGTTATCCTGTTGCACCTGANGCTTGGGACGAAAACAATAAAGCATGGGGATCAAGATACTATAATTGGGATATTGCTATGGTACTACCAATCATAGAATGGATTGGAGGAACAAACTATTCAATTATTGATGAAACATTTACATATGCACCTCATCTACCTGATTCATGGGANTTTGTCGAGATGAAAGTTCCTGTTGTGATNAATGATATTACTAATTGGGTCCANACCAAACTGGAAAGAACNGATGTNAATAATCATGTGGAACTTCAACANAGNGTTAATAATAACCCATTNCAAAACACAAAAATTTTTCCGTATGATGATAAAAGAACAATTNTTGAAAAAACCTCCTCTGCAAACGAAAANACTGACGAAAATGGCGAGTTATTTTTCATGGACTCCAATGGACAAGTTGATGTATTATTAAAAGTTGGGGATAGATACGAAAATGGAAAAACATCAGTATGGACANTGCCTAGAATTAGAAAGTTTGCTGGTNTGGTAGATGTTAGTGTNCAAAANCTTATTGATGGTACTACTCTAAGGTATACAACAGACGGGACAGTTCCGAATGAAAATTCCCCTATTGCAAGTGATATGATATCTATAAATCAAACAACCAACTTTACTTTTAAAGCTTTTGGTTTCAATACAAATTATGATCCATACTCAATCACTTATGAAAAAGTACCATNTTTACCTGATGAGANTNTANATGAANCAACTTTTAACGGATTGAAATATAAAGTTTTCAATTTAGACCCATCAANAAATAGCTTNCCGAATTTTAANGANTTNAGTCTAGAGAGCCAAGGACAAATTGCNGCTTCAAAAATCGTTAATAATTTAGATTTTAGTGAAGTAGGGAAGCTTGATGACGAGCATTTCGCATTACACTTTTCNGGATTTATNAAAATGCCNGANGATAAAACATATGTATTTAAATTNCGATCAAATGACGGATCATTGCTAAAGATTGATGGANATGANGTTGTCGTGTTAGATGGTATTTCTGANAAGGATCCATGGATAGCAGAGGGTTCCATAAGTTTGGAAGCAGGGTATCATTATTTGGACCTATTTTACACCCAATATGAAACAAGGCAGTTTCTTTCGNTTGANTACAAAGAATTAGGTGANACTTCTTACAAAAAAGTTACAACTGAAATGTTTCAAAGNATNATTTCATATTGTATTAGTTTTGATGAACAAGGTGGTAGTGAGGTTGAAGATATCTGCAAAAGNCCCGGAGATAATATCGTGCCACCCGAAAATCCAACCAAAGTAGGTTTTNATTTTNTGGGTTGGTACACNGACATCAATTTATCGAANNCTTTTNATTTNCCATCATCAATGCCAANTGAAGACATTAGATTGTATGCTAAGTGGGANTCTTCACTCAATTTTCCANCTATTGANTCNAAAANAAAAATAGAANTTTATCCAAATCCTAATGATGGTCAGGAAATTCAATTATTTTTTTCTGACTCATATATTGGNGAAAACATAAATTTTAAATTATTTGATATTACTAATCGAATAATTCAGNCCAATAANTTTANAGTNAAGAGNAATAACAAATGTATTGAATTAGCAGATTTAAATCATGGATTGTNNTTTATAGAAATTCAATTGGAATCAAAGAAAAGCTCAAATCAAAATCAAATTTTTAAATTAATTATTAATNAGTAAATCAATTATTATGAAATTTTTTAATNCATTCAAAATATTAATTTTTATTCTCAGCGNAAACTTGAGTGCTCAATCTNATAATATACCTTCCAAAGGATTNGTTGGTTATTTTAGTTTTGATTCATCNNCANAATCNNAAGTTTATTGTGACTCTGGTATTGCACAAGGANCTTTTGGTACNCTAAATAATGCTTTTATCTCTTCANGTGGTAAAAAAGGAAATTCATTAAANATAAATCCAGAAGTTTCAGNTAGTTANGTTAGTTTTGACCNAGANAACAGTAGTAATTTTGTATTTAATGGTAAAAAGCAAATGTCAGTTGCTCTTTGGATTAAGCCACGATTATTAAATAATGAGAGACAACAAATATTAGGTGTATTAAGTAAACATGGCGGAATTACGTATTATTTAGAGATTAGTGAAAAAAGAGAATTCAATGCATTTATATCAACTGTTTCCAATGATGGGCAAGAAAAATATGGGAATGCTTTTTCAAGAGATGTGTTTAACAAATTAAAATCTAAATCTTTAAACAGATGGATACATATTGCGTTTACGTTTAATGGAAAATCAATGAAATTATATGTAGATGGAAAATTAAATGTCGATAGTCCAGTTAAGATGCCTGAAAACGTTATAGTACCATGGTCAAACAATTTGTTTATTGGCGCAAAGAGAGTATCTGCTAAGAACCTAACTGAATCTCAATTTAGCGGAGAAATTGATGAGCTCTATTTTTATAATAATGAGTTAACTGTGTCTGAAATAAAGCAGTTGATTGATGATTCCCCATTAACTCTAGAATAATTTTTCAATATAAGTTTGTAGCAAATTGATTTTTAAGTTATAAGAAAGTAATTTAAATGATTAACCAAAATGGCATCATTGTAAAATCCCCTGGTCGTATCAACCTGATTGGCGAACATATCGACTATAATGGAGGGCATGTGCTGCCAGCATCGATTGATCGAAAAGTCACTATGTGGTTTAGAAAAAAGGACAATAGCCTATGTCGGGTAAACTCCGAAGATGAAGGTGCGTTTACTTTTGATATCAACAAGCCCTTACAAATCAGCGATACCCATTGGGAGAACTATATACTTGGTGTTGTCGATGGCATTGTAAAAGCCCGTCCGGAAAAGCTTGGAGGTTTTGATTGTGTGATATCCAGTGAGCTGCCTATTGGGGCCGGTATCAGCTCGTCGGCTGCACTAGAGTGTGGGGTAGCCAAAGGCTTAAATGATTTGTTTGACTTGGAGCTTTCAAACCTTGAAATGATCGAGATCTCTCGCATGGCAGAACACAACTTTGTGGGCACCAAATGCGGGGTGATGGATCAGTTTGCGGTGACGATGGGCAAACGAAAAAAACTATTACTTCTTAACTGCGAGACCTTAGATTATAAACTAATTGATGCGGAGTTTGCGCCTTATAAGATATTGCTGCTGAATACTAATGTGTCGCATAACCTGGCATCGAGTGAGTACAACACGCGAAGAGAAGAATGCGAACAAGCCCTTGCTGTCATTCAAAAAGACTACCCAGAGTATCCATTTTTAGCCGATGTTCCAGAAGCAATCATTGAGACTTACAAGGAAGAACTCTCTGGCAAAGTCTATCAGCGCGCACTTTTTGTATCGCGTGAAAACGCCAGAACCTTAAAGGCTGCTGAGCTTATCCAAAGCGGAGATATCAAGGGATTTGGAGCACTGATGTACCAAACCCACGAAGGACTATCAAATAACTATGAAGTCAGTTGCCCGGAACTTGATTTTTTAGTGGACCTATCAAAAGACCTCCCGCAGGTGGTGGGAAGCCGCATGATGGGTGGTGGTTTTGGGGGTTGTACCATTAACCTAGTGGAAGAAGGCTTTGTCAATGAGTTTATGGATTTGGCAAGCAAAGCCTACAAAGAACAGTTTGACATTAACCTTACCTCCATATTGGTAGCAACCTCTAATGGCGTAGAAACTGTAAATTCTGAGTCATAGATGGATTTTAACAACACTCCACATAGAAGAAAAAACATCCTCACAGGCGAGTGGGTACTGGTATCCCCACACCGCACCAAACGCCCATGGCAAGGCAAAAAAGACAAGCCTCAAGAAGTGGAGCTGTTAGATTACGATCCCAACTGCTATCTGTGCCCGGGCAATGAACGCGCAGGAGGCGCCAAAAACCCAGACTACACAGGCACCTATAGCTTCCAAAATGATTTTGCAGCCCTACTTCAAGGCCCAGAAGAATCCTTTAAAGAGGGGCTGCTAGAAGCCGAAAGCGAATCCGGAATATGCAAAGTGATTTGCTATCACCCCAATCACAGCCTAACCCTGCCGCTTATGGAGGTTGGTGATATTATTGAGGTAATAAACCTTTGGCAAAAGGAATACACCGATCTTGGAAGTGACCCAAACATCAACCACGTACAGATTTTTGAGAACAAAGGAGCGATTATGGGCTGCTCTAACCCACACCCGCATGGACAGATATGGGCACAACGCTACATACCACAAGAGGTACAGAAAAAGGCAGTGCACCAAAAAAGCTATTGGGAACAGAACAATAGCAGTTTACTGGGCGATTACCTCAGACAAGAGCTCAATGCTAAAGAGCGCATTGTATTGGAAAACGAAAGCTTTGTAGCACTTGTTCCTTATTGGGCAGTATGGCCGTTTGAGGCGATGATTGTGCCCAAAAGGCATGTTACTTCTATTTTAGAACTCTCACACCAAAAAGTATCGGATTATGCAAGCATCCTAAAAGCGCTTACCACTAGATACGACAACCTTTTTGAAACCTCATTTCCCTACTCTGCAGGCATACACCAATCGCCTACAGATGGAAAGGATAACAGCCACTGGCATATGCATATGTCTTTTTATCCGCCACTATTGCGCTCAGCCGAGGTCAAGAAATTTATGGTGGGCTATGAGATGTTTGCCAACCCCCAGCGTGACATCACCGCTGAGCAAGCCGCACAACGCTTACGTGATTGTGCAACCACACACTATTCAAAAAACAAAACCAAATGGATTTTTCAACTCTAGACTTTATCGTATTTGCGCTTTATGCGCTGATTATTCTATCCATCGGACTCTTTGTGTCTCGCCAAAAAAAGGGTGAGACCAAAAGTGCGGAAGATTATTTTTTAGCAGGTAAATCATTGCCTTGGTGGGCGATTGGCGCCTCGCTTATTGCTGCCAACATATCAGCTGAGCAGTTTATTGGCATGTCTGGATCTGGATTTGCACTTGGACTTGCGATTGCATCCTATGAGTGGATGGCAGCCATTACGCTACTTGTGGTTGGAAAATACTTTCTGCCCATTTTTATTGAAAAAGGACTGTATACCATTCCAGAGTTTATCGAAAAACGATATAGCACCAACCTTAAAACCATATTGGCCGTTTTTTGGATCGCACTCTTTGTGTTTGTCAACCTCACAACTGTTCTCTTTTTAGGTGGTAAAGCACTGGACACCATTGTAGGAAGCGGCGATGGAAGCATCTTACTTAACAGTATCATTGGTTTAGGTCTGTTTGCTGCGGCTTATTCGCTTTGGGGCGGACTGGCAGCTGTGGCTTGGACAGACGTGGTGCAAGTGGTGTTGCTCATAATCGGCGGTCTACTCATGGCATACTTTGCCCTTGCCAACGTAACAGACTCTGGGAGTTTTATCGATGGACTGAAATACGTCTATGAAAAAGCACCTGAACGCTTTTCGATGATACTCTCTAAAGGAGAGATTATCACCCCCAATGGAAGAGATGCTTGGTGGGATTTGCCAGGTTTAGCAGTACTCATTGGTGGTATGTGGGTTGCCAACCTTTACTACTGGGGCTTTAACCAATATATTATCCAAAGAACTCTGGCTGCGAAAAGCTTAAAAGAAGGACAAAAAGGGATTGTGTTCGCAGCCTTTCTAAAGCTCATTATCCCTGTGATTGTTGTACTTCCCGGGATCATCGCTTATGTGATGAACCTAGATCCTGAGACAGGCACCTTGAACATGGGACTTCTGAGCAGTGAGGGCTTTTTGGGAACAGCGGGTAATGTAGCTAATGACAATGCCGCACCTTGGCTCATTAAAAACTTTATCCCTGTGGGACTTAAGGGTCTTATCCTAGCTGCACTAGCTGCAGCGATCGTCTCCTCACTAGCTTCGATGATTAACTCCACATCCACCATATTTACAATGGACATCTACAAATCGATGTTTAACAAAAATGCCAACGACAAGCAAATGGTGAAAGTAGGACGCCTTTCAGGACTTGTGGCACTAATCATCGCCATGCTGATCGCACCACAACTGGGCAGTCTGGGACAGGTGTTCCAGTTTATTCAAGAATATACAGGGGTTGTAAGTCCAGGTATCTTAGCTGTGTTCCTCATGGGACTCTTCTATAAAAAAGCCACCAACAACGCAGCGATTTGGGGTGTGATATTGTCCATACCGATGGCGATGTACTTTAAAGTCGCACCCAACGGTTGGAGTGATGCAGCCTTGTTTGTGAATTTGCCGTTTATGCACCAGATGATGCTGACTTGTATCGGAACTTTGCTTGTGATTGCAGGCATCAGCAAGCTAGAAGGTAATCAGGATGATCCAAAAGGCATCGTGCTGAGTAAACAGCTCTTTGCCACAGACAAAACCTTTAATGTAGGTGCTTTTGGGTTGTTACTCATTACAGCGCTTCTGTATGCGCTATTTTGGTAAAACTTAAAATTTCACTTGAAATACCACGATACTTAAAATTGTTAGAAGCCCAAAGGCAATTGTTTCTTCAGGACGAATATCAACCTTATTAGCTGGTCTTTCTTTTGTCATTAAAGATTCAATAGCATTTATTCTTCGTTTAAGTTTATTATTCTCAGTAATCAGCTACTTTTAAAGCATAATTAGACTCATCACGCTCACGTACAGCTTTGTTTGATCGCTCTTGCATGTTGGCTCCATATTCATCTGAAGTATCCCTTTGTGCTATTGCTTTCTTCAATTGTTTTTTTAATAATTCATTTTCTCTTTTTTGTTTGATTTCGTTTGGTGTTGGATCTCCAATTTTACCATAACTAAATTTATTCATTTCTATAACTGATGCCATCCATTCCGATGGGGATATACCATGACTTGCTGCTATTTTTACATATTCAGCTTTTTGTGCAGCTGATACTTTTGTACTCAATGTAATGTTTCGATATGTATTTCTATTGTCCATAATTTGTAATATTTATGTGTTATCTATATTTAAACTTCCTTGGGTCTACCAATGATTGACCGTAAACCTTTTATTTTTAGTCGTTTTTACGATTATTTTTAAAAACAACATTTATTTTTTTCAATAACTTTCTGTTGGGTCCACTCAATGATTTCAATCAACTATGGCAATGTAGGCTTTATAATTAAAATAAAATAGTAATTTTACTGTCTTTATTTACAACTTTTTTGTTTCTTTGCTATATGGATGATTTTTTTGTTTTAGACCCTTATTTCGGTAAGACTGAAGACCCAGATAGTTTGATTAATTATATCTACACGCCATTATTTTTAAAAACAAAAATTGATGTATTGTATTTTGATGTTTTAAACTGGGAGAAGCACGATTTATTGGATATTGATTTGGGTTTAGCCACTGTTAAATCGGGGTACAAAAAAACAGCAATAAGCTTTATTCAGTATGTATGGATAAAGATGGTTGAAGGTTTAAATAGCTATGGTTTTTCCTATGATGATATTAGAGCAATAAGGACTAAACTTGGCCGAAAATTGCATTTCTCGCCTTATTACAACAAAAAAGTTGCATCTAATAAAGCACTAGAAACTTCATACAACAACAGTGAAGCCTATATAACTGACTTTGAGAAGTATGTTTTTTCAACTATTACCTTTAAAAATAAGTATCATTTTTTCTTTTATAAAGATTCCCCAACAGATTTTTTTCAATTTGATGATGGTTTGCTAGAGGATTTTAATGCAGCGGATATAGGAGATTACTTTTTAGAAAAATTCCAAAAAGATCATTTCAGCTTTTCATTCTTCAAAATATTTGAACCTTTTCTTCATGACGATTTAAATCAATTTGAAGCTAGGTCAATTTCAATGCTATCGGATGAGGAGGATAAGGTGCTGAGAATGATTAGAAGGAATTATGAAGACATCAAATCCATTACCATTCGCTTTAACAAATCAAAACCCACTCACTTAGAGATTAAATCCACAAAAAAAGTGGCTGCTCAAAGCAGAATCATGGATCACATAAAGAAAAAGGACTATTCAACTATTGTTATTCAGACGGTTGACGGCAATGTGGTCAACTTTGAAAACACAAGAAAATACAAATTATGATACTGAGCACATCAGATCGATTGATAAATAGCAACCCTATTGTAAACGCAAAGGAATTGCACGTGTATCAAAATCATGTTATCAGACAACGAATGTAAAATCATTTTAAACAAAAACAGGAAAAATAAATTATCAGATAAAGAAGTTAATCAGGTCAAGATCTTTTTAGAGGGTTATGCTAAAATGATCATAAATAATCTATTAAATCAAAACATATGAAAAATGCTATTTTATATGTCCGTGTTTCAACAGACGAACAAGCAAAAAAGGGGTTTTCCTTGCGAGACCAAGAGGCAAAGCTCTTGCAATATTCAAGAGACAACGGTATGCACGTTTTACAGACTTATAGAGAAGACTATTCAGCAAAAACATTCAATAGGCCTGAGTTTAAAAAATTACTTGAATATTGTAAAAAGAATTCTTCAAGTATAGATGAGTTATTATTTGTAAAATGGGATCGATTTTCTCGCAACACAGCAGAATCCTACAATAAGATTAATCTTTTTACTGAACTCGGAATAAAGGTTAATGCAATTACTCAGCCACTCGATTTAACAATTCCAGAGCAGGGTCTTATGCTTGCGTTTTATCTATCTATTCCAGAAGTAGAAAATCAAAGAAAATCACAAAATGTAATTGCTGGCAGAAGACGAGCATTTAAGGAAGGTAGATACGTAGGTTCGCCACCAAAAGGATACAGTGTTGGTAGAGACTCCACTAACAAACCAATTCTTGTCCCAAATAACGATGCGCCCTATATTTTGGAGGCATTTGAATTAATGGCTACAGGTGTTTATAATCTTAGAGAAGTCTTTAATAAACTAAAAGATAAGGGCTATAAATCAAGTAAAACCGCTTTTTCAAATATGATTCGCAACCCTTTATATAGTGGACTTGTTTATTTATCTGCTTATCGTGATGAGAAAGAACAATTCATAGAGGGAATTCACGAACCTATTATCACTAGAATGCTCTACAGTAAAGTTCAAGATGTCATTAATGGACGTAATAAACAAAAAGGTTTGAATCATAAAAAAGTAAATCCTGCATTCCCATTACGTGGATTTTTGATGTGTCCAAAATGTGACAAACCGCTTTCAGGTAGCATATCTACAGGAAGGAATAAAAAGTATGCATATTATCATTGTTTTTCTCCTTGTGATATTAGAATAAAACAAGAAGATGCTCATTCTTGGTTTCACCACTTTTTGAGATCAATTTCATTAGATGAAAACGCATATGAGCTTTTAGTGGAGATTATTAAGAATGAGTTTGATAAAATAAATAAACAAAACAAAGTTGGGCCAAAGCAAAGGGAAAAACTTAAAAACCTCGAAGAAAAACTAATTAATGTACAAGACCTTTTTATTGATGGCGACCTTACCAAAGAGGAGTATCAAAACCACAAAAAAAACATCGAAAATCTAATAAATGAGGTAAAGGATAGGCAAATTCAATTTTCGAAAAAAAAGGAAGTCTTTGATTTATATAAAAATGGCTTAAAATCAATGCAAAACATTGAAAACCAATACATTAAAAGCAATGTAGAATTTAAAAGACGATTAATCGGTTCGATATTTCCAGAAAAATTTCAATTTCAAAATAAAAAAGTTCGAACCGCTGATATTAACCCTATTTTACACAAAATTGCCCATTTTACCAGAGTAAATAAAGAAAATAAAAAAAGGGACAAATCTCAAAAAAAAGATTTGTCCCGGTGTGTAGCGGGAGCTGGACTCGAACCAGCGACCTTCGGGTTATGAGCCCGACGAGCTACCTACTGCTCTATCCTGTTATTCAGTTACTTAAATACACTTGTTGTTTAACTGCCAGTAAATACTGCCAGAATGAGCAACTTTAAAGTAACCATCGGAACATCAAAATCTAAACCTATTATTGTCATTTATTATGATGAAATACGCCACAGATATTGGAATGGCAAAGCAATTAATGTAAATATATCTTCAAAGGAAAATCCTAATCTACTCAAAGCTGCATTTGAACTAAAGTTAAGAGAAGGGTGGAGACCTCCATCGAAGAAAAAGGAAGTTAAAGAACTACCTGTAAAAGTTACTCAGGCACTCCAAAAGGGAGTTGACACAAAGATTGCTCAAGGGTGTTCACAGCGCTTTATAAAGGATGCTAAACGTATTGTAACACTTTGGAAGAGATATGAGAGAGAACAGCGTTTAAGGAATCTTACTATTGACAAATTACAAGCATCACATATTAGAAACTTCCTTGTAAGACCTAACTGGAGTGCCAAAACACAGCGAACAGTTAAGTCTACTCTAAGTCCATTACTTTCTGAATTTACTCCTAATTTAGTTCAAAGCGTAAGACTTAAGAAACCCACCTCAACTCTTCATAAACCATTTGATAATGTTAATGAGGTTCTTGATGCTGTAAGAGATTATAATCAACAGCTATACCTATGCTGCTTAATGACCTATGGTTGCCTTTTAAGGCCTCACAGAGAGATTAGAGAACTTACTTGGTCAGACTTTTCAGAAGACCTTAGATACATTCATTTATCAGGAAATAGAAACAAATCAGGAAGAAATAGGATAGTGCCTGTTCCATCTTATGTTAGAGATATAATTGTAAAAGGAGAGTCTAATCATAATATTTTCTCAGGAAGCAACAAACCACTAAACCAGGACTATTTTAAGACCCTTTGGAGCCGTTTTAAGAGACAATCAGATATCCTCGAACAAGGACAAACACTATACTCTTTTAGGCACTCTGGAGCTATTGAAATCTTTAAACGTACAGGGTCTTTACACAAGCTACAAAGAGCTATGGGGCATTCAAGTTTAAACGTATCTCTAACCTATTTAAGAGGGTTAGAAGTAGCAGAACTAAAAGAAGAAGATATGCCTATGGTTTAGTTACAGCATAAAAAGCTTTTATGAGCTTTTCACTTGTCTCTATCAGCCATTTATAATATTCTTCGTGTCTATTGTTATCATCAGGGTCACAAGGATAAATACACCTGACTCTGGATGCTTTTTTAGTTTCGAGTTCGTGCCAATGAACCTGTTCTCCAACAATGGATTCAACCTTTTCTTTGTTTCTTAATAGTTTATCAAAAATAGATGGGCTATCAGCTATCCATATCTCACTTCCAACGCTCTCTTCTCGTGTGTTTCTTGTGAGTGAAATGTTTACCCCACTTGTTCCAATTGAAACATCATACCAATGTTGATATCGGGGAGTTCTTGTAATTCTTAATTTGGTATTTGTATTAGATGCATAATCTTTTAAACCTTCCCAAAAATTGATATGATTAATCTGAGTCTCTGATATTTTCTGGTCAGTTACTCCTCTGCTCTTTGCAATTTTTGACCAAGAATTTGGCTCAACAACAACATTAAATTTCACTGCAGGTTTTGAATCTCCAATCTTATATACTTCAGTCTTAACAAGGAAAAAGGAGATTTCATCGCTCATATGTTCATTGAACCATTCTATTGCTCTTTTATGTTCCTCTCTCACATTTGCAACTACCCAAATAATTATACAAGCGTCAAAGCTTGAAGCATATGTTAATAGCTGACCCAGATGAGAATGGTCTGTCTTTTCAAGCTGATTTTCAATAACTATTTTTTTTCCTGTTTGAATTTCATCGGCTGTGATGTCTACGTTGAAATTACCCGCTCTGTCTTCAGTTACAATATTTTCAGCTGTAACCCCAACCTCATCCAATAGAAGGCTAATATTATCCTCTTTGGAAAGCCATTGTGTAAAGTCTAAGGCTTCGTGTTTCCAAACTTCTCTAAGGTTAACTTTCTCTAAATTTCCAAGTTTCATACTATATAACTTTATTTAGTCGTATTCATAAATATTTATGCTGCAATATCTTGATAGCTCGCAAATCTTGTTTTAAACTCGTTAAAAAGAAGTTCTGTCTTCACTGATATATCCTTATCCTCGAATGTAGGATAAGGTAACTGCTCAAAAAGCATATCTTGAATTTTTCTTTTAACTGCAGATGAGGTTTTGGTTTTTTCAGTCCATTGATTGACTTTAAACTCATTATTCTTTAATCTATTTAACAAACTACAAGCAGCTTCTTTCACTGAAGATTTTTCTTTATCGTTTATTTTTTTCTCTTTACATAACATATCAAAAACCAATAGCTCATCTTCTTCTAAATTTTCACGCTCAGAACGCTTATCTTCTTCTGATAAATCAGCTAACAGAACTACAAGCTCATCAAATATTTCTTTTAATGCTTTATAGTCCTTACCTCTATTATAGTCATCTATTATTTCTTGATAACGCTCATAAAAATCAATTCTTAACGGATTGTCATCAAGCATACGCTTCAGCTTCTTTTCTACTTTTGACTTTAGTGACTGAATAGCTATGTTTTCTTTTCCTTTGAGCTTTAGAAACTCTTCCTCTATCTTTTTGAAGTCAAGTCCGCTTACATCAATCTTCTGACCAAAACCTTCAACTTTTTCAACTTCAATATTGAATGTGTCAATGGACTTATTAACTATATCCTGAATCTCTTTAACTATGTGAGTAATATCTGCTTCTTCTACTTTGGCGTTAATGGTAGAATATAAAGCATTAATTGCATCTCTTTTAGGCTGAAACTTATAGATAGTTTTATCAGGCATCAAGGCTTTATACTTTATAAATAGTTCTCTTGCCAAAACACCAAATTTAGCTTTAGTATCATCTGTAGCCACAATAGCATTAACTCCTTCTTGTAAGAATTGTAACTGCTTTAGCTTATTTGTTTCACCAACTATTTTTGATAACTCAAACTTGCAGTCTTCTTTTAAGAAAACCTCAACATTTTCAATAACCTCTTCAAGCTCTTCAATAAGCTCTTCGATTGGCTTAACAGGTGCTTCAGTTTCTCCATCTGAACCTTTACTACCACTGTCTCCATAGATGGCTAACGCTTCTAAAAGTGCTTTATAAGTTTCAATATAGTCAACTAATAAGCCATTATTTTTGCCAGAATAAACACGATTTGCTCTTGCAATTGTTTGCATTAAGGTATGAGACTTTAGTGGCTTATCAATATACATAGTAGACAAGCAAGGCACATCAAAACCTGTTATCCACATTGCACACACAATTGCGAACCGTAAAGGATGCTCTTCATCTTTAAAATCTGTTTCTAAATCTCTTGTATTCATTTTTAGGCGATGAGGTTCTATATCTAAACCCCAATCGTTAAACTTGGCTATTTCATTTTGTTCGTTACTTACTACAACTGCAACTTCTGTTTCTTTAGTCCATTGAAGAGTTTGCTCTTGTGAAAGTCTTTCTTGTGGGTCTGCTAACTTCTCAATAGCTTTCTGCTGTTCTTTAATGTATAATTTTCTTTCTTCCTCAATGAAATTATACATCTTTACAGCAGTCACTTTATCTAAAGCAACAAACATTGCTTTTCCTTTAAACCCTCTGTTATTAAAATGTTGAACGACATCTTTAGCTATGGCTCTTAATCGTTTTTCTGCCGTTAGTATTGGATACTCTTTTGAAAATATGCGTTTCAGCTTGTCTTCTTGGTTACTATCTAATTCTTGAGCTTCTATTGCCTCACGAATATCTTGATTGATTTGTGGATTGTCTAATTGTAATTTCTCTCCCCTGTTTTCATAATATAGCGGAACAGTAGCACCATCTTCTATAGAACGTTTGAAGTCATACTTTGAGACATACTCACCAAAAATCTTTTTTGTTAATTCATCATCTTTAAATAGTGGAGTTCCAGTAAATCCAATAAAAGAGGCATTGGGCAATGCTTTCCGCATATTCATAGCCAATGAACCCGCTTGTGTCCTATGAGCTTCATCAGAAATTACAATGATATTATCTCTATCCGATAACTTCTCTTCAAAATTAAATTTATGAATGAGTGAGAATATGTAGCGCTTATCTGTTTTTAGTAATTCCTTAAGGTTCTGACCATCAGTTGCTCTTGCTTCTTTGTCTTTTACTGCTCCAACACCTGAAAATGTGCCGTATATCTGCTTGTCTAATTCCTTACGGTCGGTTAATAGTAAGAATGTATAACCTCCACCAAACACCCTCAAAATCTTTTGTGTAAGAAATACCATTGAATAGCTTTTCCCAGAGCCTTGAGTGTGCCAAAATACACCTAAGCGTTGAGCCTCTTCAGTACTAATTGCACCATCTTTTGCTTTTTGTTTAGCTTCCTTAAAATAAGCTATAGCCTTATTTACACCTATGAATTGATGATTTCTTGCTACAAGCTTAACTATTTTTCCAATGGAAGTATCAAATAAGATAAAATTCTCAAAAAGGTCAAGTAGCCTCCTCTTTTCACATACTCCTTTTACTATGGTATCCAAACTAACAATACCCTCCTCTTCTTCGGCTATTCGTTTCCAATCACTAAAATGTTCAAACTTGGAAGTAATTGAACCGATTTTACTTTCTAAGCCATTGGATAAAATGATAACGGCATTGAAATGAAAAAGTCTTGGTATAACATTCTTATAGTCTTTGAGGTTCTTTTCAAAAGCCGCTCTTAGCTTAACGCTAGGCTTTTTAAGTTCCATAAACACTAAAGGAATACCATTAACAAAACCTACTACATCTGGTCGTGTCATTCGCTTTGACTTACCTTCAACCCACAACTGCTGAACAGCTAAAAAATCGTTATTCACTGGATGGTCAAAATCAAAAACTTTCAGGCGTTGCTTTAATACTAACTCACCATCTTCATCCTTATAACTAACTGGAATACCATCTTTTAAATATTCGTATTTCTGATGGTTTAACTCAGACAAATTCTTTGTTACATCATTGGTATTTAAAAGCTCATAAGCATTAGTATAAGCAGCTTCAGGTAGATTGGGATTGAGCAGTTCTATTGCTTTTAGAAAACGATGTTTGAGTAATACATCCACTTGACTATCTCTACCAATTGTTCCAGAAGCTCCAAAGGTTTCCCCTTCATAGACATTAGCAACCTCCCAAGCCAAATCTTGACTTAGAATATCCAT
>PBNJ01000017.1 GCA_002723075.1 Flavobacteriaceae bacterium | reverse complement strand
GGACTTATTGTGACTTGGCTGGGTCTCGAACCCAGGACCCTCTCCTTAAAAGGGAGATGCTCTACCAACTGAGCTACCAAGTCATTGTGATTTGGCTGGGTCTCGAACCCAGGACCCTCTCCTTAAAAGGGAGATGCTCTACCAACTGAGCTACCAAATCCTTTATTTTGTAACGGCTGCAAATATAAATTCAATTCTACGATTAATCAAAGTTTAAATTGGCTTAAATTTGTAACCAGATGATGAGTGAGAAAGTACTTCAATCAAAAAAATCTGACCTTCCAATTATTCTCCTTGGCTACATGGGCTGTGGAAAATCTACAATTGGTCACCTTCTAGCAAAAGATCTCGCATTGCCGTATATTGATTTGGATGATTATTTGCGCAAAATCCATGGTCGTTCCGTAACAAATCTTTTTATTGAATACGGCGAAATCGGATTTAGAAAACTCGAAAAAACAGCGCTTGAAGACTTGTTAGTTTCGGCTCAAGCATCAGTGCTTTCGCTTGGCGGTGGTACCCCTTGCTACGGAGATAATATGCAGTATGTGATTCAATCAACACCCCATACTTTTTATTTATCCCCTTCGATTTCGACCCTTTGTCATCGTTTATATTCTGAGAAAGACCATCGACCGATGATATCTCATCTGACTTCAAAAGATAAACTGCAAGAGTTTATTGCAAAGCATATTTTTGAAAGAAAATTATATTATCAGCAGGCAAATCATCATCTGTATATACAAGATGAAACACCGCAGGAACTCGTCGATAAGATCGTCAAAGAATTAGGTTAAATATCCTTCGAATGTGTTGTTTTTACACACAATTTCTACATGTTCTTGCATGCTTGTAGACAAAGAAAGGCCTTTATAATCTGCCTTGATGGGAAACTTTTTATGATTTCTATTGATTAAAACAGCAACTTTACATTGTGAGAGTGACACCTGCAGAAAGTGACGAACTGAATAAATCAAAGTTGATCCAGTGTGTAATACGTCATCAACAATAACGACGGAGTGGTTTTCATATACAGTGGTGTCTATGGATGTTTGAATCTTATTTTGAGGATTTTTTTTATCGATATGGATTTTACAATCAATCACCTCAATGTCAGATATCGACCGCAGTACTTTCGAGATAGATTTGGCAACTTGATTGCCATTTGACATCACGCCAGCAATTACAAGCCTTTTTTCATTGGTATTGTCTTCATAGATTTGATAGGCAATCCTTCGAATACTCAACTTTGCTTGTTCAGCTGTTAAAATACAATCATTGTACATACTCAAATATAATCATTCATCGGTAGAATCGGATTCACTTTCCATAAAATCCATAAGGTCTCTTCGATTTTTTTTGCTCGGCCTTCCTCCTGTTTCAAATCTGTTTTTCGCTTGATTAATGGCAATTTCACTTCTTGCTTTCCGAATATCTTCTGGCGTTAGGTCTTTAGCATATCTTTCCACCAATTTGGCACCAACTCTCGACCTTGGAGTTCCAAGTACAAGCAAGGTAAACTCCATTTGGTTTTTTCGGATCATTAGTTGTTCGCCACCAAAAATCTCTCTAGCGGGTTTTGCAACCACCTCATCAATGCGGATGTGCCCTTTTTTACAAGCTATAGACGCCTCGTTTCTTGATTTATAAAATCGAATCGCCCAGAGATATTTATCAATACGCAAAAGAATTGTTAATTGTGATTTCTACAAATCAAAAATACAAGAAAATCGTATCTTGCAGCACTATTTTTTTTCATGAAAACGCATAATCTTCTTTCAATTCTTGCTCTGGCTTTTGTATTTGTACAATGTGATGATACAACAAGATTGGGAATCCCTGCTCTCCGTGATTATGAAGAACAACGGACGGCTGACAACGATTCAATTATTTCCTTTTTACAAAGTCACTACTATAATTACGAAGACTACGCTAATGCAGTGTCTGGCGAACGAGTGGAATTTACAATCGATTCGTTGGTTAACTCCCCAGGCAAAAGACCGATGATTGACGATGTTGTTGAGCATGAGGTGCAAGTCAAAGACCAGGATGGTAATTTTATTACCCACACCATGTATGTAATTCCACACGTTAGAGAAGGTATTGGGGATTCGCCGACCATTGCGGATGAAGTATACATCACCTATAAAGGAATGTTTCTTGATGGGTACTCTTTTGATCAAAGTGAACAGAAAATTTGGTTTACGGGATTAAGTACAGTCCAAGGATTCTATGAACTCTATCCTTTTATCAAACGAGGAATTTGGGAAATTGATCCCGTAACGGGATTGATTACTCACGATGGATTTGGGACTGCGGTAGCAATTATGCCTTCCGCTTTGGGATATTATGGCAGTCGATCTGCTCCTAGAGAATATGCGCCTTTAATTTTTGCAGTCGATTTGTACACCTTCGCTACGGCCGACCATGATGAGGACTCTGTTCCGACAAGTGATGAGGATATCGATGGAAATCATCATTTTACAGATGATATTGACGATACTGATGGCGATGGCATTCCTAACTATCTCGACAATGATGATGATGGTGATGGTGTTCTGACGATCGACGAGTATGATATTGACGCAGATGGCGTTGCTGATGACTCAGACGCAGATGGCACACCAGACTATTTAGACCCTTCCTGAAACGTTTATCGTTTTCTTGCGATTACCCGCTTCGACGCATTCACTATCGACTGCGCATTCAAGCCATATTTTTCCATGAGTTGAGCAGGAGTGCCAGACTCCCCAAAGGTGTCTTGAGTGGCAACGAACTCCTGAGGAGTTGGATGATGCATTGCCAACGTTCTGGAGATACTCTCTCCTAATCCGCCTAAAAAGTTGTGTTCTTCACAGCTCACAATAGCACCGGTCTTTTTGGCGGACTCAATTATGATTTTTTCGTCCAGTGGTTTGATAGTGTGGATGTCGATAATTTCAGCTGAAATTCCTAGCTCATGTAGTATTTTTGCGGCTTCGAGAGCTTCCCACACAAGATGTCCGGTGGCGACAATGCTCACATCAGTTCCTGCGGAAAGGAGGAGTCCTTCTCCAATTGTAAACTTTTGGTTTTCGTTTGTGAAATTGGGAACTTTAGGTCTTCCAAAACGGAGATATACAGGTCCATTATGCTCAGCAATGGCAATAGTTGCTGCTTTGGTTTGATTAAAGTCGCAGGTATTGATTACAGTCATGCCTGGCAGCATTTTCATCAAACCAATATCTTCAAGGATTTGGTGTGTTGCCCCATCTTCCCCTAAAGTCACCCCGGCGTGTGAGGCACAGATTTTTACATTTTTGTGAGAATAGGCAATGGATTGACGGATTTGATCATATACCCGACCCGTCGAAAAATTGGCAAAAGTACCAGTAAAAGGGATTTTGCCACCAACAGTGAGTCCAGCAGCAATCCCCATCATATTTGCCTCAGCAATTCCAATTTGGAAAAATCGATCGGGATGATTCCTTTTGAATTCATCCATTTTTAAGGAGCCAGTCAAATCTGCACAGAGTGCCACGACATTCTCATTCGACTTTCCAAGCTCGGTCAACCCAGCACCAAAGCCAGAACGTGTATCAATTTTATCGGTAAATGTGTATGTTTTCATATGGATCAAATCAGTAGTCTCCTAAAGTTTCAGGGTTTTGTTGAAGGGCTTGGGCGAGTTGATCGTCATTTGGGGCTTTTCCATGCCATGCGTGGGTATGCATCATAAAATCAACGCCATTCCCCATTTCAGTGTGCAGGAGTACACAAATTGGTTTTCCCTTATTTGTTTCGTTTTTTGCTAGCTTCATTCCATTAATAATCGAAGAAATATCGTTTCCGTTTTGGATCGAAATCACTTTCCAACCAAAGGCCTCAAACTTTTCTTGCAGATCACCCATGTGTAAAACATCATCTGTGCTTCCATCGATTTGCTTGCCATTGACATCAATTGTTGCGATAATATTATCAACTTGTTTGGCTCCAGCATACATGATAGCTTCCCAGTTTTGCCCTTCTTGCAATTCGCCATCGCCATGCAAGCTGTAGATTAAGCGATCGTCACTGTTGAGTGTTTTTGCTGCTGCTGCGCCAAGTGCTACCGACATTCCTTGCCCCAAAGACCCAGAAGCAATTCGAACTCCTGGCAACTTTTCGTGTGTGGTTGGGTGCCCTTGTAAACGAGAGTCCAACAATCGAAATGTATTGAGTTCTTCCAAAGGGAAAAAACCACTTCGGGCAAGAATGCTGTAAAAAACTGGTGAAATGTGGCCATTGGAAAGAAAAAATAAATCTTCACCAATCCCATCCATAGAAAATTCAGTGTTGTACTCCATGACCTCCTTGTACAGGACCACAAAAAATTCAGCACAACCAAGCGAACCTCCGGGGTGTCCAGAATTTACTTTGTGAACCATTCTCAGGATGTCCCTTCGTACTTGCTGTACCGTGTTTTCGAGTTGTTGTATTGCATTCATTGCGGTTGATAACTAATGCGCGTAAAAATAAGTCAAGACTCGGGCTTACAAAAGGGATTTGATTAATATTTTGAGTTAACAATCAACATTTTGTTAAGAACAAAGATTAGCTCAGTTACGATGTTTATCTTTACCAGCTGTGAAATTCGTTTGTCATCATACCGATTCAGGATCAAATGCACGTGCATGCACCATAACGACAGATCATGGTGTAATCGAAACTCCGATTTTTATGCCAGTTGGCACCCAGGCCACTGTTAAAGGGATTCTGCAAAAAGACTTGAAAGATGAAGTCAACCCAGATATTATTTTGGCAAATACCTATCACTTGTATTTGCGGCCTTCTATAGATATTCTAGAACAAGCGGGTGGAATTCATCAATTTATGAATTGGGATCGAAATTTGCTGACAGACAGTGGGGGCTATCAGGTCTATTCTCTTGCTGCAAACAGAAAAATTGAGGAAGATGGGGTCCGGTTTAAATCTCATATCGATGGTTCCTCCCACTTCTTTACGCCCGAAAAGGCAATTGACATCCAGCGTTCGATTGGAGCAGATATTATCATGGCGTTTGATGAATGCCCACCTTATCCTTGTGATTACAAGTATGCAAAAGATTCAATGGCACTGACCCACCGCTGGCTTGAACGATGCATAAATCAGATGAAAAACACCGATCCAAAGTACGGTTATGAACAATTTTTATTCCCGATTGTTCAGGGGAGTACATACAAAGATTTACGAATCGAATCAGCCAAATACATTACTCACGCCAATGCTCCTGGAAATGCCATTGGGGGTCTTTCAGTTGGCGAGCCAGCAGAAGAAATGTATGCGATGGCAGACGAAGTCTGCGCTATACTCCCTAAAGATAAGCCGCGGTATTTGATGGGAGTAGGGACTCCGATCAATCTTTTAGAAAACATATCTCTGGGCGTGGATATGTTTGATTGTGTTATGCCAACTCGAAATGGAAGAAATGGCATGCTGTTTACAGCACATGGCACCATGAATATCAAAAATAAGAAATGGGAAAATGATCACTCTCCAATCGACTCTGAGGGTCCAACCTCAATAGATACCTATTATTCAAAAGCTTATTTACGCCACCTATTTGCGGCAAATGAATTTTTGGGTAAGCAAATTGCGAGTATCCATAACTTAGGATTTTATTTGTGGCTGGTTCGAGAGGCAAGAAAACATATTTTGAGTGACAATTTTGCTGACTGGAAAAATAAAATGGTGCGTCAAATGAATAACAGACTGTGATGTTGAATACCCGGATTTTAGACCGTTACATTATCATCAAATACATTGTCACCTTTCTGACAATGTTGGTTCTATTTATACCCGTTAGTGTTTTGGTTGATCTATCTCAGAAAATCGATAATTTCAATCAGTTCGAAGTCCCGACATCTGAAATTCTCTGGTATTATTACAATTTCGTTTGGCACTTTGGTTTTATCTTATTTCCCATATTTTTATTTCTATCTGTCATCTGGTTTACTTCTAAGTTATCTTCAAACTCTGAGGTGATTGCCATGTTGGGTTCAGGAATATCGTTCTATAGATACCTTCGCCCGTTTTTAATTGCTGCTCTGCTGATATCTATTGGGGCTTTTGTTGCCGGTCAATTTATCGTACCAACTGCGAGTAAAAACATCAAAGAATTTGAGTTTACCTATTTGAAGTCTTCAAAAAAAGATCGACAAACTCAGCAGCTTTTTAAACAAATCGGAGAGGGGGATTTTATTTATTTGAGCCAGTTCAATCCAACTCGCCAATTGGGATATAATTTCAGCTATGAGCGTTTTGAAGGCAACAGAATGTCATCCAAAATTACGGCGAGAAATATTCGATGGGTTGAAGAAGACACACTCTATCGTCTGACTGATTATTTTAAACGATCGTTTGACATCAGTGGCAAAGAAAGAATCGAATCCAAAACCCGCTTAGACACCCTGATGCCCTTTACGTTTGAGGATCTATCCCCTTTAAACTATGCAGCTCAAACCTTAACATTATTTGAGCTCAACCGTTTTATCGCTAAAGAAAAAGAAAGCGGGAGTCCGCTCATCAACCGTCACCTTCTCGTTCGACACAAACGGTGGTCGATTATGTTTGCAGCTTTTATTTTGACGATTATTGGTGTTGCCGTTTCCTCATTTAAAAGAAGAGGGGGGATTGGGCTAAATTTGGCACTTGGTGTCGTCCTTGCTTTTCTTTATATCTTTTTTGATAAAATATTTGAAGTTATGGTTGAAAAGTCCAACTATACTGCAGCATTAGCTGCGTGGATTCCCAATCTTATTTTTGGAATTTTTTCTATAGTGATTTTAAGATATGCCAAGCGATAAACTCAAGAGCATACTCCACTTTCATGGGATTGTTTTCATTTTTGGATTTACAGCTATTCTGGGAAAGCTCATTTCTATCGATGCCGTATCGCTAGTATGGTATCGTATGGTGTTGGCGACCGCTGCACTGACTGTGTTTATGTGGGGTTTTAAGATTCCATTTCGACTTTCCAACAAACAGCTTATCGCCATGATGGTTTGCGGTGTTTTGATCGCGCTCCATTGGGTGTTTTTCTTTCATGCAGTCAAAATCTCTAACGTCTCTGTGACGCTTTCTGTCATGTCTGCCGGAGCATTGATAACTGCATTAATCGAGCCCATTGTATTTAAGCGATCGTTTGATTTGTCTGAAATCATATTTGGGCTGGTTGTTGTTATTGCTTTGACAATGATCATGCAGACCGAATACCACCTAATTGATGGCATGTTGTTTGCCTTCGTTTCAGTTCTTTTATCTGTTGCATTTACGCTGATCAACGGAAAGTTTGTACACAAATCAGATGCTAGAGTCATGTCAGTTTTTCAGTTGGGTACTGGAGCGATATGTATGAGTGTTATTCTTTTTTTTCAAGGTAAATGGTCTGTTGACTTGTTTTCTATCAACAAAGTCGACATGCTTTGGATTTCTATTTTAGCGATTGTTTGTACTGCTTATGCCTTTGTGGTTTCCATTTCTGTAATGCGTCACCTACGTCCGTTTTCGTTGATGCTGGCGATTAATATGGAACCCGTTTATGGTATTATTCTTGGGCTATTGATTTTTGGATCTGATGAGAAAATGAGCTTACCATTTTATATCGGGACTCTACTAATTTTGTCATCTGTTTTGATGAATGGATTTCTGAAGATAAAAAAAGAAAAAAGAGGCGATAACAACTAAACCAAAATACTATATTTGTTTGAGCAAAATACAATCCACCATGGAATATTTGGATTTTGAACAACCCATCCAAGAGCTTGAAGAGCAACTCCAAAAATGTGCTGTCATTGGTGACGAAAGTGATGTAGATGTGACTACGACTTGTCAACAAATTGAGGACAAGCTTCTGTCGACCAAAAAAGAAATTTACGGAAACCTGACCCCGTGGCAACGTGTTCAATTATCGAGACACCCACAACGTCCTTACACCATGGACTATATCATGGCGCTCTCTGGAGAGACCTTTTTAGAATTACATGGTGACCGTACTGTCAAAGATGACAAAGCCATGGTTGGTGGATTTGGCAAAATTGGTGATCAGAGTTTTTTATTTATTGGTCAGCAAAAGGGTTACAATACCAAAACGCGCCAGTACCGCAACTTTGGAATGGCAAATCCAGAGGGATATCGAAAGGCGCTTCGCTTGATGAAATCTGCTGAAAAGTTCGGGATTCCTGTTTTGTGTTTGGTTGACACTCCTGGTGCTTACCCAGGCCTCGAGGCAGAAGAACGAGGTCAGGGCGAGGCAATCGCCCGAAACATCTTGGAGATGTCACGATTGAAAACACAAGTGATTGTGATGATAATTGGCGAGGGTGCCTCAGGTGGCGCATTGGGTATTGGCGTGGGAGATCGTGTGTTTATGCTTGAAAACACTTGGTACTCTGTGATATCTCCCGAGTCATGTTCGTCTATCCTATGGCGAAGTTGGGAACACAAAGAACAAGCCGCTGATGCTCTCAAACTCACAGCGAAAGACATGAAGCGTCTCAAAATTATTGATACAATTGTGAAAGAACCTTTGGGTGGAGCTCACCGTGATCGTCAGCAAACTTTCTCAACAGTTCGAAAAAGTATTTTAAAAGCATACAACGAGCTAAAAGATACTCCGCTTGACCAGTTGATTCTTGAAAGGCAGCAGAAATTCTTTCAAATGGGTGTTTATCAAGAATAAATGTTAAGGATATTAACATTTATTAAAACTTGTTAACAACTTATCGTTCGTCTTTTTTGATGTGATTCCGTACATTGATGCGGAATATTTTTCTACATTTATGTCGTGGAAAAACAGAAACCTATTACGCAACAATCACGACAAGGAGGTCAAATTGTTTCCTTGCAAAAAGGGAAACTTCCTCCCCAAGCAATTGATTTAGAAGAAGCTGTCCTCGGCGCGATGATGATCGACAAAAAAGGAGTGGATACCGTGATCGATATCCTAAGTCCAGCAGCTTTCTACAAGCAGGCCCACCAGCACATTTTCGAGGCCATTGTTCATTTGTTTTCAGATTCCAACCCGATTGATTTGTTAACGGTTTCAACTCAATTGCGAAAAAATGATAAGCTTGAACAAATTGGAGGTGATTTCTATTTGATCCAGCTCACTCAAAAAGTATCTTCATCTGCACACATTGAGCATCATTCTCGCATTATTCTTCAAAAATTTATTCAACGCAGTCTTATTAAAATTTCCAATGAAATTATTGAGAATGCCTATGACGAAACTAAAGATGTATTTGACATGCTCGATGATGCAGAGTCAAAACTTTACGACGTTACGCAAGGGAATATCAAAAAGTCTACAGATACTGCGCAAAGCTTGGTGATTCAAGCCAAAAAGAAAATTGAAGAAATCTCAAACAAAGAGGGCCTAAGCGGGGTTCCATCTGGATTTTCTGATTTAGACAAATTGACCTCTGGTTGGCAACAGAGCGACTTGATTATTGTCGCCGCTCGCCCTGGAATGGGAAAAACAGCCTTGACCTTATCCATGGCAAGGAATATATGTGTCGATCATTCGATTCCTGTGGCATTCTTCTCTTTGGAGATGTCGTCTGTTCAGTTGATTACACGTTTGATTTCCTCAGAGACCGGTTTATCATCCGAAAAGCTTCGAACTGGTAACCTTGCTGACCACGAGTGGAAACAACTCAATGTTAAGGTAACCGCTTTAGAAAATGCACCATTATTTATTGATGATACGCCATCATTATCCATTTTTGATTTGCGCGCAAAAGCAAGGCGGTTATCCTCTCAATACGGGATCAAACTAATTGTTGTCGATTATTTGCAGTTGATGACAACTGGGACATCAAACAAGTCTGGAAATCGCGAACAAGAAATATCGATGATTTCGCGTAATCTCAAAGCACTAGCCAAAGAGCTTGATATCCCCGTCATTGCATTATCGCAGTTGTCACGGGCGGTAGAAACTAGAGGTGGGAGTAAACGACCATTGCTTTCCGATCTTCGCGAGTCGGGTGCAATTGAACAAGATGCTGATATTGTATCGTTTATTTATCGTCCAGAGTACTATAAAATTGATGAATGGGATGATGAAGAACGGACTCCCTCGGCTGGTCAAGCGGAGTTTATCGTGGCAAAACACCGAAACGGTGGCTTGGACAACATTCGTTTAAAGTTTGTTGCCTCCCTTGGAAAATTCGAAAACCTCGATGCTTTTGATGCCCCTGTTGAATTTCAGTCTAAAATCAATCGAGACCAAGACAGTCCATTTGAAAACCCTCGCATTAGCCCCGATGATGCTTTCGATGGTGATGATGGGGTGCCGTTCTAAAAAAAAACACGCCGAAGCGTGTTTTAACCAATTGATTTTTTTTGAGAGAATTACTTCACTTTATCGACCACTGCTTTAAAAGCGTCTGGGTGGTTCATTGCGAGATCCGCTAAAACTTTTCGATTTAATGAGATGTTATTGGCTTTGACTTTTCCCATAAACTGAGAGTAAGACATTCCATGTAAACGTGCTGCGGCATTGATGCGAACAATCCACAATGAACGAAAATTTCTCTTCTTGGTTTTTCGATCCCTGTATGCATATTCCCACGCTTTTTCAACAGCATTTTTAGCAATAGTCCATACATTTTTACGACGCCCAAAGTATCCTTTGGCGTGTTTCATCATCTTTTTTCTTCGGGCCCTAGAGGCCACTGCATTTACTGATCTCGGCATTTTAATTTATTGTTTTGAGGAAGGTGGCAAACAATTTTGCTCTTTTAGACCCGCCTCAGTGTTATACACCAGTTTTACTTCAATCGAAGTTGTTGTTTTACATTGTCAACGTCGGCGTCATGCACCAATGTTGAATGTGTTAATTTTAATTTTGTCTTTTTTGACTTTTTAGTCAAAATGTGACTCTTGAATGCGTGCTTACGTTTGATTTTTCCAGTTCCAGTTAACTTGAAACGCTTTTTTGCACTCGATTTTGTTTTTTGCTTCGGCATATTTTCCGTATTAATTATTTTTTAGGATTCATCAACATGATCATCCTTTTACCTTCTAGTTTTGGGAGCTGCTCAACTTTTCCATATTCTTCAAGGTCCTGCGCTAATCGCAGCAACAAGATATGCCCTTGCTCCTTAAAAATAATAGATCGTCCCTTGAAAAACACAAATGCTTTTAGCTTCGCTCCCTCTTCTAAAAACTTAATCGCGTGTTTTTTCTTAAACGCATAATCATGCTCATCTGTTTGCGGTCCAAAACGAATTTCTTTGAGCACAACCTTGCTCGCTTTGGCCTTTAAACTTTTTTCGCGCTTTTTCTGTTCGTAAAGAAATTTCTTGTAATCAATGATCTTACAAACTGGGGGCGATGCATTTGGTGAAATTTCTACCAAGTCTAACTCGAGCTCCCGAGCCATTACCATTGCTTTAGAAAGCGGATACACACCCATTTCTACGTTGTCGCCAACAAGACGAACCTCACCAGCCATGATCTTATCGTTAATCTTGTGCGGATCTTGTTTGATTACTCTTTGAGGACCTCTGCCTCTTCTTCTTCGTATGGCTATAACGCGCGATTTATGTTTTAAATTCTTGAACTTCGTTTTCTATGGTATTTCTTACCAATCGAATGAAGTTATCCAGAGACATAGCTCCGTGATCTTTCCCGCCGTGCTCTCGAACAGAAACCACAGATTTCAAAACTTCTTTTTCTCCAACAATAATCATATATGGATGTTTTTGAAGCTCAGACTCACGAATTTTTTTACCAATGGTTTCGTTTCGGTTGTCAACGAGGGTGCGAATTTCGTTATTTTCCAATAATTGAGAAACTTTTTTCGCGTATTTTTCGAATTTCTCACTCACGCACAAGATATTAACTTGATTAGGTGTGAGCCAAAGTGGGAAGTTTCCTGCAGTATGTTCAATAAGAATTGCAACAAATCGTTCCAAACTACCAAAAGGAGCACGATGAATCATCACAGGTCTGTGAAGGGTATTATCACTGCCCTTATACGTTAACTCAAATCGCTCTGGTAAGCTGTAATCCACTTGAATTGTTCCCAGTTGCCAACTTCTTCCTAAGGCATCTTTGACCATAAAATCCAGCTTGGGTCCATAAAAAGCAGCTTCCCCAGTTTCGATGACATAATTGAGTCCTTTCTCTTGCGTTGCATTGATAATGGCTTGCTCCGCTTTTTCCCAATCTTCAACTTTTCCAATGTATTTGTCTGGATTTTCAGGGTCTCGAATAGATACTTGTGCAGTAAAGTCTGCAAACCCCAGAGAGCTAAACACATATAAAACCAGGTCGATAACGTCTTTAAACTCACTGTCGAGTTGATCTGGAGTACAAAATATATGCGCATCATCTTGTGTAAATCCTCTGACCCGAGTTAGTCCATGAAGTTCACCGCTTTGTTCATAGCGATACACCGTTCCAAACTCAGCATAGCGTTTTGGTAAGTCTCGGTAACTCCAATTGCGCGCACTAAAGATTTCGCAATGATGGGGGCAATTCATGGGTTTTAGCAAAAACTCTTCGTCTTCCGACGGGGTTTTAATCGGCTGAAAGCTGTCAGCACCATATTTTTCATAATGACCAGAGGTCGTGTATAATTCTTTATGACCAATATGTGGAGAGACAACCTGTTCATACCCAGCTTTTCGCTGCGCTTCTTTGAGAAAACGTTCAAGTCTTTCACGGAGAGCAGCACCTTTTGGCAGCCACAGTGGAAGACCTTGACCGACTTTTTTGGAAAAGGTAAATAGTTCCATTTCAGTTCCTAGCTTTCGGTGGTCTCGCTTTTTAGCTTCTTCAACGAGTTGTAGATGTTCATTGAGCAGTTTTTGTTTGGGAAATGAAATTCCATAAATCCGTGTGAGTTGCGGTTTGGTTTCATCCCCACGCCAATAGGCGCCAGCGATATTTGTTAGTTTTACAGCTTTGATAAAGCCGGTATGTGGGAGATGCCCCCCTCTACAAAGGTCTGTGAAGTCGGCATGATCACAAAAAGTAATTTCGCCTTCATCAAGATTGTCAATGAGTTCAGTCTTGAATGGATTTTTTTCGTTTTGATAATATGCCAAAGCTTCTTTTTTGGAAACAGTGCGCATCGAGAATGGATGTTGTTTACGAGACACCTCAATCATTCGTTTTTCAATGGCATCAAAATCTTTTTCCGTTACGGTATGACTATTTGGATCAATATCGTAGTAAAACCCTTGCTCGATAGCAGGTCCGATGGTGAGTTTTATTCCAGGGTAATGCTCCGCAAGAACCTGTGCGAGTACGTGAGCAGAAGAATGCCAAAATGCTTTTTTTCCTTCGGCATCGTTCCATGTATAAAGCATAAGATCTCCATCGACTTGGAGATGGGTAGAAGTTTCAACAACTTCACCGTTGTAGCTTGCAGACAACACGTTTCGAGCTAGCCCTTCACTTATTAAAGCTGCAATCTCTAAGGGTGTTGTCCCTTGGTGTACACTTTTAATTGCTCCGTCTGGGAGTCGAACTTGAATCATTTGTGATTTATCAAAGTCGCAAAGATAATACGATTAGAGACTCTTTCAAGGGGGTTAAGTTAGTTTTCATTAAAGAAACCTTTAATAAGGAGTTTAATCCCCCGAAATCCATAGAGTATGGCAAGGGTACAAGTAATCAGTCCAAGGCCTAAAACAGGAATAAAAAAGGGATGGTCTTCATTTCGTACGGCTGAGGTGTAAATCACAGGACCAGTGAAGGCAAAAAGAATTGCAATAAAAAGACGGGAAAGTCCCTTGACAAGAAGTTCTTTATTCATTTTTCAAATGATTTAATACTTTTCGAACACTACCGTGAATACGTAATAGTTCAATCGCTTTTTCTTCACTTGCCGAGCTTGATTCGCAAACCATACGGATAGCTCTTTGGTGTAACTTTTGATTGGACAACTGCATATCCACCATACGATTGCCTTTGACATGACCCAGCTTGATCATCAAAACACTGGAGATGATATTGAGAATCATTTTTTGAGCAGTACCAGCTTTCATGCGAGAACTTCCGGTTATTACTTCGGGACCAACCACTGGAACCATGGGGTAGTCTGCTTGTTCTGCAATCGGGCTTCCTGGGTTGCAGCTGATACTTGCGGTGGTAATTCCTTTGGATTTACACTTTTGTAAGGTGCCGAGCACATAGGGAGTTGTCCCTGATGCGGCAATTCCAACAACCGTATCCATATTCGAAATGCGATGTTTTTCTAAATCTTTCCACCCTTGATTCAGATCATCTTCCGCCCCTTCGACGGCGGTTCGGATTGCGCTATCTCCACCAGCAATTAACCCGAGTACACGTTCTGATGAGACACCAAAAGTAGGAGGGCATTCCGAAGCGTCGAGTATGCCCAAACGCCCACTCGTTCCTGCTCCGATATAGATCAGCCGACCCCCTTGCTGCATTTTAGGTAAGGTTGCATCAATAAAAGAGTTGATTTGAGAGAGTATTTTTTTTACGGCATTCGCTACCGTTTGGTCTTCTTCATTTATAATGATACTGAGCTGTTCCACGCTCATTTGTTCGAGCTTGTCGTGGTTGGAATCGGCTTCTGTAATTTTTGTGAAGCGCATATACAAAAGTAACTATTCGGCTGTAAATGGAAGAGAACTGTATTCCACAACTCTAAAATAACCCAAAGCAACATCAGCTTCTGTTGAACTTGTGAAATTACCCAGAAGCGTTGAAGTTGCAGTGGCAAAAGGTCCACCACCACTCTGACCGCTATGACTCAATAAAATTTGCATATAGGTAAAGAAGGCCTCGTCTATGCCAACCATTCGGATGGTGACTTGCTCATTTTTGGGAAAGAGCTCATCATAGAAAAAGGAAAACGTAAATGATTGCCCATCATAAAAACGATCTCGAGTGACAAATAGGTTGTTATCGGAAAAATCAAATAAATAAAAATTTCCTAGACCAGGAAGGTCAGTGAGAGTGACCAAAACTTCTGTCTCATTGCCACTGAACAGTTGACCATCTCCTTGTATTGCGCTATCAAAAGTACCAGAGAGTACCAATTCTTCTGTGGCAGTGTAGCTGACTTCATCAACATCGACAATCAATTGATATTGTTTGTTTGTGGTGATTTCGGGTATATTCAATTCGTATAAACCACCACCGGCATGATTGACAGCCAAGACCTCATCGCCGTATTTTAAGGAAACAGAGGCATCATCTACAGTATTTATTTCTGAGCTGTAAAAGTCAGTCGTTTTCGTCACAAGTACGCGGAGTGTGGCTATACCGCCTCCTTGTGGCCGTCCGAGCTCCGCATCGATTACAATTTGTTCAGCTGCTTTCGGAAGCTCGATGGTGACAACATCTTCACATGAAACACATATTAAAATCAGTAAAAAAATTATTTTTTTCATTACCAGTCAATTCGATACATTACAGAGGGTACAATTCCGAAAATGGAAAATCGCACGGCTTCATTTTGCTGTGTCTCCCGATTTTGTCTAAAGTTTATACTCGCAGCATTTTTACGATTATACACGTTGTATATGCCAAAAATCCAGCTTCCTTGTCGATCTTTTTTGGGAGGTCTTTTCAGTGTTGCTGATAAATCCATGCGGTGATAGTCATCAAATCGACTGCTGTTGCGCGTTCCATAATTAGGTACGCGTAAGCCACCAAATTCATACTGTCCCACAGGGTAGGTTATTGGCTGACCTGTTTGGTATATAAAGTTGGCATTAAAACTCCATTTGTTGTTGAGTTGGTAGCTTGTATTGATACTTAAATCGTGTCTCTTGTCATAGGCATTGGGATACCAGTTGCCAGCATTAATTCCAGGATCACCAAGTCCCAATCCCGCTGTTTTTTGTTCAGACTTCGACCATGTATACGCCAACCAGTATTGCAATTTTCCTACTGACTTTTTAAATAGGAATTCTGTACCATAGGCACGAACAACTCCTGGGAGTGTTACTTGCTCGACAGCATCGTTGGCAACCAAATCAGCCCCGTCAATGTAATCAAGTCGATTTTTGACATCTTTATAAAATACCTCAATCTCAATACTCTGCTGACTTGGCGTTTCAGCGACGTAGCCGATAGCCCACTGATCGAGTTGTTGTGGCTTGAGGAGTGGTCCACTTGGAGCCCATATGTCTAGAGGAGTGGGTGAACTTGTATTTGAAATCAAGTGGAGATATTGATTGAGTCGGTTGTAAGATGCTTTTACAGCACGATTTCCCATGGCATACGATAGTGTGAGTCTAGGTTCGATGTGGCTGTAAGTTGCAGAGGACTCATCAGCGTTGTATTCTCCAGTAGGAACTCCTTTTTCATAGATACCCAATGCGGAATTGAACTGTGTTGATTGTCCATTTGCATAGGTAAACAAACCCTTTTGTGCCAATCTTGTGAAATGATTGAAACGCACTCCAAATTGAATAGAAAAAGAGGGAGAAATGTTTTGTGAGATATCCGCATAAACGGCGTGTTCCATTGCATACTTCTTTTGCAATTGTTCCGCATTGATTCCGGAGTCCAAACGAGCAGGTTCTATATAGCCAGGGTTAAAGGTGTAATAGGTTGATTGCACTCCAAAATCAAGTTTGGTTTTGTCATTTGTAAAATAAGAGAAATCATATTTCAAGTTAAGATTTTGAATGCCAGAGTTCCAATCAAAACCTGCGAAATCAAGCAATAAACCATAGTAATAATCACTGTAGATCAAGGACAGATTTGAAAACAAACGCGGTGAAAACAAATGATTCCACCTGAAATTAAATACCGCATTTCCATAGGTATTGACAAAACTGTCATCTATATTAAACACATCACGACCAAAGTAACCCGATAGGTAAAGTTTGTTTTGATCGTTGATCGGAAAGCTCATTTTTGTATTCAAATCATAGAAATACGCACTGTTTGGATTATCGGTGAGCTTCAGGAAAAGGTGTGCGTAAGTTCCCCTTCCTCCAATCACAAAACTCCCATCTCCAAGAGGCCCTTCGGCAAGTAAACGACTGGTTACGAGTCCAATCCCTCCATTCACTTTAAATTCTTCCTTGTTCCCTTCTTTTTGATAGATATTTAAAACGGAAGATAGTCGACCACCATACTTGGCAGGAATGCCGCCCTTGAAGAGTCGTAAGTCTTTTATTGCATCGGGGTTAAACACGGAAAAAAAACCAAATAGATGAGAAGAGTTGTAAATTGTTGCTTCGTCTAATAGGATCAGATTTTGGTCGGCAGAACCACCACGAACATTAAAGCCAGATGCACCTTCACCAGCACTAGTTACACCAGGAAGCAACTGTATGGTTTTGAGCACATCTGGTTCCCCAAAAACTGCAGGTGTTTGTAAAACGGTTTTTGAAAGGAGTCGATTCACACTCATTTCGGGTTTTTTGATGTTCACCCTTTCTGTATTATCTATCAAAACAACTTCATCGAGTTCATCGTCTGTGGGTGTGAGAAGAATATTTTGTTTGGTGTTTTCGGTTAGTGAGACAGGAAATTGAAGTGTTTGGTATCCGAGATATTGCACCGAAATAGTGTAATCACCAGGCGGGACACTAATAGAGTAAAACCCATAGTTATTGGTTACCGTTCCTGTGTTGAGTCCCTGGATTAATATGGATACGCCAAGAAGTGTTTCTTTAGACAATGAATCGGAGACGTCTCCACTCAAGGTTACACGGTTTTGTGCGGGTAATAGATAAAGCCAAAAAAGGAATAGTGTTACACAACCAATACGGCGCATTTCTATAGCAATTTTGACAAATATACAACTTAATGAAAAGTTCTCAGATGCTTAATTTTCTTTGCTTCCCAAGCGCCACATCAGAATTCCGCCTGTGAGAAACATCCAAATTGAATAGGCACCAGTGGGAAGTCCCATTTCGAGATTATTAAGCATAGTCGTTGCAATGACAAATGCCAATGTCCCGTTTTGAATACCGCTTTCAATCGTGATTGATATTTGACTTTTCCCAGTAATGCCAAATAACTTTGCGCTTAGATACCCCAGTCCCATTGTTGATAAGTTGAGAAGTAATGTTGGTAGCCCGACTTCTTTCATTGCTTGAATTAAATTGTCCTTATTGGCAATGATGATGATCAGAAAAATAATCACAAACAATACAGTAGAGGCAGTTCGCATGGGATTTTCCATACGAAGCGCAAATGCTTCTTGTCGTTTACGAATCATCATTCCGATAGATACCGGGATAACGGTAATCACCAAAATTTGCAACATGGTTTCCAAAATGGGAATTTGGATAACAACATCTGTGTTCCCACTAAAATACGCTATGAATTTTGACAATAGAATTGGAATGGTAAATACAGTCATCAGACTCGCTAGGGCAGTGAGTGTGACGGAAAGTCCAATATTTCCACGTGAGACTTGTGTTATCAAATTACTTGTTGGACCTCCTGGACATATAGAAATGATCATTACACCAATGGCCATTGATTGATTGAGACCAAACAACACAACAATTGCGAATCCGATGAGTGGAAGAAACAACAGCTGATTACACAGACCAACAAGCACAGCTTTCGGATAGGTAAAGAGTCTTGTGAAATCGCCTGAAACCAAGCTAAGTCCCATGCCAAACATGATAATTGCCAAAGAAATTGGCAAAAGAATTTGTCCAATAATCGGTGTGATATCCATATCCAATATTATTATGATGTTAAATGTAAGAATTGTATGAACATCATTACAAGCGCAAAGAATGACTTGCTTTTAAAACAAATAACTGATTTTTAAATAAAATTTTATTTAAAAAATATTTAGAAAGAAATCATTTAGTTATGCAATTGATTTTTCAAAATTATTTTTAATTGCATCTAAAAATTCTTGGGTGCTTAAATAGTGCTCTCTTTTAAGCTTTTTTTCATGGATAAGTAATGCCAAATCTTTTGTCATTTTACCACTTTCAACAGTTTCAATACAAACTCTTTCAAGTGCCTCACAAAAGTTATTCAGTTCAAAATTTTTGTCAAGTTTAGCACGATGAGCAAGTCCGCGTGTCCATGCAAATATTGATGCTATTGGATTAGTTGAAGTTTCTTCTCCTCTTTGGTGAAGGCGGTAGTGTCTAGTTACTGTACCATGTGCTGCTTCTGCCTCCATGATTTCTCCATCTGGAGTTACTAAAGTAGAGGTCATTAAGCCAAGGGAACCAAACCCTTGAGCTACTGTATCTGATTGAACGTCTCCATCATAGTTTTTACAGGCCCAAACAAAACCACCATTCCATTTCATTGCAGCAGCTACCATATCATCAATTAAACGATGCTCGTAATAAATACTTGCTTCTTCAAATTTTGATTTGAATTCGTTTTCATATACCTCTTCAAAAATATCTTTAAATCGACCATCATAAGCTTTCATGATGGTATTTTTAGTGCTGAAGTACAATGGCCATCCTTTACTTAAAGCACGATTCATGCAAGAACGCGCAAATCCATAAATAGAGGAGTCAATATTGTACATACTCATTGCGACTCCACCTTCTTGAAAATTATATACTTCCCAACTTTGGGGTTCACTTCCATCTTCAGGTATAAAAGTCATAGTTAGTTTCCCTTTCCCCTCTATAACAGTATCGGTCGCTTTGTACTGATCCCCAAAAGCATGGCGTCCAATACAAATGGGTTTTGTCCACCCTTGTACATACCGAGGTATATTTTTCATGATGATAGGTTCGCGAAATACGGTTCCTCCTACGATATTACGAATCGTTCCATTTGGGGAACGCCACATTTTCTTTAAGCCGAATTCTTCTACACGATTTTCATCTGGAGTTATTGTCGCACATTTAATGCCAACTTTATGCTTGTTAATTGCATTGGCTGCATCAATCGTAATTTGATCATTTGTTGCATCTCTGCTCTCAAGTCCCAAATCATAGTATAAAAGCTCAACATCTAAATAGGGAAGAATCAATTGTTCTTTGATAAACTTCCAGATTATTCTTGTCATTTCATCTCCATCGATCTCAACGACAGGGTTTACAACTTTAATTTTGGACATAATTTTTTTTTGGTGGCGCAAATATACAACGCCACAGCCAAAAGACATAGGTCTTTACAATAGAATTCGTTTTCTTTAAACGATCCGAACGAATACCTTAAAAAAAATAGGAAATCAAAAAAAAACCTCCTAAAAAGGAGGTATTTGTGAAATGAGAATTGTTAATTCTTTCTTTCCTTGATTCGCGCTTTCTTTCCACGCAATTCACGGAAGTAAAAAATACGAGAACGACGCACTTTACCACGACTGTTAACCTCGATTTTTTGAATGGTTGGGAGGTTGAAAGGAAAAATTCGCTCAACCCCAACAGTACCAGAAATCTTACGGATTGTAAAGGTTTTGGTGCTGCCAGTTCCTTTTATTTGGATCACAACTCCCTTAAAGAACTGAGTTCTTACTTTTTCGCCTTCGCGAATTTCATAATAAACGGTGATGGTGTCACCTGCTTGAAACGCAGGAAAGGATTTCTTCTCGACGAATTCGTCTTGAACATATTGAACTAGGTGTTCCATGATTTTTAGCTAAAAATAACTAAGAGCAACATTCACGACCATCGCCAGCGGTTGAACCTAGGGTCTGCAAAATTAGATATTTTTTTTTAGTGTGCAACCGTTTAGCCCTTTTATCTAATTGCAAGAGTGTTCTCTTATTTTCGATAGAGGGGAAACTGGTACATCATGGTATAGTTTAGTCCAGCACCCCAAGGGCTAACGTCTGAAACGCGATGAAAACCAGGAACATAAAGGTTGTCAAAATTATCGACTTCCTTATCGTTGATCAAGTAATTCATCCGTACACTGACTCCCATATACAAATTGGTTAGCAGCTCAGCTTTTACGCCAACCAATATTTCAAACCAATATGCACTTAGGTTGTTGTAGTGGAGAGGGGTGCTTAACGGTTTGTATAATTCTTCTTTCCAGAAATGATTAAGTTGTCGAACTGCGTAGCCATGGAGCTGATGTTTGTGTCTACTTTTACCCAGGCGGAAACCAGCCAAGAGTTGATTCTCCATTCCTTTCCAATTTTTAAATAAATTTATATCAACCCCAATCTTGAGGTATTCCCCTGATGTCTGAAAATCAAGGGATTCACTAACCACTCGCTTGTTTTCCATACCGATTTCCCCTGCAAGATACAGGGTCTGCGTGAGTCGATAATCAGCTGTGAGCTCGAGACCCTTGTAGTGATCTTCCACTACAGAGCGAATGGGCTTACTCATATCAATTCCAAAACGAAGACTATATCGTTCGGTGTATTTGGGAATGCTATCCTGGCCATAGCCAATGCAAACCATAAAAAGGAATAAACCGCTAATGATAGATTTTAACATTGGCTAGGGTGTCTATGATGACTTCATTTGTTACAATCTCAATTGAATTTATCCAATTGGCGGGCTGGTCAACTTCAATGGTATGGATTTGAAATGTGCTTTGAAATCCACATGCTCGATTCAGATAAACATCATTAGATAGATAATCAATTTCAATACGATCTGTGGTCCCATTAGAAATGGTTAAGTCTGCATTTATTTTATTGGCATTGACTTGAAGAGGAAATACAATCGAATCGGTATTGATAAATTCAAGCGGAGCTTGATCGCCCAAACTCATGATCCGTAAGGTATCTACAGCTTTAAGTTCATTTGGTTGACTTGAATCGTACAATCGAAAAACAAGTTGTGGAGTCGATGGGTTTGCCTCACTACACACATCATCTGGCTCACAACTGGAGTTGAGAAAAAGAAACAAAAAGAAAAACCAGATTTTACGCATGGATTCTCTCCAAAAGTACAACATTTTCTACGTGTTGTGTGTGGGGAAACATATCGACTGGCTGCACTTTTTGAATTGCATAATGGTCGGTTAACAAATTTAAATCTCGCGCTTGCGTAGAGGAGTTACAACTCACATAAACGATTCGCTGTGGTTGAACTGCAATCAATTGCTGAACAACATCTTTGTGCATCCCTTCACGAGGGGGGTCTGTTATCACAACATCTGGTGTTCCATGGGCAGCGATAAAATCATCTGTAAACACTTTTTTCATATCGCCAGAAATAAAGCTCAAGTTGGACAATTTGTTTCTTTTTGCATTTTCTTTTGCAGCTGTAATCGCTTCTGGAATTGCCTCGATACCAACCACATGTTTTGCTCCTTTAGCGACAAACTGAGCGATGGTTCCCAAACCTGTGTACAAGTCATAAACGATTTCATTTCCTGTAAGCCCTGCAAAGTCACGCGTAATTTTGTACAATTCATAGGCCTGTAACGAGTTGGTCTGATAAAAAGATTTGGGTGTAATCTGAAACCGAAGTCCTTCCATTTCCTCTTCAATAAATGGACTTCCTGCGTACAAAATCACCTCTTGGTCGTAGATGCTGTCGTTTGCCTTTTGATTTACAATGTACTGGAGAGAGCTGATTAACGGAAAATTGGTAAGGATTGCTTCAAACAAGGCCTTCCTCTGTGCATGTTGGTCTTCAAAAAACTGAATGACAAGCATAATTTGCCCAGTTGTTGTCGTTCGAATCATCATATTTCGTAATTGGCCCTTTTTCAGTTTTAGATCAAAATAAGAGATTCCATTATCTTGGGCATATTGATGAATAAAATTTCGAATTTCATTTCCTGGTTCTTGCTGTAGGTAGCATTCCTCAATATGAACAATTTTATCCCACATCCTCGGTTTGTGAAACCCCAAGGCATTGCGGTTTATGACTTCTCCGGATTCAATCTCGGCTTTAGTAAGCCAACGACTGTTAGAAAAACTATACTCCATTTTGTTTCGGTAATTGAATTGCGATTTACTCGGAACAATATCTTTAAATTTTGGAAAATCAAATGATCCAATTTTCGTAAAATTTTGATAGACTTCTTCTTGTTTGTGCTTGAGCTGGCCGGTATACGATAAATTTTGCCATTGACAACCACCACAAACCCCGAACTGACTGCATATGGCTGGGATTCGATAATTACTAGGAGAGATTAATTTCTCAAGTCTTCCTTCAAAATAACTTTTCCTTTTTTTGTAAAGATATACGATGGCAACATCTCCCGGAACTGCATCTTTTACAAAGACAACGACGCCTGAAGATGTTCGACCAACTGCCATACCTTTCGCGGCAATCCCTGTCAGCGTTAACTCAATAGATTGTTTGACTTTCATTTCGGTTGTAAAAATAGATAGGTTCAACGATTTTATGATCTGAAAAGTTTATTAATCTTTAATATTTTGTAATTTAATCCGTTAATTCCTAAAGTCGTAATCATGAAAAATATTTTTTTACATCTTTTGTATGCTTCATTTATGCTCATTTTTTCTTTTTCATTTGCCCAGTCAGATGAGGAAGAAACCGGTCTCAAATCTGTTTTAAATGGATTTTCTTTTCGCAGTGTCGGCCCTGCTTTTATGTCAGGTCGTATTGCTGACATTGCCATCGACCCAACTAACGAAAATATTTGGTATGTCGCAGTTGGTTCTGGTGGGACCTGGAAAACCACAAATGCTGGGACAACATGGACACCATTGACAGATGATGAGTCCTTTTATTCAACAGGATGTATCACCCTTGACCCGAGTAACTCGTCTGTTGTTTGGCTTGGGACTGGAGAGAATGTTGGTGGGCGTCATGTTGGTATCGGTCATGGGATTTATCGCAGTACAGACGGAGGTACGTCCTGGCAAGATATGGGCTTAAAACAGTCCGAGCATATTTCAAAAATTATCGTCCATCCTACCGATTCAAATACCATTTGGGTCGCTTCTCAAGGTCCATTATGGAGCTCAGGAGGCGAAAGAGGATTGTATAAATCCACAGATGGAGGTAAAACATGGATAAATAAACTCAACATCAACAAGTGGACAGGGGTCACGGATCTTGTCATTGATCCAACCAACCCAGACGTACTCTATCTTGCGAGTTGGCAACGTCACAGAAATGTCGCTGCCCATATGGGGGGAGGGCCTGGCACCTCTCTCTACAAAAGCGTTGATGGAGGAGAAACTTGGTTTAAAATCCATAATGGATTACCCTCATCAAATATGGGTAAAATCGGGTTGGCAATTTCTCCAATTAACCCTGAGGTTCTTTATGCCGCAATCGAACTTGATCGCCGCAAGGGAGCAGTTTATCGGTCATCAAACAGTGGTGGTAGCTGGACTAAAATGTCAGATACAGTTTCTGGAGGTACAGGACCTCACTATTACCAAGAGTTGATTGCCTCTCCACACCATTTTGATAGGATCTATTTAATGAATGTCCGCGCACTGGTCTCTGAAGATGGCGGTAAAACATTCTATACAATGAGTGAGGCCAACAAACACTCTGATAATCACTCATTGACTTTTAAAAAGGACGATCCCAATTACCTTCTCTTTGGAACTGATGGAGGTATCTATGAATCGTTTGACGATTCTAAAACTTGGAAGTTTGTCAATAATCTCCCTTTGACCCAGTTTTACAAACTCGCAGTTGACGATGCAGAACCATTCTACAACATTTATGGTGGAACACAAGACAATAATACGCAAGGGGGTCCTTCCCGAACTTTTCGCACCAATGGAATCACAAACTCAGATTGGTATGTTTTGTTAGGGGGTGATGGTCATCAGCCTGCTACCGAGCCAGGAAACCCTGACATTGTGTATGCGCAATGGCAACAAGGAAACTTGTATCGAATCGACAAAACGACAATGGAAGCCATATATATCAAGCCACAAAGTGGAATTGGAGAGCCTTATGAACGTTACAATTGGGATGCACCAATCCTTGTGAGTCACCATGACCCCAAGCGATTGTATTTTGGCACCCAACGTGTTTGGAGATCGGATAATCGTGGAGATAGCTGGTCTGCGATATCTGGTGATCTAACAAAAGACGAAGAGCGTTTGGCTTTGCCGATTATGGGTCGTCAGCAAAGTTTTGACAATCCCTGGGATGTTTATGCGATGTCAACCTATAATACCATTACCTCACTTAGTGAATCAACCTCAAATCCTGACCTATTGTATGCAGGTACTGATGATGGTATCATTCAGTATACGAATGACGGGGGTAAAACATGGACAAAAATGACAGTGGATAAGCTACCTGGTTCACCTTCAACTGCATTTGTTAATGATATCAAAGTCGACCTTTACAATGACCAAGTTGCGTACGTAGCTCTTGATAACCACAAGTATGGTGATTACGCTCCATACCTGTACAAAACCACAAACGGAGGAAAAAAATGGACTTCGATAACCAACGGCATTCCGAAAGGAACATTGGTGTGGAGAATCGTACAAGATCATGTCAATCCAAAACTGATGTTTTTAGGAACAGAGTACGGTGTATATGTGAGTTTTGATCAAGGGGATCAATGGCATAAATTCTCAACTGGACTTCCCACGATTTCAGTCCGTGACCTCGCCATTCAAAAACGTGAAAATGATCTTGTCTTAGCGACTTTTGGGCGCAGTTTTTATGTACTTGACGACTACAGTCCACTTCGAAGTATTACATCGGAAAGTTTAGATCAAACAGCGATTCTCTTCGAAACACGAAAGGCACTGCAATACAATCCGATTCGCGGTGGTACATCAAGTCAGGGTGGATCGTTTTTTACAGCTAAAAATCCAGATTATGGCGCTCTGTTTACTTTTTATCTCAAAGATGGACACAAAACCATCAAAGCTACACGTCAGAAAAAGGAAAAAGAGAAAATGACTGAAGAAGATATTCCATTTCCAGGATGGGAGGTGCTTGATGCCGAAAAGCAGGAGCCCAAAGCGCAAGCGATTTTAGTCATTCAAAATGAAGCTGGAGAAGTGATTNATCGGATCTATACACCACATAAGAAAGGAATTCAGCGCATTTCTTGGGATTTAAAACAGCCCTATGTAAGTGTGGCAAATGCCGACTCTAAGCGAGAGTCACTAAACGCTTTTCGTTTAAATGTTGCTCCTGGNAATTACACGGTTAGTTTGTATCAGCAAATTGGCGGACAGGTCACAGAACTTATCGGGCCTCAATCTTTTGAGGTAGATCGAATTCGAGAAAATGTATTGAAAAATCCTCTTGCTGATATGAGACAAGATTATATCGACCAACTCATGGCACTGGATATGGATATAGATCTTGCAAGCCATTCATTTAAAAAGTCCAGNAAGCATTTGAAAACACTGCTNAAAGCACTTCCTTATGTANAGACAAGCCAAAAAGATTTATCATCTACACTCCATGCCCTACGTGATAGGATGCATTCAGTCGACCGCCTTTTGGAAGGNAGTTCTTCCAAAGCTGAAGTCGGAGAGAAGGATAACCTAACCTTGTNCTATCGACTTTATTTTGCAGCAAATGGATTAATGGACAATTCGTACGGTCCAACCCCACTACATATGGAAAGTTTTGAAGTTGCCAAAACATTGTTTGCCGAGCTCAAACCGATGATTGAGAATTTTGTTTTAGATGTGAAAACCGCTTCCGCTAAAATGGAGGAGGCAGGTGCGCCAGTTGTTCTGGATTAGTCCTTTTGATATTTGTGAAGTAATAAACCAACAACCAAGCTGTAGCTGTTAATTCCTGCGGTTTGGTTGTTTGCTTTCAGGTAGGAATCATAACTTTTCTTAAACAATGGTTCAAGTGGGTTTTGGTAGCTCTGCCAAAATGCAGAGACTTGCTGATACTGCTTCAAAACCCCTGCATTGAGTTTTTGGTAAAGCACTTTGGAATCAATGTCTTTTCTCTTTCGACAATCGGCTAGGGCATACCCCAAAGCCAAGTAGTAGCCTGCATATTGCATATATAGATCTTCTGATTGAAGGGCTGCGTCAATCGCAATAAAGNTTGCTTCCTCTTCTGCTGCATAGCCCAATTGGTGTGCAATCTCATGAGCTGAAGTTGTGAACAATCGCAATTTGGGCTGATATGCATTGACTTGCGCCTCTAGTGTAAAGGGATTTATGTAACCGCCATAACCCATATAGCTTAGGGGGAGGCTGAATATCGATTTTTTGATATTCGAGACTGGGTAATGATGTTGATTTCGAATAGTCTTTGTTGCAACATCAAAAATTTTGTCTGTTGTGTACGGGACTTCAACAGCGATAGAATCGTTACGAGAAAGTTTTTTGTGGAATTGATTTGTTTGCTCAATTAGATGNTNTGTAAACAACTCCAACTTTTCAGAAGAGTAGTCTGAAGGAGCGTTGAGGCGTGAGGACAAACTTGTTTGATGGTAATGTAGCCCCCATTGCAAATGGAATAAAAATAAAAGAAAACCAAAGCAGCCTAGAATTTTAATCAGCGTTGACCAACGAAGCAAACGTTTAAAATNCCAAATGCTTTTTAGGATGTAAGCAATTGCAATCGCATAGAAAAGATCACCAACTGAAAAAGGGATCCAAGCAGTCGCTTGAAGGGTGAGCTTGGACAGCCATACAAAAACGCCTTGCGAGTAGAANTGATCAACAATTTCCGGGTTGCGCTTTATCCACTGTAACAATANCCATTGGGGAATGATGGAAATCGCAAAATATTTGTAGATGCGCAAAGCACGATTCTTATTCCAATCCAACCACTTCGACCTCAAAAATCAGATTGGTTNGAGGTGGAATGCCACGTCCTCCGTTGGCACCATATGCCAATTCGTATGGCAAATAAAGTGTTGCCTTATCGCCAACCGACAAAAGACGCAAGCCCTCTTTAAACCCAGCAATCATTCCAGCATCAGGNTCNACNCGGGCTGGGATTGGCTGATAGGGTCGTTTGGAGTTGTACATTTTATAGGCNTTTGCAATNTCTTCAATACTGGTGTCGAGCAAACGCCCATCCTCAAAATACACGGCATAGTGAGTCAGTACGGTTTTGTCTATCGCAACCGCTTCGCCATCACCCTCTNTGGTAATCACATACCCCAGACCACTCTCTGTGTATGTCGCCGACTGTTCCAATGCTGACAAAGCGTCCCGCTTATCNTTTTTGATCTTGTCTTTTTCAAGAAAATAATTTTCAAAGGTAGCTGCTGCATCAAACTTTCTCGCTTCTTTTCCCTTTCTGATGATCTGAACTGCGATGATGGTGTCGTTTTGCGCTATCGAATCGACTACCGATTGCCCTTTAGTCACACGACCAAAAACCGTGTGTTTTCCATCGAGCCAAGGGGTTTCTTTGTGGGTGATAAAAAATTGACTTCCATTAGTACCAGGACCTGCATTTGCCATTGATAGTATCCCAGGCCCGTCGTGTTTGAGATCTGAAACAATTTCATCTTCAAATTTGTAGCCAGGGCCTCCTTGGCCTGTTCCTGTGGGGTCTCCACCCTGAATCATAAAATCAGCAATGACACGATGAAAAATCAATCCATCGTAGTATGNTTTTCCAGTAAACNTAGAATCTACTTGTCGGTTTGTTCCCTCTGCCAGAGACACAAAATTGGCCACGGTAANTGGNGTTTGATCAAAAGTTAATTTCAGTTGAATTTCTCCTTTATTGGTGTCGACTCTAGCATACAAGCCATCTTCAAGTTTGGGAGAGCAACTTACGATGCTTATGAATAGAATTCCAGTGAAAAGGTATTTGATTTTCATGATTATTTATTTTGGTTTAAAGGTATATAAATACGTGCAACAATTGGTGTGTAAGGAGCAATTAATGATCCATCACCTGATGAGCCATATGCTAGAAAAGAAGTTANGACTAGCGTGCTTTCTACGCCAATGGGAATATACGGCAAGGACAAGACTACACCTTGTGGCACATCTTGATTGGTCATTGGGTTTTGGAAGATCTTCCAGTCGTAGATTGGCACGCCATCGAATTGCTCAAAACGNACATATATTTTTTGTAGATTTTCCACGTNTAGTACGGGACGATTTTTCGGATTATCAAAGCTGTAATAAACACCGTGATCGGTTTCTGAAAAAGTGGATTCTTGNGCAAGAACCCATTGTTCGATGATTTCAATCTCGTGAGCCAATTGGATTTGATTCTTTTGAACAGAATTTTCAACATGTTGGCTTTTGGATTGTTGTATGGGTCTTCGTGCCTGTTGTTGATCACAAGCAGTCAGNAAAAAGACAAAACAGAGAAAGACTATGNTTGTTGTAAGTCTTGCTGACATTGCTTTAGTTTTTTGAGAAGAAGGTTATGGGTTTCTTGCAGTGAAAGATCCGATTTTCCGCCAGCAGCNTTGGTGTGTCCACCGCCAGAAAAATGTTGACGAGTAAACTCATTCACAGAAAAGTCTCCTTTTGATCGAAATGACATTTTTACAAAACCATCTGTNGGNTGCTCNATCATCAANACNGCNANNACACAGTTTNAAATGCTCANNCCNTAATTNACNATTCCTTCNGAGTCACCTTTTTGNAANTTACATTTTTTCAACTCTTCATGGCTAAGCGTAATGGTTGCAGTACGCAGACTGTCATCATATTGCAAATTATTGAGGGCAATTCCCAAAAGTTGAAGTCTTCCCAGATGAGCAGTGTCACTAACACGGCGGTTAATTTCACTGGGATTTGCTCCATTCTCAATCAGACTCGCAACAACTCGGTGTGTCGTGGGAGTCACAGATGGGAATCGAAAAGAGCCAGTGTCGGTCAAAATACCGAGATACAGGGCGGTGGCCATATCAGCGTTAATATTGTCTTTACCCCCAAGACCTTCAATGATGTGGTAGACCAACTCACATGTTGAGCCTAATGAAGGGTATGAAAATGTAAGGTCTGCAAAGTCGTCTGGCTCTTGATGGTGATCAATAATGATTTTTTGTGCTTGACTTGCTGCCACTTGAACACCCATTTCTCCAATCCGGCTGAGGGTATTGAAGTCGAGAGTAAAAATGAGGTCTGCTTGTGCAATTTTTTCATTTGCAATGATTGGATTCTCCTCATAGATAGACAAACTGGATGAGCCGGGAACCCATTTCAAAAAATCGGGATACTGATTTGGACTTATCACATGCGCATCATGCTTGTTTTGACGAAGAAAATGCATGAAGCCAAGACTACTTCCGATCGCATCTCCATCTGGATTGGTATGGGGAACAATGACCACCCGTTTTGTAGTCTCCAATAGAGATTGTAAGCGTTGTATCTTTTCGATTTTCATAGACCGCTAAGATACATAATGATTGTTTGTCAGTAAACACGTTACATTTTGTATTTTTGGGTTTCGATATCAATCATCTAACCTCAGACTGTGCGCATCAATTTTTTCAAACAACGAACCAACCGACGTTTTAATTACACACCAAGGTTTTATAAGGGGAAAAAAGATGATACTCCATACGATTTTGATTCTACATTTTCAAAGTATAGAGATATGAGCAACTCAAACGATTTTGGTACACAATGGCAAGCTGCTCGGCGTGACAGTCGCAACAGGTCAAACAGGGGGTTTTCTCGCTTGTTTTTAATTGTACTTGCCACACTCATTCTGATCGCTTTGTATATCCTTGACTTTGATCTTTCCATTTTTAAATCCTAGAAATGCCAGATATCATTTCTTTACTACCTGATCATGTTGCCAATCAGATTGCTGCTGGTGAAGTCGTACAGCGGCCAGCTTCGGTGGTGAAGGAATTGCTTGAAAATGCAGTTGATGCAGGAGCAACATCAATTAAACTTATCGTAAAGGATGGCGGTAAAACCTTGATTCAGGTCATCGACAACGGCAAGGGAATGACGACAACCGATGCGTGTTTGTGTTTTGAACGACATGCCACTTCAAAAATCAAAAAGGCAGAAGATCTATTTTCAATTACAACGAAAGGATTTCGAGGAGAAGCATTGGCAAGTATCGCCGCGATTTCACAGGTTCGGCTGCGCACAAAGACCAAGAGCGCAGAAGTTGGAACTGAAATCACTATTGAAGGAAGTGAAGTTAAAGACCAGCAAGCAGTTGCAACCGAAACAGGTTGTTCAATGGCAGTTAGGAACCTGTTCTACAATATACCCGCCAGACGAAATTTTTTAAAATCAAATAATGTTGAGCAGCGCCACATCATAGATGAATTTCAGCGTATTGCTTTGGTGCATCATCAAATCCGATTTGAGTTGTTCAGTAATGACGCTGTTTTGTTCCAGTTGGAACCAGCTAATTTACGGCAGCGAATTGTTCAGGTATTTGGCAAAAACACCAATGAAAAGTTAGTTCCAGTTCAAGAATCAACTGATATTTTGCAGTTGAATGGATTTGTTTTTAAGCCAGAGTTTTCAAAAAAATCAAGACAACATCAATTCTTTTTTGTCAATGACCGATTTATCAAAAGCGCCTACCTTCATCATGCGGTGTTGGCAGCTTTTGAGGGGTTGCTGGGTCCAAATATGCAACCTGGTTATATGCTTTACTTGACAGTGCCCACCGAAACAATAGATGTCAATATACATCCAACAAAAACGGAAGTCAAATTTGAAGATGATCATGCACTCTATGCCATTATACGGTCGGCTCTCAAGCATAGTTTGGGGCAGTTTAACGTGAGCCCCGTACTAGATTTTGACCGCAATCAATCCTTTGATGTTCCTGTGGGAAGCAAACCACCAACACAATTACCAAGTATACAGGTTGATCGAAATTTTAATCCCTTTAACGAGATTCAAAAAGGAAACGATTGGGAGCCATTGTATGAAGGTTTACAAGATGTGACAATCCCTTCCCAGAATGAGGAAATCTTCGATGATGACCTTATAAATACCCATTCCCCCACACTGCAATTCCACAAAAAATACATCATTACCACACGCGGGGAGGGTTTGATCATCATTCATCAACAACGTGCTCACCAACGTGTTTTGTATGAATCTCTACTTCGTCAAATCAAACAGAGAAGTGTTCCTTCCCAAGTACTTGCTTTCCCTATTCAAGTCGAAATGAACCAACAGCAATTTGCTGAGTTTACGCCCCATCAAAAAACCCTCGAGTTAATGGGGTTCTCCTTTGGAAATACCGATTCTAACTCCTTAGAAATCACAGCGATTCACAATAGCTTATCCCCAAACTCCGTTCCTGAGTTTTTGTCCAATATGTTGGAGAATCTAGACAACGACCCCACAGTGGAGGAGAGTCACCTCAGTCAGATGATGGCAATAACAATGTCTAAATATGGTTCTATTGGAACTGGCACGGAGCTACACCCCTCGGCTCAAAGCCGATTGATCGAAGATTTGTTTTCATGTGATGAACCCTCAAGATGCCCAGAAGGAAAAGCTATATTTGCATCGATGACAGATAACGATATTCAAAACAAATTCAATCTATGAGATCCCTTCCCGATATTGTCAAGCAACTGATCATTGTCAATGTGCTGTTTTTTTTGGGCTCAATGAGTTTGGGAGGTTCAGCTTATGATTTACTCGCGCTACACTACCCACAAAACCCAAAGTTTGCGCCTTGGCAAATTGCAACTCATATGTTTATGCACGGAGGAGTCAATCATATTTTGTTCAATATGTTTGGCTTGTGGATGTTTGGCGGTACACTAGCTCAAATGTGGGGGAGAAATAAGTTTTTGTTTTTCTATTTTTCTACTGGTCTTGGGGCTGCTGCTCTTCAGCTTGGAATTAATTATTTGCAGATTAGCGAGGTTGTTGAGCAACTTGTTGGTGCTGGCTTTTCCGTATCTGACCTGACAAAGACATTGCAAGCGGGACAATACAATACCGCTTGGTTAAATGAAATTTCGCAAAGTCAACTCACACAACTTCTGACCGCATTCAATATGTCGATGGTTGGTGCTTCTGGTGCTCTCTATGGGATTTTTGTGGCATTCGCCTTCTTATTTCCAAATACGGAGTTGATGATCATCTTTTTACCCATCCCCATTAAAGCCAAATACTTTGTTCCGATTCTTTTAGGGAGTGATCTCTTTTTTGGGTTTAGCTCGTATTCGTTAGGACCAATTGCACATTTTGCCCATCTTGGTGGAGCTGTAACTGGATATGCGATGATGTGGTATTGGAAAAAGCAGCAGTTTAACAATAACCGTTGGGATTTATGAATTTTATTGACCAGATGAAATATCGATACCAAACTTTTGGAGTGGTTGAGCGGCTTATCGTTATTTTGGTCGCTTGCTTTGTTTTGCCTTTTCTCTTGCGAACCGTATTATTTCTGTTTTCTATTCCTTTTGATCAGTTTTTTACTTGGTTTCAACTGTCCGCTAGTTTTGAAGACTTACTCTATCGTCCATGGACAATTGTTACTTATGCTTTTTTCCATGGTGATTTTGGACATATTTTCTGGAATCTAATCTTACTTCACTTTGCCGGCCGCATGATGGTAAACCTGTTCAAATCACAGCTCTTCATCAACACCTTTTTTTTAGGGGTTTTGGTAGGCGGAGCAACCTTTGTTTTGAGCTATAACTTTTTCCCTGCATTTCAAGGTCAATCTCCTCGATTGATCGGGGCTTCCGCAGGCGTGATGGCAGTTCTGATTTTTATGTGTAGCTATTTGCCATATAATGACGTTAGAATATTTGTGTTCAACATCAAATTGATCTACATCGGCTTGTTGTTTATTGCCTTGGACTTGATTCAAATTCCTGTCAACAACGCCGGGGGTCATTTGGCACATTTGGGCGGTGCACTGATTGGGTTTTTATATCAACGAAACATCTCTAGAGGAAATGATTTTGGTCAATGGATTTCAAATTTTTGGAAGTCTTTTTTCTCTTTGTTTTCATTCAAAAGGACTCGTGTTCGCAAAGTTTATCGATCGCCAAAGCCAAAGCCAAAACCAAAACAGAAAGATGTAAACCAAGAAAAAATCGATGAGATTCTTGATAAGATTAGTCAATCTGGTTATGCGAGTCTAACCAAAGAAGAAAAAGAGCTTTTATTCCGCGCAGGAAATTCTTAAGCTGTGAATTGAAAAAAGCTAAATACAGAACTCCCATATTTTCGCGCTTCTATAAATGCTTCATCAGAACCAAAATCCAGTTGTTCGGTATGCTCAAAGATCAGCCAACCCCCAGGGCGAAGTAGTTTCCGTGTTTGTATGCTATCTTTTATCATTTGAAACTCCTCTTGCCCGCCCTCATAAGGCGGATCAGCAAATATGATATCAAAATCTGTGACACATTTACTCAGGTAACTCTGAACGGTAGATCGAATGGATTGGACAGAGAGTCCGAACTCTTCTGCAGTTTTGGCAATAAACCTTGAACACTTTTGATCTGCGTCTACCGCAATCACATTTGTACAGCCCCTAGAACAGAACTCAAACCCAATACTTCCAGTTCCGCTGTATAAATCAAGAACACGAGTCGATTCAAAATTTACTTTGTGATTGAGAATACTAAACAACGCTTCTTTGGCTCGATCTGTTGTTGGTCTGACAGGGAGGTTTTTTGGGATTCTTAATCGCCTTCCCTTATGTGTTCCAGCTATAATGCGCATGTCGGAAGTTCGAGTAGTAGCGTATGGATATGTGGGTGCAATGGTTTTGAACTCGAAAAATGGAGATCTTTAGAAGGGGTGAAAAAACTTGTCTTGTACACATAGTTTGACAAGAGTTGATGGATTTCGTCTCCAGGCCGTACACGCCCACTTATCCATAGGATTGCTTTCTCCAATTCAATTGTATTATTTTTTGCTATCGCCATTGCATAGTACAGTAAATCTTTTTCGTTCTTCCATTGGAAGGCGTTGTAAAAGTGTAGCTTTCCCTTTTTCATTAGAAAGAAATAGGCCAAATCATACTGTACATGAACAAACCAATAGGGCTCATTTTTGTCAACGTCTTGTTTGGATAGGACCTCGAGTAGTAAGCTGCTGCAATGGACATAGGAAAACTTACCAAATGACTCGAGCAACATATTGTTTACATTGACATAAGGGATATAGACATTTGCAACTTGAGCAGATGGTAGGGAGTCAAATGAGATATAGTCTTGCTTTCTAACGTCTGCATGACTTTCCAAGTACGATGCTTTTTTGTTTTTATCGAATAGGGGTAGGGGCACAAAAGAAGAGAGGTTGTTTACGACACAAACACTAACATCTGAAAATGACTGTTCAATAACCTCTTGCTCAGTGAGGTATTTATAAATAAAGTGATGTAATTCTTCTTCGGGAGAATAATCGACGAAGTCGTGGGATTTTAAAGAAACAATGTCCTTGTGATTTGTATCATATATCAAAAAAGAAAGTCCATTCCTATTAATCAGAATGGACAGCGCAAGGTTTGTATTCGAATCGATATTATTCTTTTGCTGAGTCATAGGTTGTTGGCCAATTTCCGCTTGTACTTACTTCGGTTAATGAACCAAGCGTAATTTCGGGACCATTTACACCATCAACAGAGACAACTTCTTTTTCGATAGCGACCAGGTATTTGTCCTGATCATAAAGGATGATATCCTTGCTGACTTTTACTTCAAATACTGGAAGTCGGTAACCGTTGTTATCTAAAATATCGGTTTTAAGCGTGAAGCGAGTATCTTCTTGCCCAATGACAGGAATGTTCATCATGTTTCTATAACGATCTGACCCCTTAAATAAGGAGTCCTTAACAGATGCAAAACCGAGTGTATCAATGACAATTACTTCTCGAAGCATATCGATCCGATAGACTCTATCAAACTCCAAATAACTGGAGTCTCTCTTTTGGGTTAATGTGTATTGTGCTGTATCAATGAATGCGACTAGACTATCAAGATTATCGCTATAATATCCTAATATATCTTTGTGAGCTGCTTGTGCATTTCCGATATCTTTGAGTTTCGAAATTACCTTTGCGTATCGTTCTGTTTTAATGTTGTTAAAAGCGATTGGTCCATTGATGGAATCGTAAATTTTATAAGCGAAGAAGACACATAAAATCCAGAGTACTGCTTGAATGCCGACTTTCATGATTTTTGAATTTGAATGCTAACAAAACTACAATTTTTTTTGAATAGATAATGTGAAAAGGACTTACTTTTACAGCTCACATCAACTCATGAGTTTCCAGGATCATATTCAGAAAGAATTCCCTTATCCGCCAACTGCGGACCAAATCGAAGCAATTCACCGATTTTCTTCTTTTGTCGAGCAAGGTTCCTCGTCTTCTATTTTTTTACTTAAAGGATATGCGGGTACTGGTAAAACAACCCTTATCGCTTCCTGGCTCAAGCCACTTCAAACTCTAGGTTACAAAGTGGTGTTAATGGCACCCACAGGTCGGGCTGCTAAAGTCATGTCATCCTATGCAAAGACCAAAGCCAATACCATTCATAAGAGAATTTATTTTGCTCAACAAAATAAACAGGGTGCTATTAAATTTACTCTCCAAAAAAACAAGTTTAGAAAAGCTGTTTTCATTGTTGACGAGGCATCCATGATTGGCGAAGAACAGTCTTCAGCTCAACTTTTTCAAAACGGTTCACTTTTACAAGATTTGATATCATATGCACAACAGGGAGACCGGTGTAAACTTGTTTTTGTGGGCGACACCGCCCAATTGCCCCCCGTAAAGCAAGAGCTGAGTCCAGCTTTAAACCAAAACTATTTATCACTTCACTTTTCTACTGAAGTCGCAGAAGTTGAACTTTCTGAAGTTCTTCGACAAGATGCCTTATCCGGAATCCTTTACAATGCCACGAATTTGAGAAACCTTATGCATGAAAACATCGATGATCATTTTCAATTTCTGATTCGAAATAAAACCGATATTACCCATTTGCAAGATGGCTATGATATTCAAGGCGCACTTGAAGATGGCTACAGAGAAGTTGGGCGGACAGAGACCACCATCATTGTGCGTTCAAACAAAAGAGCAAACCAGTACAACCGGCAAATCCGAACGCAAATCATGAGTTTGGAAAATGACTTGGCAGTTGGAGACCTGCTCTTGGTAGTTAAAAACAACTATTTCTGGCTAACACCTGATAGTCAAGCGGGTTTTATTGCAAATGGCGATGTAATTGAAATCTTGCGAATTTTATCTTTTCAGGAACTCTACGGTTTCCGTTTTGCCAAGGTTCACGTGCAGTTGGTTGATTACCCCGATCAAGACGCTTTTGATACCGTTTTGATTTTAGATGCTTTGGACTCGGAAGGGCACGCACTAACATATGAGCAATCGAACGAGTTGTATCAAAAGGTTCGTCAAGACTATTCTCATTTGCCGAAATACAAGCAATATCCAGAGGTCAAGAAGAATCCATTTTTTAATGCTTTACAGGTTAAATTCGCCTATGCCTTAACCTGTCACAAAGCACAGGGAGGACAATGGAAACGTGTTTTTATTGAAAAGCCATATTTGCCTGAGGGACCTTCTGTTGACTACTATCGTTGGTTATATACAGCAATTACTAGAGCATCTGAACACTTATTTCTCATTGGTTTTAAAGAAGAAGACTTTGACAACAATTGATTTGCCTTAATTTTGTCCTATGAAAGTCATTGCTGCCATACCAGCTCGATATGCTGCCAGTCGATTTCCTGGTAAACTACTTGCCGACTTGCACGGCAAACCCGTAATCCAACACACCTATGAGAATGTGTATCAATCAGGTTTGTTCGATCGCGTAATTATCGTCACTGACAACAGCGAAATTGAATCGGTCGTATTGGGCTTTGGAGGTGATGTAGTTCGCAGTCAAAAAGACCATCAATGTGGGAGCGACCGCATTGCGGAGGCAGTTTTTGATTTGGATGTCGATATAGTCATAAATGTGCAAGGGGATGAGCCATTTATACGCCCTGAAGGATTAGCGTCATTAATTGAGGTATTCAAATCTGATACCAAAAAAGAGATTGATCTTGCCTCGTTGATGATTCCAATTTCCGACGAGATAAACAATTCAAATGTTGTTAAGGTTATCACGGACTTGTGCAATCGTGCGTTGTATTTTTCGCGATCTGCCATTCCCCATCAGCAATCAAAAGAAACCCATGCCGCAGTCTACAAACACGTAGGGGTTTATGCATTTCGTAAAGATGCACTGATTGATTTCTATCAGCGTGCTCCAACCCCTTTGGAGATGGCTGAACAAATTGAAGCCATTCGGTATTTGGAAATGGGAAAAACAATTCAAATGGTCGAAACGCAATTTGATGGTATCGGGATTGATGTGCCTGAAGACTTGGAGCGCGCAAAAAAATTGATGTGTTAGACCATAGTGTGATAAACGTTTTGCACGTCTTCGTCCTCTTCAATTTTTTCGAGTAGTTTTTCAACCTCCTCTATCTGCTCTGGCGGAAGTGATTTGGTGGTTGTTGGTATGCGTTCAAAGCCAGAAGAAAGAATGGGGATTTCCCTCTGCTCGAGTTCTTTTTGAATAGCGCCAAAATATTCAAATGGGGCATAAAGTAAAATCCCATCATCATCGACAAACACTTCATCAACTCCATGATCGATAAACTCCAATTCAAGTTCTTCTACATCTAGGCCTACGGGCGAAATTCGAAAATTACAAGTGTGGTCAAACATAAACTCCACCGAACCAGAGGTGCCGAGATTTCCATTGCACTTATTAAAATAACTACGGATATTGGCAACCGTTCGGTTGTTGTTATCAGTTGCAGTTTCGACCAAAATCGCAATCCCATGCGGAGCATAGCCCTCAAAGAGTACCTCTTTGTAGTTTTCGGTACTTTTATCAGACGCCCGTTTTATGGCACGCTCAATATTATCTTTTGGCATATTGGCGGCTTTGGCATTTTGAATCACAGCACGAAGCCGTGAGTTGGTTTCTGGATTAGGTCCGCCATCTCTGACTGACATCGCAATATCTTTTCCGATGCGAGTAAAGGTTTTAGCCATTGCCGACCAACGCTTCATTTTTCGGGCTTTACGAAATTCAAATGCTCGTCCCATACCTACAAAGATAAAAAAGCCGTGTGTGTTTATGCAAATGCAGTAAAATGAGTTCTTGCAACCATTATTGGCTACCGTAGGACCAAGGGGTAAATATCCTCAGTATACTGATTCACGTCGAGATGAATTATGACGTCTTTTACTCCGTCAATCAACTCTAAGGGAGATTTTATTTTTTCTAGGGTTTGCGGATCTTTGGCATTTGTGCCAAACACTTTCCCATAATTTCCTGGGATTACATTTTCAGATAATAAGCTCATAATTGTGATTTTTATAGATTTAAATTTACCAATCAAAATCTGGTTTTCATGAAAACCCAACGCGTGTCAATTTTAAGCAATATGCCAGTGAAAGTTATATTTGATGCTACGGTTTTTCATGGTTGCAGAATAGATTTGGTGCGAATCAATCAAATTTAATTCTTTTTTTAAAACGTATTTAGGCAGCAGTTTATTTCATTGATTTTTGTAGGGTATTCTGTAGCACGTCATCACAACAAAAGCGGAGATGCTCAGGAAGACTATTGTCTCGAGGTAGTGCCACAATATAGCGGTCATGGTTGCTAGCATACACATGTTTGTAAATAGGTTTTGTTTTCAGATGAAGACCATCGACAAGCTGAAAAATAAATTCGTCGTGGTGAATTAAATCTAAACTTCCCAAGTGAAAGATTCCCCATAAATTTCGATTGATAATGTAATGCAGCTGTTGCGTGACAAAATAATCTGTTGTGAGATTGATTACCGTATTGGGAAAGATTTCATACGGTGTTTGTTCTTCGATTGCTTTTTTAAGTTCCATGATTCTAGGTGTATTTATTCCAAAAACCATCGGCAAACGGGCAATTGCCCAACTGAAAGGGGGCATTCGCATAACCTTATTTTCAATTTTGATTTTGAGTAGGCCATAAGTGCTCTCAGAATAAGTTTTATCATGTTCGTAACTGGGGTAGTGCCAAAAACCATCAAAGACATTGGCAGAGGATAAGAAAATGAGTTTTGCTTCATGTTTAGAAGCAAAATCTATGATCATATCATGCGCAACAAATTGATCGTCAGCATCGCCACGAAGACAGGAAATGATCACATCTGGTTTGATCCTGCGTAAGGTTTTTAATGGAGAATCTTCACGGTAGTCATAATGCATGTACCGTTTGTTGTTTGCGAAATGAGTTTGACTACAGTATGTGCCGTATACATCCATGTAAGGGTGAAGCTCTTTGAAGAGCGCACGCCCCAAAAAACCACTTCCGCCAAAAAGTAAAACTCGTTTCACATTGCACGGTAAAAGGGAAATGAAGTGATTGTGGCAGGAATCTGCTTGGTTCTAATATTGACATAAATGGTGTTTCCAACTATTGCTTGCTCTCCCAAAACATAGCCCATACCTATCCCTTTTTCGAGTGAAGGAGATTGTGTGCCAGACGTCACGATGCCAATGTCATTCCCGCTTTCATCTACCAAAGCGTAGCCTTGTCGAGGAATCCCACGTTCATTAAGTACAAATCCAACTCTCTTTTTGTGAATACCCGTTACTTTCTCTAGCTCTAGTTGGTTTTTACTTACAAAGTCTTTGGAAAAAGAAGTACACCAACTCAAGCCAGCCGATAGGGGGGAGGTAGTGTCATCAATATCATTTCCATAAAGACAATAACCCATTTCAATTCGAAGGGTATTTCGAGCAGCTAACCCACATGGCTCTGCCCCATTTTCGATTAGGGAATTCCAAATTTTTTCTACCCCTTTATTTTGAACATACAACTCATATCCACCAGATCCTGTATACCCCGTAGCAGATATCAAAACCTGATCAACCCCGGCCACCTTTCCGTGATCAAAACGATAGAATGGAATGCTGCCGATGTCTGTTTTTGTGAGTTTTGATAGCAGCGAAGTTGCCTGAGGACCCTGCAAGGCCAGTAGACTCCATTGATCTGATTGGTTTTGAAGCGAGGCGCCAAACACCTTATTATGGGTAACTAACCAATTCCAGTCCTTTTCAACATTCGCTGCATTCACAACGAGTAAGTAGTTCTGGGTATCAATTCGATACACGAGTAAATCATCAATAATACCTCCTTTCGCATTTGGCATGTATCCATATTGTGCTTGCCCGATATCCAAACGCTTGATATCGTTGCTAAACACATATTGAATGAGATCGACCGCTTTTGGCCCACTGACCATAATCTCCCCCATGTGTGATACATCAAAAAGTCCTGCTTGACGACGAACTGCGACATGTTCTCGTACGACTCCCGTGTACTGCACCGGCATTTCAAATCCAGCAAAAGGAACCATCTTAGCACCAAGTGCTACATGAGACTGATAAAGTGGTGTTTTTCTCATTTGGGTTTTTTCAAAAATAGGCGGATTTTATGTAATTTGGACCAAATGTTAATAATGTTTCGTCTTTTCTTTTTTCCCCTTTTATTGTGTGCCATCTCTCTTCAGTCTCAGTCAGAAGCACCACCTGCTCTTGATGTCAGTTTTCATAAAGAGCGTAGGCAAATGGTGCTTGATAAACTTCCCCCAAATAGTATTTCAGTGGTTTTTTCTGCTCCAATTCGCAATAGATCTAATGATGTGGATCATCCATACCATCAAAACCCAAATTTTTACTACCTCACTGGTTTTCAAGAAGCTCATGCCGTTCTCGTTTTACTCGGCACACCTACCGAAATTGGAGATTCATCAACCCAAGAGATCCTTTTTGTTCGTGATCGTGATCCCTACTATGCGCTATGGGAAGGAGACATCAAAGGCCCAGAAGCCACGCAAAGAGAATTTGGAATTGATAAGGTGTTGAGTACGACTCGATTTTCCTCTTTTTTATCATCACTACTAGGAATTAATACCATTTATCATTTCCCATTGTTCAACGATGTCAGAGATCAATCAAGAAATGCATTTGACCTATTTGCTCTTCAGGCAGCGTTTAATGGATTTATGTTTGAACAAACCCAACTTCGTAAACCTGAGGATACCACGTTTACCATTGACCAAGAGGTTTTACCTTCAATTGTAGGTTCTTTACGAGAAATTAAAACCGAACAAGAAATTGCCATACTCAAACAGGCCGTTGCAATGTCAGCGATTGGACAGATTGAGGTAATGAGAGCAATTCATCCTGAGATTTCAGAGCGTGAACTGCAAGGAATCCATGAGTTTGTATTTAAAAAGTATGGTGCGAAACACGTTGGTTATCCCTCAATTGTTGGTGCAGGTGCCCACGGCTGTGTTCTTCACTACACTGCAAACACCTCTGAGCAGGTTGGCAATCAGCTTGTATTGATGGATGTAGGCGCTGAATTTCAGAATTATACTGCTGATGTGACCAGGACAATTCCTGCAAATGGAACATTCACAAAAGAACAAGCTGAAATTTATAATATAGTGTTAGCAGCACAAAATGCGGGGATAAAAGCATCTGTGGTTGGCGCTTCATTTTCTGACCCTCATCGTGTGGCTCGTTCTGTCATTCAACAGGGTTTAACGGATCTTGGAATTATAGAATCTGCGGAGGAGGTTCGAACTTACTTCCCTCATGGAACATCTCATTATATTGGTCTCGATGTTCATGATCCTGGTACTTATGGTCCCTTACAAGCCAATTCGGTCATTACTGTTGAGCCTGGGATTTATATACCTCCAAACAGTCCATGTGATCCGAAATGGTTGGGCATAGCAATCCGCATCGAAGATGATATTTTAATCACACCAAGCGGACCTGTAAACCTTTCAGCCGCAGCTCCGAGAGAAATTGACAAAATTGAAAAAATGATCGCTCAGGATAGTCCCCTCGATGAATTTGTGTTGCCAGTCCTAGATAGCATTATCGATTAGAAACTCTTTGAGTTCACGATAAGAAGAAATGGAAGTTTTTTCAGAATTTCGGCCCATGATTTCTTCAATCTGTGGTGGGATACTCACTTTAGTTTTGATTGCTTTTTCGACTACATTCAAAAACTTGACAGGATGTGCAGTCTCTAAAAATACACCATATACCTCAGGATTATTTTCACAATATTTCTGCAAGCCCAAATACCCGACAGCACCATGAGGATCTGAAATATAACTAAAGTTTTCGTAGAGATCTTGCATTGCTGTTTTTGTTTCTTTGTCAGAGAAACAATAAGAAGAACAAACGTTCTTGAGTCGATATAAATCTTGATTGAAGAGTTTGCTAATCCGATCAAAATTGCTCGGATTCCCAACATCCATTGCATTTGAAATGGTTTGAACAGATGGTTTTGGTTCAAAGATCCCATTTTCCATATATCTAGGGAAGGTGTCATTCTGATTTGTACTAGCGATAAAATGAGATATTGGGAGCCCCAGTTCTCTAGCGATGAAACCAGCACAGATATTTCCAAAATTTCCACTTGGAACGGAGAATACAAATGGGTTATTGGCCTTTTTTTTCATCAATTCCTGTACCGCAAAAAAGTAGTAAAACGACTGTGGTAGCCAACGTGCAACATTGATAGAGTTGGCAGAAGTCAAATTGCGATGTGGTTTTAATGTTTCATCGAGAAAAGCCGTTTTGACCATCTCTTGACAATCGTCAAATACCCCGTCAACTTCTAAAGATGTGATATTCTGACCTTGTGTTGTCAGTTGAAGTTCTTGAATATGGCTGACTTTTCCTTTTGGGTAAAGGATTACAACTTCAACTCCCGGAACACCCAAAAAACCGCTTGCAACCGCACCTCCTGTGTCTCCAGAAGTTGCAACAAGTACCGTGACCTTTTCAGTTGACGTCCGATTGAAGTATCCCAAACAACGCGCCATAAAACGCCCTCCGACGTCTTTAAAGGCCATTGTAGGTCCGTGAAAAAGCTCTAGTGTTGCTAGATTTTCATTGAATTCTACAACTGGAAAAGGAAAAGTTAGCGTATCCTCTATAATCTTTTGTAGTTCTTGTTTTGGAATCTCATCTCCAACAAATTGCTCGATGGCAGCGAGTGCAATCTCATTGTGACTCATGGATAAGAAGTTGTCCCAAAACGAATCTTTGAGTTGATTGATTTGTTGTGGATAATACAGTCCTCGATCTGGAGCAAGCCCAGATCGTACTGCTTTTTCAAAACCAACTGCCTTGGCATTGTTATTTAAACTGAAGTATTGCATTTTTCTTACAATATTTTTACGCCCTTTTCATTGATTGGACTGATGTAGGTATCATAGGGAACTCCGATCTCATCGTAGACTTTTTGCATGGCCAACCCTACATTCTGTGCTGTTTCCATACCTTTTGATAATGCGAAGACCGAAGGGCCAGATCCAGAAATTCCTGTTCCTAATGCACCAGCTTGATTTGCTCTTTTTTTGAGCTCACTAAACCCAGGAATAAGCATAGATCTCACGGGTTCCACAATGTGATCAACGAGTGAACGACGGATGAGCTCATAATCTTCTTTGAATAAACCAGTGACTAAGGCACCGAGATTTGCAGTTTGTGCAACGGCTTGTTTGAGATGTAGTTTATCGAGTAAAACAGCTCTTGCATCAGCAGTTTTGACTTCAATTTCTGGGTGTATGATGGTTATCATTAACTCCAGTGGGGAGTTGAGTGTGATGACATCTAAAGGATCAACGCTGCGAACCAGAGTAAAACCACCCAAAAGTACAGGAGAAACATTATCAGCATGTGCTGTTCCACAGGCAACACGTTCACCTTCCATCGCGAAGGCAATTAGTTGATTTCTGGTGTAAGGATTTCCCAAAAGATGGTTGATTCCAACTACGGCACCAGCTGCACTAGCTGAAGAGCTTCCAATCCCACTTCCAGGTTTGATTCCCTTTTCAATTTTGATATTAAAACCTCTTTCAGGGTTATAGTCGGCTAGAAGAGCTAAGCCAGCTACTCCAGCTACATTTTTTGTTGCTTCAAGCGGTAAATCTCGACCAATTATTTCTGTAATCTCTATCCCTGGTTTTGATGCTTCTTCAATGTGAAGTATGTCACCTACGCTTTCGAGGCAAACACCCAAAACATCAAATCCACATGAGATGTTGGCAACACTAGCAGGTGCAAAAACAGAAACATGACTCATGGTTACTGTTTTGCAATTCGAATGATATCTGCAAAAATACCAGAAGCAGTAACTTCGCCCCCGGCACCCGCTCCCTTGACAATAAGCGGTTGATCTTTATAGCGGTCGGTGTAGAATAATACGATATTATCACTCCCTGATAAGTTGTAAAAGTCATGTCCAACGGGAATCTCTTTTAGGCCAACCTTAGCTTTGCCATCGACAAGTTCTGCTACATATTTTAGACGACAATTTTTGGATGCAGCCGATGTAAATAGTTTCTCAAAGTGATGATTGTGATCATCTAAAGAGGCTAAAAAGCTTTCGTTATCTTTAGTTTCCAAACAAGCTTTTGGTAAAAAGGATTCGTTATCGATGTCAGAAAGCTCCATTTCTAAACCGCTTTCACGAGCTAAAATCAAAATCTTCCTCGCAACATCAACCCCGCTGAGGTCAATCTTGGGATCTGGTTCTGTAAACCCAGCATCCATGGCTTGTTGAACAACTTCTCTAAAAGTCGTTTTGTCGTTGAATTCATTAAAGACAAAATTTAGACTTCCTGATAGTATGGCTTGAATAGTATTTACTTTATCACCAGACGTAATTAAGTGGTTGAGGGTGTCGATTATCGGTAAACCAGCCCCAACATTTGTTTCAAACAAGTACGGTGCGTTATAGGTTCTGGCAAGTTGCTTGAGATTGCTGTAATACGCATAGGTTTCAGCGGCAGCAATCTTATTACACGTTACCACAGAAATACTTGACTTAAGGTAAGGCGGATAAGTGTGCGCAATGTCTTCATTAGCAGTGTTGTCGACATAAATCGAATTGCGAAGGTGTAGTCTTTTTGCTGCTTCAAAGAATGCAGTTGGATTTGCTTTTTCGCCCTTATCGAGTTGGTCTTCCCAATTGTTTAGATCTATTCCCTTAGCGTTGGTTACCATTTTACGAGAGTTTGAAAGACCTGCAACTTTTATATTCAATTTCAACTGGCTTTGGAGGTATTCACTTTGGTTATGAAGTTGCTCAATAAGTTTACTTCCGACATTTCCAACTCCAGTAATAAATAAATTGATTTGCTTGATATGTTTTTCAAAGAATGCCTCGTGTAAGATATTCAGCGCCTGTTTTGTGTTAGAAGAGTCAATAACTGCGGTAATGTTTCTCTCCGATGCCCCTTGAGCAATCGCCTTAACGTTGACATTATTTCTACCAAGCGCACTAAACATTTTCCCACTGATTCCTTGATGGCTTTTCATATTCTCTCCCACAAGAGCAATAATCGAAAGCTTGTCTTCAACGGAAATTGGATTGATTCGTTGCGTCTCAATCTCGTAGTCAAAATCGTCTTCAATCATTTTTTTGGCAAGAGGTGCCATACTACTTTCAATCCCAATGCAAATCGAATGCTCTGATGAGGCCTGTGTCATCATAATCACATTGATT